>DATMAZ010000080.1:0-2961 GCA_035559675.1 Candidatus Limnocylindria bacterium
GGGGGACGAATCGTGAACGTCGCATCGGTGGTCGCCGAGGCCGGGAACGCGGGGCAGTCCGCCTACGCGGCCGCGAAGGCCGGCGTCATCGGCTTCACGAAGGCCGTGGCGCGCGAGCTGGCGAGCCGTGGCATCACCGTCAATGCCGTGGCCCCGGGATTGGTGGCCAGCGAGATGACGGCCGCGCTCGGCGACCAGCAGCGGGCCGCGTATCGGCTGGCGATCCCGCTCGGACGCGAGGCGGAGGGCGCGGAGGTGGCTGCCGCGGTGGCCTATCTCGTGTCGCCCGAGGCGGGGTATGTGACCGGGCACGTGCTCCGTGTCAACGGCGGGCTGTACATGTGAGGATTCCGAAAGGAGGAGGGTGAATGGCCTCGAGCGTGGAACAACGAGTCAAGGAGATCATCTGTGAGCAGTTGGGGGTGAGCGAGGAGCAGGTGACGCCGCAGGCGTCCTTCATCGAAGACCTGGGCGCCGACTCGCTGGACATCGTCGAGCTCGTCATGGTGCTCGAGGAAGAGTACGATATGGAGATTTCCGACGAGGACGCCGAGAAGATCCGCACTGTGCAGGACGTCGTCAACTACATCGAGAGCCACAAGTGAATCGAGCCGCGCCGCTGGCGCAGGTCGACCCGGAGATCGCCCAGGCGATCCGCCGCGAGACCGAGCGCCAGGAATACAACCTCGAGCTGATCGCCTCCGAGAACTTCGTGAGCGAGGCGGTGCTCGAGGCGCAGGGCTCGGTGCTCACCAACAAGTACGCCGAGGGCTATCCCGGGCGGCGCTACTACGGCGGCTGCGAGTGGGTCGACGACGTCGAGCGCCTCGCCATCGAGCGAGCGCAGGCGTTGTTTCGGGCCGACGCGGTCAACGTGCAGCCGCACTCCGGCTCCCAGGCCAACATGGCCGTCTACTTCTCGCAGCTCCAGCCGGGCGACACGATTCTGGCGATGAACCTGGCGCACGGCGGGCATCTCACGCACGGCAGCCCCGTCAACTTCTCGGGCCGGTTCTTCCGGGTGGTGCCCTATGGCGTGCGTGAGCGCGACGGGCTGATCGACCTGGAACAGGTCGCGGCGCTGGCGCGCGCCGAGCGCCCGAAGATGATCGTGGTCGGTCACTCCGCGTATCCCCGCCAGATCGACTTCGCCGCCTTTCGGCGAATCGCCGACGAGGCGGGGGCGCTGCTCATGGCCGACATGGCGCACTTCGCGGGCCTGGTGGCGGCCGATCTGCACCCGTCGCCGGTGCCCCATTGCCAGTTCGTCACCACCACCACCCACAAGACGCTGCGCGGCCCGCGGGGCGGCATGGTGCTGTGCCAGGCCGCGTACGAGAAGTCCGTCAACTCCTCGGTGTTCCCCGGAAACCAGGGCGGGCCGCTGATGCACGTGATCGCGGCCAAGGCCGTGGCGCTGCGCGAGGCGGCGACTCCCGAGTTCCGCGCCTATCAGGCTCAGATCCTCGGCAACGCGCGCGCGCTCGCGGCGGCGCTGATGCGCCGGGGCTTCCGCCTGTGCTCGGGCGGGACCGACAACCATCTGATGCTGGTCGACCTCCGCGACACCGAGCTGTCCGGGAAGGTCGCCCAGGAGACGCTCGACCGGGCGCACATCACGGTGAACCGCAACGGGGTGCCGTTCGATCCGCGCCCGCCGTTCGTCACCAGCGGCATCCGCATCGGCACGCCGGCCGTCACCACCCGCGGCATGAAGGAGCCGGAGATGGAGGTCGTCGCCGAGTTCATTGCCCGCGGGCTCCAGGCGGTGGGCGATGACGCGAAGCTTCGCGCGCTGGCCGACGACGTGCGCAACCTCTGCGAGCGGTTCCCGCTCTACCGCCACCGCCTCGGCTGAGCCCGTCCCATGCAGTGCCCCGCCTGTCGCGCACCCGACAGCCGCGTGGTCGACTCGCGGCTGGGCAAGGAGGGCGACGTCATCCGCCGGCGCCGGCATTGCGACCGCTGCGGGCGGCGCTTCACCACCTACGAGCGCGCCGACGTGAGTCTGCCGATGGTGGTGAAGAAGGACGGACGGCGCGAGCCGTTCGACCGGGCGAAGATCGTGGCTGGGCTCAACCGCGCGTGCGAGAAGCGGCCGGTGTCGGTGGATACGATCGAGGCCATCGCGGACCAGATCGAGCGCGCGGTGCAGGAGGGCGGTGAGCGCGAGGTGCCGAGCTCGCGCATCGGCCAGGCGGTCATGGACGCGCTGCACGAGCTTGACCCCGTGGCCTACGTGCGCTTCGCGTCGGTCTACCGCTCGTTCCGGGACGTCCACGAGTTCATGCGCGAGCTGGAGGATCTGATCGCCGAGCGCGGCGTGCGCCGCCCGGTACGCGGAGCGCGGGCCAAGCGGCCCGCGAAGCGGCGGTGAAACGGGGCCCGGCGACCCATTCGCCGCGGGACGAGCGCTTCATGCAACGGGCCATCGAGCTGGCCGCTCGCGCGCTCGGGCGCACGTTTCCCAATCCGCCGGTCGGCGCCGTGTTCGTGCGCAACGGACGCATCGTGGGCGAAGGCTTCACGCGCCCGGCCGGCGGCCCGCATGCCGAGATCGTCGCGCTCCGGCGCGCCGGCAGGCGCGCGCGGCGAGCCGACCTGTACGTCACGCTGGAGCCGTGTAGCCATCACGGCCGCACGCCGCCCTGCATCGACAAGCTCGTGCCGCTCGGGCTCCGGCGGGTGCTGATCGCGCGGACCGACCCGAACCCGCGCGTGCGGGGCCGCGGGATTCGCGCGCTGCGCGCGGCGGGCGCCGAGGTGTCCGTGGGGCTCGGCGCGGACATCGCGGACCGCTTGCTCTACGGCCACCGCTCGCTCGTGCGGCGGCGGCGGCCGTGGATCGCGCTGAAGCTCGCGGTCTCGCTCGACGGGCGCATCGCGCTCGCCTCGGGCCGCTCGCGCTGGATCACCGGACCGGCGGCGCGCCGCGCGGGGCACCGGCTGCGCGCCGAGAGC
>DATMAZ010000081.1:0-11102 GCA_035559675.1 Candidatus Limnocylindria bacterium
GCCGGCGGCTCGGCACACCGCCCGCCGGCGCATCAAAACGATTCTCCCACGGCGTTTTCGGGCGACTGCGACGCCAGCATGATGGGAATCTCCTGGGTCCACTCGGCCACCTCCACGCCCGGCAGCCCGCGGATCTTGAAGCGCACCGCGGCGGGAAGCGACAGCTCGTAGTCGCTCTCGTCGTCGCAGGCGTCCCACCGGCTCGGCCATGGGGCGGCGCCCAGCGTCGCTTCGCCGATCTCCAACGGCGGATGGAACTCGAACCACGCCTGCTCGAACCCGTCGAGCGCGACCGTGACACGCCGGCCGGCGGGCAGCTCGCGGCTCGGCAGCTCCGCCGGGTACGGCACCTCCTCCACCGTGAGCCGCGGCGGGTCGGGAAGGATGCGGTAGGTCACGATGCTGAGGCCGCCGCCGCCGAGCATGCCGGCGGCGGTAAGGAAGCTCAGGTAGTCGGGGGCGCCCACGAAGTAGGGGCAGGTCTCCACGAAGTCCGGATCGATGTCTTGCACGTCCTCGTCTTCCAGGCGGCCGGCCTGCACGGTGGCGACGGCGGACTTCACCTGCCGGATCATCATGTCCATCACCACGCGCAGCCGTTGCGCCGTCACCACCGCCACCTCCCCCTTCTGCACCGCGCGAATGCCGACGTGAAAGGCGCCGTAACAGATCGCCGCGAGCAGCGCGAGCGCGCTCATGGCGAGCACGAGCTCCAGCAGCGAGAAGCCCGCGCGCCGGTCGCGCGGCTGGCGGAGCGCGATCAGAATTCCTCCCGCGGCACCAGCCGCAGCGTGCGAAGCACGTATTCCTTCGGACCGCTGGCGTCCTGCCAGGTGACGGTGACCGTGAGCCGTTTCGGCACCAGACTCACGCTGTTCGGGTCCAGCCCCTCGGGCAGGGTGAAGCCGTCCTCGGGCAGCGCGTCCTCGACGTCGAGGCGCGTCGTGAACCCCTGCTCGTCGGTCGGCAGCGTCACCGAGGAGTTGGAGAGATCCTGCCGCGTCAGCATGCCGTCCATGCCCGCCCGCGCCAGGAGCACGACGCGAGTCTGTCGGGAAGCGCGGTCCTGAAGCTGCAGGCTGGCGCTGAAGATCTGCAGGCAGGTGACGACCCCGGCGCCGAGGATCGCCAGCGCGAGCGCCACCTCGAGCAGCGTGAACCCGGCTGGCCGGCGGGACCTCACAGCGGGGCGTCTCCGACAGTGATCGTGCCGAGCAGGGGATCGAGCGTGACCAGCAGCCGGTTGCGGGTCCGGTCGCGGCTGTTGGCGAGCACCACCTGCGCGCCCGTGTTCGCGCCGTTCGGATAGAACCGGATGTCCCACACCTCGTCGCCCACCCGGATGGCGCCGCTCACCGCCTCGATCACCGCGCGGTCGGTGAGCACGGCCCAGCGCCCCCCGCCCACGGTCTCGATCGTGTTCTCGTGCTGGTCGATCCGCATCGCGGTCGGATGACCCGTGGCGACGGCCTCGCCGCGGAGATGATGCATCGTCGAGGCGATCTGCCGCGCCGCGCGCCGGACCTCCCGCGAATCGAAGCCGCCCTCGATGGCCGGACCGACGAGCGCGATCGCGATCGCCATGATCATCAGCACGAGGGTGAGCTCGAGCAGGGTGAAGCCGGCACGGCGCGACACCGCGGATCACCCCTGCCAGCTCGTGATGTCGCGGCCGTCGCCCTCGCCGCCCGGCGCGCCGTCCGCGCCGAACGAAAAGAGATCGTACGGCCGCCCGCCCTGCCCCGGCGAGCGATACTGGTACGGGTTGTTCCACGGGTCGAGCGGAACGTCCTTGTTGAGATAGGGGCCGTCCCAGCGCGTGCCGCCCGCCGGCGGACGCATGAGCGCGTCCAGGCCCTCCTGGGTGGTCGGATACCGGCCCATATCGAGCCGGAACGTGTCGAGGGCCGTCCCGAGCCGCTCGATCTGCGCGGCCGCGGCCTTCACAGCGGCCTTCTCCTGCTGCCGGATGAGCCGCGGGCCCACCATGGCCGCCAGCATGGCGATGATCGCCATCACGACCATGATCTCGATCAACGTGAAGCCGCCCTGCCGGCGTCTGCGTGTCGCGTGCATTCCTTCCTCCTACCCCTACATGGGGAGATCGTTCAGGCTGAACACGGCGTTCAGCATCGAGATGACGACGAAGCCCACGAGCAGCGCCATCACCACGATCATCACCGGCTCGAGCAGGCGGGTGAAGCGCTGGATCGAGGAGCGCACCTCGCGATCGTAGTGCTCCGCCACGCGCAACATCATCTCGTCGAGCCGGCCGGTCTCCTCGCCCACGCCGATCATCTGGATGGCGAGCGCCGGCACGGTGCCCGAGCGCGCGAGCGGCGCCGCCACGCCGGCGCCCTCGCGCACGCCGACCTCGACGTCGCCCAGCGCGCGCGCGAGCACGGCGTTGCCCGCGATCTCGCGCACGATGGTGAGGGCCTGCACCATCGGCACGCCGCTGCGCAGCAAGGTGCCGAGCGTGCGGCAGAAGCGGGCGACCTCGAGCTTACGGAGAATCATGCCGAGTCCCGGGAGCCGAAGCTTCGTCTGGTCCCACTGGAGCCGCCCCGCCGGCGTCGACAGCCAGCGGCGCATGCCGTACCAGCCGAGCACGCCGAGCACCGGCAGCAGCCACCAGTACGTGCGGATGGCAAGCGACACCGTCATCACGATCCGCGCCGGCAGCGGCAGCGCCTGGCCCATGCCCGCGAACAGGTCCGAGAACTTGGGAAGCACGTAGATCAGCAGAAAGAGCATCGAGCCGCCGAGGCTCAGCATGAGGAACGCCGGGTAGATGAGCGCCCCGATGACGTCGCTCTTTAGCTCCTCGCTGCGCTCGAGATACTCGGCGAGGCGCGTGAGCGAGCCTTCGAGGAAGCCGCCGATCTCGCCGGCGCGCACCATGTTCACGTAGAGCGGTGGAAAGATTCGATGCTGGCTCAGCGCCTCTGCGAGCCCCTTGCCACCGCGCACCTGCGTGAGCACGCTGCTCACCGCCGCCTTGACGTCGGGATGGTCGGCCAGGTCGTGGAGCGTGGCGAGGCTGCGGTCGAGCGGCAGGCCCGCGCCGATCAGCGCGGACAGCTCTTGCGTGAGGATGAGGAGATCGCGGCTGCCCGCGCGGCGCCGGGGCGCAAACCGCGCCACCCGGGCGCCCGCCTTCGGCTTGCGCTCGCCCGCCACCATGATGCGGATGGGGATGAGCCCGCGATCCTGGAGCCGCGCGACCACGGCGGCCTGCTCCGGCGCATCGATGGTGCCCTCGACGACCTTCCCCTCGGCGTCTGCGGCGCGGTACTGAAACTGCCCCACGGCGTACCCTTAGACTTTAGGCGTTCGCGCCTTGTTCAGCGGGCATTCGCGCCCGGCCGTCCATGTCCGCCGGGGGGTCGAGCCCCATCAGCCGCAGCACGGTCGGGGCCAGATCGACGATGTCGAGGCCGTCCGTCGGCACCCCGGGGCGGTTCACGAAGAAGAGGGAGTCGTCGTAGGTGTGCATGCCGGTGAGCGCGCTGCGCCCGAACACCTCCGGCCGTGCCAGCGCCCCCTTCGGGTCGTAGCCCGGGTTGAAGTGCACCACCAGATCCGGCGCCGCGTCGAGGCACGGCCCCGCGTACAGCTCGTCCCGCCGAAACACGCGCGGCACGGGCCGGCCCTCGCACGGCGCCCCCGGCGACTCGTCGCGCAAGGCGAGCAGCCCCTCGCTGATGCGGCCGAGCAGCTCGTCCGCTTCGGCGGGCTCGACCGTGCCGAGCGGGAAGCGCCCGCGCCGGTGCAGGTAGACGCGGCCGGGGTCGAGCACGAAGACCTTCGAGGCGGGGTCGAGGTCCGCCGGGCTCCGCGGCTTGTCGGTGGCGAGCGCCTGCCAGCCCTGCGCGCGCAGCCATGCATTCACGTAGAACTCGCGGTGGATGAGCGTGTGGCCGTGGTCGGCGATCACGAAGACCGGCACGTCGGCCGGCAGCGCGTCGAGCAGCGCGGCCAGCACGTCGTCGAGCCGGCGGTAGAAGTCGAGGAAGCGCCCGTGGTGCGGCGCACCCGGATCGGCGTACTGGTCCCAGAAGTAATGGTGCAGGCGGTCGCACTCCGTGATCACGCCCACGAACAGATCCCAGGGCTCGCCGCGCAGCAGGTCGAGGTAGACCCGCCGGCGCGCCTCGAGCGTTGCGTGGAGATCGGCGAAGAAGGCCTCGGGCCGCTCGTTCGCCTTCGCGTAGTCGACATCGATCTTGTAGCCGGCCGCCGTGAGCCGCGGCAGCAGCTCCGCCGGATAGACGGCGCGCTCGAGGTTGATCGCCACGAAGCCCGAGACCAGCATCCCCGCGAGCGGCCGCGCCGGGTAGGTGCCGGGCACGTTCATGACGATCGCCCGCTTGCCGGCGCGCCCGGCGACGTCCCAGAGCGTGTCGGTCCGCACGTTGCCGAAGTTGGGGAAGAAGGTGGTGAGCGTGCCCGGCTTGAGCTCGGTGAAGCCGTAGATGCCATGCTTGCCCGGATTCCGGCCGGTCATGAAGCCGGTCCAGGACACGCTCGAGATGGTCGGGATCGAGGAGCGCATGGGGGCCGAGGTCCCGCGCCCGAGCAGCGCACCGAACGCGGGCATGACGCCGCGCGCGACCAGGTCGCGCACCAGCGGCAGCCCGACCCCGTCGAGCCCGATGACGGCCACACGAGCCGCGAGCGCTCGCGGCTCGCTCGCGCGGCCGCGCACGCGGTCCAGCCACCCCACCCCTTCAGACCTCCTCTTGCGTGACCCGTACGACTTCGGCGACCGTGGTCGTCCCCGCGCGCACCGTCCGCCACCCGTCCTCGCGCAGCGTCCGCATGCCCTGCTTCACCGCCGCTTCGCGGATGATGTCGGCGGACGCGCGCTTCAGAATGAGCTGGCGCGCGGTCTCGTTCACCAGCAGCAGCTCGTAGATGCCGCAGCGCCCGCGGTAGCCGGTGTGCGCGCACTCGTCGCACCCGCGGCCCTCGTACACCTGCACCGCACCGCCGCCGTTGCCCCCCACCAGCTCGCGCAGCGCGCTGTTGTCGGCCTCGGCCGGCACCTTGCAATGCGGGCAGATGCGGCGGACGAGCCGCTGGGCGAGCACGCCCAGGAGCGAGGACGCCAGCAGATAGTCCTCGACGCCCATCTCGAGCAACCGGGCCACGGCGCCCGCCGCGTCGTTGGTGTGCAGGGTCGAGAAGACGAGGTGGCCGGTGAGCGCGGCCTGGATGGCGATCTCCGCCGTCTCCGCGTCGCGGATCTCACCGACCATGATGACGTCGGGATCCTGGCGCACGATCGAGCGCAGCCCGTTGGCGAAGGTGAGGCCGATCGCCGGCTTCACGTGGATCTGGTTCACGCCGAAGAGCTGGTACTCGACCGGATCCTCGATGGTGATGATCTTCTTGTCGGGCGAGTTGATCTTGTCGAGCGCGCCGTAGAGCGTGGTCGTCTTGCCGCTGCCGGTGGGACCCGTCACCAGGATCATGCCGTACGGCCGGTGGATGAGCGTCTCGAACTGGGCGAGCGTGTCCTCCGGGAAGCCGAGGTGCTCGAGCGTCACCACGATGCTCGAGCGGTCGAGGATGCGGAGCACCACGCTCTCGCCGTAGAGCGTCGGCAGCGTCGAGACGCGGAGATCGATCTCCTTGCCCATGAGCCGCAGCTTGATGCGGCCGTCCTGCGGCAGCCGGCGCTCGGCGATGTTGAGCTTCGCCATGATCTTGATGCGCGAGACGATGGCGGCTTGCAGCCGGCGCGGCGGCGTGTCGACGTCGTGCAGCACGCCGTCGATGCGGTAGCGCACCTTGAGCTCGTTCTCGAACGGCTCGACGTGGATGTCCGAGGCGCGCTGCTCGACGGCCCGGTTGATCAGGTTGTTCACCAGCCGGATGACCGGCGCCTCGCTGGCGAGGTCGCGGAGGTGGGCGACGTCTTCCTCGTCCTCCCCGATGATGACGCCCTCGCCCAGCTCGTCGGACGCCTCGGCCGACGCCCCGGTGCCGTACGCCGCCTCCAGGCCCTCGAGGATGTCGCGCTCGCGGGCGAGCTGCGGCTCGACCCGAAGCCCGGTCGCCAGCTCGAGCCCCTGGATCGTGTTGAGGTCCGCGGGATCGGCCATCGCCACGGCGAGCGAGCCGTTGTTCTGCGCGAGCGGCATGACCTTGGCCCGCCGGAGGTACTTGAGCGACAGCTTCCCGAGCGGCACGGGGGACTCGGGAAAGTCCTTGCGGGTGACCGCCCGCACCCCCAGGTAGCGGGCGAGCAGCGGCTGCAGATCCTCTTCGGAGATGAAGCCCAGATCGAGCAGCAGGCGCTCCAGGCGCTCGCCCCGCTCCTGCTGAACCCGCTTCACCTTCCGGAGATCGTCCGCGCCGATCCGCCCCTGCTCGAGGAGCAGGTCCTCGAGCCCGCGATGCCGAATCTCCATGCCCGGTCGGGAGTTTACCGGGGGGTCCAGGGGGCGGCAAGCAAGCCCGGTGCACAACGAACTGCCCGGGCCCCGGCGCGGCTCACGGCTCGCGCGACCGCCACCAGGCGAGCAGATCCGCGGCCGTCTGCTCGAAGGGAATCAGCGGGCGCCAGCCGGTGTCGGCCAGCGCGCGCTCGGCGGAGCCGATGAGACTGGGCACCTCGACGCGCCGCGTGAGCGCGGGGTCCTGCGCAACGTCGATCGGCACGCGTGCGAGCGAGCGGAAGACGTCGACGACCTCGCGGATGCTGCGCCCCACGCCGGAGCACAGGTTGTAGGCGTGGCTGCTCAAGCCCCGCTCGAGCAGCGCCACGTACCCCGCGGCCATGTCGCGCACGTCGCTCAGATCGCGCACCGGATCGAGGTTTCCGACCCGCAGCACGGGCGGCTGGCGGCCGGCCTCGACCTCCGCGATCTGTCGGGCGAGCGCCGGACAGACGAAGGCCGGCGTCTGGCCCGGGCCCGTGTGGTTGAAGGGCCGGGCCCGCACCACGTCGAGTCCGTAGGCGCGGCCCCATTGGGCGGCCGTCAGCTCGGCCGCCGCCTTGCTGGCCCCGTAGACCGTGAGCGGCCGGAACGCCACCTCCTCGTCGATCGGCAGGTCGTCCGAGAGGACCGCGCCGTAGGCATCGGACGAGCCCACGTAGAGGAAGCGCGCTCGCGGCGCGTGGTGGCGCAGCGCGCTCAGCATCGCCAGCGTGCCGTCGACGTTCACGCGGTAGGCGCCGGCGGGATCGCGCTCGGCGTCCGGGACGAACGACAGCGCAGCCAGATGGCAGACCGCGTCGGGTCGCACGCGCTCGAAGACCGCCCCGAGCGCCGGCGCGTCGAGCACGTCGGCCCGATGCACCGCGACCGGCGCCCCGGCCAGGCTGGCAGCCGACCCGGTCGGACGCACGAGCCCGTGCACCTCGTGCCCGTGGGCGGCCAGCGCCCGCACCAGGTACGGCCCCGCGAAGCCGCTCGCCCCGGTCACGAGCACGCGCATCGCGTCAGCCGCCGAGCCGCTCCAGGTCGGCGCGCACCATCGTCTCGATGAGCTGCGGGAAGCTCACCCGCGGGGTCCAGCCGAGCACCCGGCGGGCCTTCGATGCGTCGCCGATGAGGGTGTCCACCTCCGCCGGACGCAGCAGCGAGGGATCGGTCCGGACGTAGTCCTGCCAGCGCAGCCCGACCACGCCGAAGGCGATTTCGACGAGCTCGCGCACCGAGTGGGTCTCCCCGGTGGCGACGACGTAGTCGTCGGGCGCGGGCTGTTGCAGCATCCGCCACATCGCCTCGACGTAGTCGCCGGCGAAGCCCCAGTCGCGGCGCGCGTCAAGATTGCCGAGCGTGAGCTCCTTGGCGAGCCCGAGCTTGATGCGCGCCACGCCGTCGGAGACCTTGCGCGTGACGAACTCGCGGCCCCGCCGCGGGCTCTCGTGGTTGAACAGGATGCCGGAGCAGGTGAACATCCCGTAGCTCTCGCGGTAGTTCACGGTGATGAAGTGGCCGTACACCTTCGCCACCCCGTACGGGCTCCGCGGGTAGAACGGCGTGGTCTCGCACTGTGGCGTCTCCCGCACCTTGCCGAACATCTCGCTCGAGCTCGCCTGGTAGAAGCGGGCGCCGGGGGTGGCGAGGCGCACGGCCTCGAGCAGCCGGGTGACACCCACCGCGTCGAACTCGGCCGTCAGCACGGGCTGCACCCACGAGGTCGGCACGAACGACTGCGCGGCCAGGTTGTAGATCTCGTCCGGCTGCACGTCGCTCAGCACGGTGATGAGCGACTGCTGATCCAGCAGATCGGCCTGCCGGAGCTCGAGCCGGTCGCGCACCGCCGCGATGCGCTCGAAGTTCTCGGTGCTGGCGCGGCGCACCATGCCGACCACGCGATAGCCCTTGGCCAGCAGCAGCTCCGCCAGATACGAGCCGTCCTGCCCGGTAACGCCGGTGATGAGGGCCGTGCGCTGTCTGCTCATCGCACCCGCCCGTAACGGTCCTCGAGGCGCACGACGTCGTCGAGCTGCGGCGTCGAGACCTCCAGCACCTCCGTGTCCTCCAGCGCCGTCATGCGGTGGCGCAGCCCGGGCGGGATGTGCCAGCCGTCACCCGGGCCGAGCCGCACGCGGGAGAGCGGCTCGCCTTCGGCGCCGTACTCGAAGTCGAGCGCGCCCGAGAGCACGCGAATCGTCTCGTCCTTCTCGCGATGGTACTGCAGGCTGAGCGCGTGCCCGCGCCGCACGAACAGGATCTTGCCGACGTACCCCGGGCCGCGCGCCCAGATGGTCTCGTGGCCCCACGGCTTCGGAACGTGCTCGCTCATGACTCGGCCTCGCGCAGCCGCGCGCCGTACATGCGCTCGTAGTAGGCCCGATACTCGCCGCTCTGCACCGCCGCGACCCAGTCCCGCTCGCGGGCATACCAGGCGACCGTCTCGGCGAGCCCGTCCTCGAACCGCCAGCGGGGCCGCCAGCCGGTGGCGTGCAGTCGCGAGGCATCGAGCGCGTAACGCCGGTCGTGCCCCGGACGGTCGCGCACGCGGCGCACCAGCGATTCCGGACGGCCGGTGGCGCGCAGGATGAGCGCCGTCACGTCGCGGTTGGTGCGCTCGTCGTGGGCGCTCACGTTGAACGTCTCGCCGACCGCGTCGGAACGTCCGAGCAGCAGCCACAGCGCGTCGCAGTGATCGTCGACGTGGATCCAGTCGCGCACCTGGAGCCCGTCCCCGTAGAGCGGCAGCGGCCGCTCCGCCAGCGCGTTGGTGACGAACAGCGGGATCAGCTTCTCCGGAAACTGGTACGGCCCGTAATTGTTGCAGCAGCGCGTGATCGTCACCGGGACGCCGTACGTCGTGGCATAGGCCGTGACGAACGCGTCCGCGGCAGCCTTGCTGGCCGCATACGGGCTGGACGGCCGAAGCGGCGCGCGCTCGGTGCTGCGCCCGGTCGCGACGCTGCCGTACACTTCGTCGGTCGACACCTGCAGAAAGCGCCGGAAGCCCGGCCGGTCGCGCACCGCGTCGAGCAACGCCACGACGCCGTGGACGTTGGTGCGGAGAAAGGGGCCGTGGTCGTCGATGCTGCGGTCGACGTGCGTCTCGGCGGCGAAGTTCACGACCACGTCGACGTGCTCGGCGGCGACCAGCGCCGCCATCGCCTCGCGGTCGGCGATGTCGAGCCGCTCGAACCGCACCCGACGATCGTCGAGCGCGGCGCCGAGGTTGCGGAGATTGCCCGCGTAGGTGAGGAGATCGACCGCTACCAGACGCTCGACCGCGCCGCCCGGCTCGCCGAGCACGCGGCGGACGAAATTGCTGCCGATGAAGCCGGCAGCGCCCGTCACGAGAAGGCGCATCGTCTCAGCAGCTCCGCGCGCGCCCGCTCATCGCCGCCTCGGACGGCGGCGCGGCGGCGGTGCGGTCGCCAGGATGCGCGTGCCGGGTCCATCGAGGCGGTTGGCGCCGGTCTCCGCCACGAGGTTGCCGGCGCGATGCAGCGAGCTCACGGTGCCCGCATCGGTCCACCAGCCGTCGAGGACCTCGCACATGAGCTCGCCTCGCTTGAGGTACCAGTTGTTCACGTCGGTGATCTCCAACTCGCCCCGCCGGGACGGCCGCAGCGTCCGGACGACGTCGAAAACCTGGGCATCGTACATGTAAATGCCGGTCACTGCATAGCGGCTCTTGGGCCGCTTGGGCTTCTCGGCGATCGACAGCACGCGGTCGCCCCGGACCTCGGCCACGCCGAACCGCTCGGCGTCGGGCACCTCCTTCAGGATGATGCGCGCCCCGCGCGGCTGGCGCTTGAAGCGGCTGACGGCGGGGCGGATCGTGCCTTCGATGATGTTGTCGCCCAGGATGACGCACAGGCGTTCGCCGTCCGCGAAGTCCTCGGCGAGCGCCAAGGCGGCTGCGATGCCGCCCTCCCCCTCCTGATAGGTGTAGCTCAGCTGCGTGAAGCCGATCTCGCGGCCGTCGCGCAGGAGCTGCAGGAACGCGCCCGCGTGGGCGCCGCCGGTGACGATCAGGACTTCGTTGATCCCGGCGTTGAGCAAGGCCTGCAGCGGATAGAGGATCATCGGCCGGTCGTAGACCGGCAGCAGGTGCTTGTTGGTCACCCGTGTAAGCGGAAGCAGCCGGGTACCGAGCCCCCCGGCGAGCACGACGCCTTTCACCAGTTCCTCCCTTCGCGTCCGAAGCGCGGCGTGTTGGGCAGCCCGGGGATGGCGCCGAATCCGCCCCGCCCGAGGCCGGACGTGCTGCCGGTTCCGCCAGCGCCGAGGCCGACCAACGTGAGCTGCACCACCGCGGCCGTCTCGCCCGTGTCGAACCGGTCGCGCACGCCCACGTCCAGCATCCAGCAGTTGCAACGCGAGAGCAGGCGCACGATCGCGAGCTGCTCCAGAAAGTGCGGTCCGATCGTTTCGCGTCCCGGCACCACGGTGGTCGTGAAGTCGTAGCGCGTGAGATACGAGAGCCCAAGGCGGTCCCCCAGCCGGAGGTAGACGCCCGCCGACAGCTCCTCCACGCCGTCGTTCTGGAAGAGCTGCTCTTCGGCGCTGTCGGGCGCCAGCCCGCGGCTGGCGTTCGCAGTGACGAATCGATAGGCGGCGACGAGCATCGACGGCTGCTGCAGGTCTTCGAGACCCGCCGGCGGC
>DATMAZ010000082.1:0-12440 GCA_035559675.1 Candidatus Limnocylindria bacterium
CGCGCCGCGCCGCGGGTCGTCGCCGGGCGCGGCCGGCGCGCCTGGTCGCCGCCGGACTGCTCGGCTGTGCGCTGGCCGGCGCCGTGACACCGCTGATGGTCTCCAACGACGCAGGCTCGGCTGCTCCCGGAAAGTCGCCGGCAGCCGGCGCCGCTTTGCCGGAGGCACCGCGCGAGGCGGCCACGTTGGTACCGCCGGCTGCGGCGCCTCGGGAGCCAACCGTCGCCGCCGACGATCCCGCCGCCAATGCGCCCGCACCGCCAGCCCTGGCCGTGACGCCGCCGAAGGCCACGGTGCATCCGTCCGCCCCGCCGGCCGTGCCGCGCAGCATCCAGGTGGGCGCCTTTCGCGATCCGGCGCGGGCCGCCGCGCTCCGGGACGAGCTTGCCCGGCGCTTCGAGTGGGTGATGGTGACGCAGGTCGAGCGCGACGGAGTCGTGTGGCATCGCGTGCGGGTGGAGGGGCTCGAGACCCCCCGGGCAATCGCCGACGCGATGGCCGAGCTGCGGCGGGCGGGCCACCGGCCCATCGCCGTCCGCAACTAGCTCACGTCGCCGCTTGCACGCGCTCCACGAGCGGTCGATGATGGCCTCGCTCATGGCAGACCAACCCGAAGCGGATCTGACGATGGACCCCGCCTCGCTCTATCGCGAGGACGTCTTCACCGATCGCAAGCTCGGCACCATCCGGCGGCTCGTTCCGGTGACGGCTGACGGACAGCCCGACGAGAGCCGCACCGCGCTCTTCATCGGTCAGGCACAGATCGTGACGCCCGGCGGCCTCTTGCCGCTCAGCTTCGAGATCGAGGCCAACTCGCTGCCCGAGGCCGTGGCCCAGTTCGGGGCGGCGGCCAAGGTCGCCATCGAGGATACGGTGCGCGAGCTGCAGGAGCTGCGGCGCCAGGCCGCCTCGTCGCTGGTGATCCCGGACACCGGAGCCACCGCGCAGATCCTCGGGCCGAGCGGGATGCCGGCCGGCGCCCCCGGCAAGATCCGTCTCCGCTAGCTGCATTGAGACGGCGCGCCGCGAGTGGCACACTCGAAGCGCACCATGGGGGATGCCGACATGACGACGAAGCAGGATCCGAGCGCAAGCAAGGGCGCCGACCGCGCGCTCGACGAGACGGGCCGCAACCTGCGCCAGGCCCAGGAACGGCTCGCGCGGCTGCTCGCTGCGGCGCGGCTGGCGCGGAGCCGCGCCAAGACTTCGTCTTGGCGCGGGGCGCGAGTCTGAAGCGTTCGCGGCTCGCGCGACCGGGGCATCGCGGCTGGCAAAGCCAGCGCGACATGCGACACGTGCGGCTCCCTCGACGCGCCGGTCGCGACGCTCGTGGCGGGCCACTTTAGCGTGGCCGCGAGTTGGTCAGTTCTGGGCTAGGCGCACGCCGTCGCAGCGTAGGAAGCGGGACTGCTCGAGCCAGCGGGGGTCGGGGTAGTAGGCGAAGAGCGCGTTGCCGTCCTTGATGCGCTCGATCACGCGTCGCGAGGAGGCGCGCGGGAGCGCCGGACAGCCCCAGCTCCGGCCGAGCCGGCCGAGCGTGCGCGCGATGTTCTCGTCGACGTAGTCGGCGCCGTGCATGACGATCCGCCGTTCCATGGCGCGATCGTTCACCCCGGGCTCGAGCCCCTCGAGCCTGAGCGACACGCCGTGGCCGCCGATGTACGTGTCCGCGGTACGAAAGAGCCCGAGGCTCGACTGGCGCGACCCGATCCGGTTCGAGAAGGCGGTCGCGAGGTTGTAGCCGCTGTTCTCGCCGTGGGCGACCAGCTCGTGGAAGAGCACGCGGCGGCGCGGCACGTCGATCACCCAGAGCCGGCGCTCGGTCGACGGCAGCGAGTAGTCGATCACCGTGAGCAGCGGGCCCCGGACCTCGCCGGTCGACCGCCCGCACTCGTAGGCGCGGAGCGCCAGCTCCAGCACCTCGGGACGCGGCGGCGGGACGGCGTGCATCGTACGCGCGGGCACAGGCGGCCGCATCGCGTTGCGCGCGGCGACCGGGCGTGCGCAGCCGATCGAGCCGGCCAGCGCGATCAACACCACTCCCAGCATCCTCACCACCACCACACCACCTCGTCCAATCGCGATTAGGCGGGAATCGCCCACGCTTTTCAAGCGTGTCGCCGCCGTCCGCGCGGCACATCTGTGCCACGGATGCGCCCTGGAACGGCGTCGTGCGCAAGGGCTAGGAGCGCGCCGACAAGGTCCGTCATGCACAAAGCGCTCGTTCGCGCGCTCCATGCCGCCGCGCTCGCTTTCCTCACGGACAGCGCGCTGCGCTATCTGGACGAAACCCGAGGCTTCGAGCTGGGCGCAGGTCCGAGTCTCACGGTCGTCGACGAGGGGTTCGCCGAGAAGCTGTCGACCTCGACCTTGCGCAGCGACGTCTACGCGTTCGTGTTCGACCAGCGGGCTCATGGGCGGCATCGGCCTCCAGGGCACCAAGATCACGCGCATCCATCCGGGCTGACGTCGAGGTTCGAGCGGCCGGATTCCCCGCCGGCGGGCCGGACCCGCTAGGTGTGCTGACCAGGCGACTTGTTCACCCGAGGTCCCCTGGGGCAAAGAGTTCGTTCCCCAACGAATTCACCCCAGGAGGAGGACCTCGGATGCGCCTGCACCCTGACCCGAGGATGACCCCGAAGGCGGGAGCGCTGCTCGGGCGGCGCGCGACCAGCGGACGCGGCGCGACCCGCGGCATGGAGCGGCGCACGCACGGTGAGCTCCGGCGTCCCGCCGAGCGGCACGCGCAGCACCACGTCGCCCGGCACGGCGCCGCCGCCCTCGAGCCGACAGGCGCCAGCGAGCGTCACCGCCTCCGCCGTGCGCGCCACCAGCCGGTCCACGCCGGCGAGGCGCCAGGGCGGCGCTTCTCCCGTCGCACCGACCGTTACCTCGCCGTCCAAGGTCTCGATGCGTCTCAGCGCGCTCGCCGGATCGCCCGGACGGGGCGCGATCGACGCCGGCACGATGCCGGTGAGCGATGTCGTGGACGCTCCCGTCGTCGCCGCTGAGCGCACGCTCGAGGCGGGGGGTGAGCGCCGGCACGGCGATCGGCCCGGCTACCAGCCGAAGCGCGATCCCGGCGACGAGCGCCATGCCCAGCGCCATGGCCGCTGCCGCAGCCTGCGCGAGCCGCCGGCACCACCGCCGCATGGCCGGCACGTATCCCAGCGCCTGCGGGCAGTCGAGCCGCGGCGACCGGCCCCGCCGGGACCGTCCGGAGGCGCGATTTGAGCCGGGCGCTGCCGTCTGCTACCCGTGGTAGGAACGCAACGCTCTCCGAGGAGGAGGAATGATGGGTTTGGTTGGGAAGTGGACAGCGGCGGCTGCGGTGGCGGTGCTGGGCCTCGGGGCGATGCCCGCGTCGGCCGACATCCTGCCGGGCAACGGCAAGCCGGACGGTAATTGCTACGCGGGGCTCGACGTCGGCGACACGACCGGCGCCACGATCAGCGAGGAGACCAAGGCCACGGTGTACTCCTGCGTCGACGGGACGGCCTGCGACCTCGACGGCGCCTGCAACGGCTCGTGCACCTTCAACGTCGGGGTGTGCATCAACGTCGTCGGCAAGGCAGGGTGCACGCCTCCCGGGACGCTCGAGAAGGTGAAGGCCAAGGGTAACGTGACCGGCGTGAAGGGCGCGTCGGGCAAGGTGCTCATCGAGGCCCCGGCGCTGCTCGAAGGCTCCGTCTGCGGCGCCTTCCTCGACGTGGTGGTCCCGCTGAAGGAGAATAAGGGCACGACGAAGGAGAACAAGGCGAAGCTGAAGCTCGACGCCAAGGCGCCGAAGGGCACCAAGCCGCGCAAGGACAAGGACAAGTTCGACCTCGTCTGCGTGCCGGCGCCCGGCGGCTGCGGGTCGGCGAGCGGCGGGTTCGTCGACTGACGTCCGCGTTCATCGAGTGAGCATCCTCGGGGGAGCCGACGCGTCGGCTCCCCCGAGTCGTTTTCGGGAGGGACCATGGGTCGGCCCGGATCTGCCGGTCGAAGCCGCGGTGCTGCACCAGCTGGTCCGCCGGCTCGGCCTCGGCCTTCGGCAGCCAGGCGAAGGTGCGCAGCGCCGTGAACGAGGCATTCGGGTCCTGCTCGGACCGCACCGCGAACTGCGAGCAGGCGGCGAACGTCAGCGCCAGTGCGCCGGCAACGCATCGACGAGTCGTCAGTCCCCCCTCTCCGAGACAGATCCCGAGCGAGCGGGCCGTCAGCACGCCCTCGCCGTCCAGCGGCGCGCTTCATGCGGGTAAACCGTATTGATCGCGGCCCGGCGAATCGGTGTGGCCACGGAGAGCCGGGACATGTTCGCAGACACACGCGACATCCCCCGGTACCCCGGGCGCTCAGGGCCGGGGCGGCAGGTCCTCGCGAATGCGCGCCGAGAAGTCGGCCGCCCCGTCGGCGGCCTTGGCGCGTTCGGTCACGTCGCTCCGCGCGAGCATCTCGGCCAGCGGCAGCTCGGTGTCGATGAGGCCGCGCTCGTAGAACATCTCCGGCAGCAGGCCGTTCACGAGGATGCGGTAGTCCCAGGGCTGGGCGATGCCGATCTGCAGCACGTGGACGCGGATGGTGGTGGTGCAGTTGTGAGTGAACGCGTTGTACCAGCGCGGGTGGACGGCGAGCTGGTCGGCCGCCCCGAGGTACGCCACCAGCAGCCGGCGCGCGACCTCGGGCGGCACGGCCAGCCGGTAGAGCGACACTCGTTCCCCGCGGTGCGCCGCACGCAGCCCGATCACGTCGCGCTCGTCGGCCACCACGTAGTAGAGCTCGTACTGGCGAAAGAAGCCGCGCACGGCTGAATACTGTTCGCCGCGCTCCTTGCGGGTCTCGATCGAGATCGCCAGCGGCGGGCCGCTCGCGAACTCCCAGCTCATGATGGTGTGCGCGATGTACGGCGAGCCCCAGGTGGAGAGGAAGATGTCGAGTCCGACGATGCGGTCGAGATCGTACGTCCGCGTCTCCCAGTGCGGCGTGTAGTCGGTCTCGGAGCGGTAGGTGAAGTTGCGGACGTTGTGGACGGTGACCAGGTGGCCGCGGAAGGTGGCGGTCGGCGGGTGGGCGACGTCGGGCAGCCAGTCGCGGGCGTTGCTCGGCGCCAGCGACGACCACCACATGACCACGCCGGCCCACAGCATGCCGGCGGCGACGAGCCCGCGCAGCGAGCGCTGCGGCAGCCAGAGCGAGAGCGCCAGCACGACGGCGGCGAGCACACCCGCAACCGGCCGGGCCGAGGGCCCGTCGAACCAGAGCGCCGCCGCGCACCAGCCGCCGAGCGCGAGCCCCGCGAGCGCGAGCAGCAGCCGGCGGATCACGGCGCGTCCAGCCCGGCGGCCCGGCGGTGGTCACCGTCGTACACGCGCGCCGCATGCTCGAGCAGGATCCGCCGCACCTCCTCGATGGTGCGCGGGTTGCCCTGGGTCGAGTGGCCGGACGGCCGCACGACCAGCTCGCTGTCCACCGGCTCGATGTGCGCGCTGCGGTACGCCACCACCCCGTCCCGGCCCTGCGCCAGCGGCCCGTCGCCCAGGACCGGGATGATCGAATGCGTGCCGACCCCGGGGACGACCGGCAGGGAACCCAGCGCCCGCACGAAGGGGCTGCCGGGGGCCATGTTGTCGACGCTGGTCGGCAGCCGGCGGAACTGGCGGGCGATCATCCCCGCCTCGGAGTCCGTCACGATGTCCGTGCTGAGCCGCGCGAGATCGGTCGGGAAGTTCACCAGCCGCTGCAGCACGCGGCGTACGAGGCCGCCGGCCTGATAGCTCCCGCCGTGGGGCGTGGCGATGAAGATCACCTCCCGCACGAACGGCAGCGGGGAGACGAACATGCCCTCCTGCAAAAGCGCGCGGGCTTCCGGCGCCATCGGCACCTCGTCGAACGGCTCGTCGCTCACGTTGCGCCAGAAGCGGTCGCCGCTCTCGACCACCATCAGCTTGGCGAGCAGCCCGCCCTGGCTGTGGCCGACAAGCACCATCTGCCGGAGACAGGCGTTCGTGCCCTGCGGGTCGAACCGCTCGACCGCTTGCGTGAGCGCCCGGCGGAGCTGCAACGCCGAGTAGAGGATCGGGTTGCCGGTGTCGTACGAGAAGAGCCAGAACTGGTAGCTCAGGCGGACGGCGTCGTCGTTCGAGAGGTCGTTCAGCATCTCCGCCCAGCGCGCCGCGCTCGACGCGGTGCCGTGCACCAGCACCACCGGAATCTTCCCGGGCTTGTACGGCTCGAGCCCGCCGAGGCGCGTCACCTTCTGCTGCTCGATGAGATTGCCGCCGAGGAAGCCGGGCAGCTCGAGCCGCCACGGGTCGCCCTCGGCGAGCGCTTGTGCGAGCGCGGACGTGGGCTCGTACTCGAGCGGCACGACGCGGCCCGCGATGTCGACGGTCTGCTGGTCGCTCAGCAGCTCGAGCCGGGCGTGGAGCACGCCCGGCGCCGCCGGCTGGAGGGTCGGATCCGGCCGCAAGAGCAGCGTGACGGGCACGCGGATCTTGGGATAGACGAACCCCTGCCCGTCCTCGCCGACCCCGATCGGGCGGGTCGCCGCGTTCAGCGGCGCCCCGATGCCCCAGGTCCGGTAGCGGTTCCGCAACCCGCGCACGCCCAGCTCCGACGCCGCGCGGAAATCGACGAGCCGGCGCCTGCCCCAGCGGGCGGTCTCCGGGTCGAACGCCACCTCCAGCGTGCCGAACGGCAAGACGCGCGGGCCCGCCTCGAGGACGACCCGCGCCTTCTTCTCGTCGGACTCGAAGGCGCGCGCCAATGCCACGTTATAGATATCCGCGGCGAGCCGCGGGCGCGGGTCGAGCGCGTCGAGCTCCACGACAGGGCCCGCGCCGAAGAGAAAGTCCCAGGCATAGAGCACCGACGCGAGGTAGTACGCGCGCCCTCCCCCGCGCATCGCATGCGCGAACGACAGCTCGGTGGCGGCGAAGCCAAGAGCTCGATTGGGCGGCCCCGCGGCGAGCTCGCCGTGCACGTCGGCGAGCGTGCCGGCGGGATCGTGCTCCCAGCGCTCGGCGAGCCCGCGCTTCTGCAGCTCGATCCAGCTGTGCGTGCTCGGCCGGCCGGTCGTGAGCACGTTGCCGGTGAGCTCCTTGTGGACGCTGTCGAGCCCGAGCCGCTTGACCGCAATGGGCGGCCCGCAGGCGAGCAACGACGCCAGCACGAGCACCGCCCACGGACGCCGAGCCATCGGGGCTCCCTACTATGCCCCGTCGCGGAACGGTAGCACGCGTGTGTCGCCGCGACGGCCCGGTGCACCGTCGATCCAGCCGACGAGCCGGCCGCAGCGCTTGCCCGGCACCGGGGCGTCGTGAAAGAGGCAGCTGCGGCATGGCGGCACACGCCTCCGCAAAGCGCCTCGTCTGGCAGCGCTCGCGAGGCTGGGCGCCGCTGGTCCTGGGGATCAGCGGGCTCGTGCTGGCGGGCCTGGTCGCCGTCCTGTCCCAGCGCACGGTCACGCCACGTTTCACGCTCTCGGCGGGCGCGGCCGGCACGACGCGCGCGCACCTCGCCGCCGAGCTTGTGCGCGCCGCCCGCGCGCACGGCGCGGCGGGCGAGCTGGTCCTCGTGCCCGACGTGGCGGACGAGCTGGCGGAGGTGAACGCCGGACGGATCGACTTCGCGCTCATCACCGGCGTCTACCATCTCGGGCCGCACGAGCACGTGCGCGAGGTGGGCGCGCTCTACCTGGAGGCGCTCCATCTGCTGGTGAAAGAGGAGCTCGCCGCCGCGGTCGCGGACGACCTGGGCGCGCTCGGCCGCCGCACCGTGGACCTCGGGCCGCGGGGGTCCGAGACCGAGGCACTGGCACGCATGGTGCTGTCGTTCGCGCAGCTCACCGGGCCGTCCGAGCATCCCCCGCTCGTGCTCCGCAATCTCAGCTACGACGAGCTGCGCTCGCTCACCGACGCGCCCGAGTCGGAGCTGCCCGACGCGATCTTCCACCTCGCCGTCGTCCCATCCCAGCTCGCGTTGCGGGCGATTCGCGAGCGGGGCTACCGGCTGGTGCCCCTGCCGTTCGCCGACGCCATGCGGTTGAGCGCGCTCACGAATGACGGGACGGCGGGCGACCATGGCATCGACTGGCAGTACGTGACCGACGCCGCCATCCCGCCGTTCACGTACTCCATGCGGCCGGCGGTGCCGGCCACGCGGCTGCACACGGTGGGAAGCCGGCTGCTGCTGGTGGCCAACGAGCAGGTGCCCGAGGACACCGTGGCGCTCGTCCTGGAGGCGGCGTTCCACTCGCGCTTCGCACGTATCGCCGACCCGCCGCTCACGCCGTCCGTGCTGACGATCCCGCCCCGCATCCGCTTGCACCCCGGCACGGTCGCCTACACGCGTCGCAACGATCCGATCCTCACCGCCGACAGCGTCGACACGATGAACAACATGCTGAGCATCGTGGGGGCGCTCGTCGGCGGAGGCCTGTTCCTCTACCAGTGGCGTCGCCAGCGCATCGCCGCGCGCCGGGACGAAGTCTTCGGCTCCTATCTGCAGCGCGCCGCCGACATCGAGCGCCGTCTGGCCGCGCTCGAGCTGTCGGCCACCCTCGACCTGCCGAAGCTGATCGCGCTCCAGCGCGACGTGCTGCAGCTCAAGGCCGAGGCGCTCGAGCGCTTCGCCGCCGGCGACGTCGGCAGCCAGAGCGCGCTCTCGCAGCTGCTGGCACCGCTCAACACCACGCGCGACCAGATCGCGACGCTGCTGCTCCACGTCCGCGGGACGCTGGAGGACCGGGCGGCCGAGCAGGGCCGCTCCGAGCAGGCCGTCTGGCACAACGCCGCGAAGGGATCGCACGAGCCCGGCGAAGACGGCTGACGCGTGCGAGCCGGGCGTCCGGCGGCGCCGGGCGTCCGCCTCCTAGAAGTGCTTGCGCACGCGGCTCCAGAACGACGCCTTCGGGGTCCGCCGGCACTCCTCGTAGAGCACCACCGTGTCCTTCTCGAGGTCGACCTCGCCCGACACGTTCTCCTTGGTCTTGGAGCCGCGGTTGTAGCCCTTCGCCCAGTAGTACAGCTCGGGCCGCTCGCTCTTGCTGAGCGCGACGAACTCCTCGCAAGTCATCGAGACGGGCTTCACGCGCTTCTTGCCGCCCGGGAGCTTGGATTCGATCGTCTCCCAGAGCGACTTCTTGGGCTGCTCCTTGCACGAGGCGATCAGCACCTCCGTCTCGCGATGGACGTCGATCTCGCCGATGTCCTCTTCCTTCAGCTTGCCGCCCTTCGAGTAGCCGTCGAGCCAGGCGACGGCCCGCGGTTGCAGCTCGTCGCCGAGCGCCAGGAACTCCTCGCAGGTCATCTTGGGCAGGTCGTGCTTGGCCCGGGCACTGCCGGCGAGCGCCACGCTCACCGCGGCCGCCACGAGCCACCATCCCGATCGCGCCATCGCGTCTCCCCCCCTCGTACGCATCGGCGTCGTTCCTATCCTGCCCCACCGGCCGCAGGCAACCGCCGGCGTTTCGCCATGCGACGGCGATCCGCCGTCAGCATCGCGGCCCAGCACCCGAGGATCCTTTGTGCATCCGTCTCACCGAGCGTGCCGCGTTACGCGACCGCTGCGGGGGGTCGGCCCCGGTGGACGCGCCCGTGCGGCAGGTACTGGTGAGCGGGGTCGAGGTGGAGACGCGCAGCATCCAGGTACGGGGGACTTCTCCAATCCCTCTCCAATCCCGACAGCCCGTTGCGGCCCGGGGGCGACGCCCACGGCCCGGATCGACCCGCTTGACTATGGTTGCATGCAAGTACACATATGCACGCATCCTGATGCCGACCTCGAAGCCACGCCGCACCGCCAACCTCTGCGAGCTCACCGCCGTGTTCGACGCGGGGCTGCTCGCCGCGCTCTGCGAGCCCGCGCGCGTCGACATCCTGCGCGTGCTGGTCGCGCACGGCCGCGCCGACCTCCAGACCATCGCCGCCGAGCTCCCGCAGGACCGCTCGGTGATCTCGCGCCACCTGGCCGTCCTGCACCGCGCCGGGGTGGTCCGCCGCGAGAAGGTCGGCCGCCAGGTCTTCTTCGAGCTCGACGGCCCGAACCTGCTCGACCGCCTCGACGGCATGGTCGCCGGGTGCCGGCGCCTGGTCGCCACGTGTTGTCCACCCACACCCAAGAAAGGGGCAAGACATGAGCATGCGAAGCGCTGAAGAGATCCACGACGTCGTCCGCGACCGCTACGGCGAGATCGCGCGCAAGGGCACGCCGCTCGTTGGCGGCTGCTGCGGCCCGAGCGCGGCCCAGATCGCCGAGCGCATCGGCTACTCCGCGACCGACACGACCGCCGTGCCCGAGGGGGCGAACTTGGGCCTCGGCTGTGGCGCGCCGCTCGCGGCCGCCGCGCTCCAGCCCGGCGAGACCGTCCTCGACCTCGGCTCGGGTGCGGGGTTCGACGCGCTGCTGGCCGCGCAGGCGGTCGGGCCCACGGGCCGCGTGATCGGCGTCGACATGACCGACGACATGCTGCAGAAGGCGCGCGCCAACGCCGAGCGCGCCGGCCATCGCAACACCGAGTTCCGCAAGGGCTTCATCGAGGCGCTGCCGGTCGACGACGCCAGCGTCGACGTGGTCATCTCGAACTGCGTCATCAACCTGTCGCCGGACAAGCCGGGCGTGTACCGCGAGGTCGCCCGCGTGCTGCGGCCCGGCGGGCGCATGATCGTGAGCGACGTCGTGCTCGACGCGCCGCTGCCGGCCGCCATCGCGAACGACGTGAACGCGCTGGTCGGCTGTGTGGCCGGCGCCGCGTTGCGCGCCGACTACCTCGCCGCCATCCGCGACGCCGGGCTGACGGACGTCGAGGTGCTGAAGGACGCAGGGTTCGGCACCCTCGTGCTCGACATGGTGCCGGCCTCCATGCGGGCCAAGGCGGCCGAGCTGGGGGTGGACGTCGAGCGCACGGCCGAGCAGGTGCGCTCGCTCACCGTCCGGGCCCGCAAGCCCCGCTGACGCAACGGGCCGTTTGCCGGCGCCGGGCGGTGAGGCTACCTTGCCGCGCATGACACGCTCGGTGCTGGCACTCGCTCTGACTGCGTTCCTCGTTGCGGCGCCCGTGGCGGCCCTCGCCGCCGATCCGGCGACGCCCGCCCCACAGGCGGAGGCCGCCATGGTGGAGGAGGGCTGCATGCCCGGCGGCGGATGCTGCGGCGGCAGCGCCGCCTGTCCGAAGGCGGAGCGCGGGCCTGGCAAGATGAGCGGCGGCTGCCCGTGCCAGAAAGCGAAGCAACAGGCGGCCGAGCAACAGAAGCAGCCGGCCGCTCCCTGAGCCGGCGCACGCGTGGGGCAGGACGCCAGCGAGCGGCTGCAGGTCCTCTACGACCTCAGCCGCCGTCTCGCCAGCTTCGACGATCTCGACGCGCTGCTGCGCGACGCCACCCGCGCGGTGCGGGAGGTATTCCGCGCCGAGGGCACCGCGATCCTGCTGTTGGACGAAAGCGGCAAGGAGCTGCGCTTTCCGGTCTCGAGCCAGGCGGAGTCCGCCGCCGGCGCCACCGACGTGCTCCGCGAGCTGCACTTCCCGGCCGACGAGGGCATCGCCGGCTGGGTGCTGAAGCACGGGCAGTCGGTGGCGGTCGACGACGTCAACAAGGACCCGCGCTTCTACCCCGGGGTGGCGAAGGCGACGGGCGTGCCGACGCGCGCGCTGCTCGCCGCGCCGCTGCGCTCGCGCCGGGAGACGATCGGCGTCGTCGAGGTGATCAATCCCGCCGGCAACCGCTTCGAGCCCGAGGACGCGGCGTTTCTCGAAGCCGTGGCGAGCGACATCGGGCTCGCCTACGAGAAGGCGTTCCTCTACGCGCAGCTCCGCCACGAGGTGACCTCGTTGCGCGGTCTCACCCGTATCGGCGGCTACGGGCTGATTGCGGTCGGCGTGCTGCTGGTGGCGGCGGCCGCGTTCGTCAACCTGGCGCACGCAATGCCGTGGTCGCGGCTGCTCACCCGCTCAGGGCTCTGGGCTGGCCTGCTGGCCTTGCTCACCGGGGGCGCGATGGTGCGCCGCGGCTTCGGACGCTAGCGGCCCCGGCGGACCCGCGGCGCGCTGAGCCGGGGTGGCCGGCGACCGCGCGCACGGCGCTCGCGAGGAAGCGTTCGACGGTGGCGTCGGGTGCGCGCGTCACCTTCATCTGCACGACGGCGTACGACGCCGCCACGAACAGCCGCGCCGCGTCCTCGGCGATCACGTCGGCGGCCACGCTGCCGTCGCGCTGCCCGCGGCGGATGATGCGGGCCACCAGCCGCTCGATGCGCCGGTTCACCGCGAGGTAGCGCTGCCAGAGCGCGTCGCCCACCGCGGTGCTCCAGTCGAGCCAGATCCGCGCGTGGTCGAAGTGGCTGTCGACCGACCGCGCGTAGACGCGCCCCAGCTCGAGCAGCAGCGCGCGGCCGGAGGCGGCGCGCGGGGCGGCGGCGCCCGTCACCATCGCCAGATAGAACCGCTCGACATCGTCGAGCAC
>DATMAZ010000083.1:0-3094 GCA_035559675.1 Candidatus Limnocylindria bacterium
CGGCCGCATGACGGGCGTGCGGCGCGCCGAGCGGGCGGCCGCGGTCGCGGCGGGCGAGCACCTCCCGCTCTACGGGCTGCGGATCCCCGAGTCGGCGGCCCGTACGCTCGGCGGCGCCACGCCGTGAGAAGCGATCCACGAAAGGAGACGCCGATGCGCGTCATACTCCGGCGAGCGCTTCGGCTGGGCCGACTTATCGGCGGCGCCGCACGTGCATGCGGCGGCCCGCCGCACACACGATCCGCTTCTCGCGCGAGCTGTCCCGAGCCGCGTCGCGACCCTCAGGCTGCGGGCACGATGCCGCGCTGCTCGAGGTAGCGCAGAATCTGCATCGAGCTCTCCTCGACGCTCTGCTGACTCGTCTTGATGGTGAGCTCGGGGCTGTTCGGCGGTTCGTACGGCGCCGAGATGCCCGTAAATTCCCTTATCTCGCCGGCGCGGGCCTTCTTGTAAAGCCCCTTCACGTCGCGCTGCTCGCACACCTCGACCGGGCAGTCGACGTAGACCTCGATGAAGTCGCCGTTCTTCATGAGCGCGCGCACCTGATCGCGGTCGGCGCGGTACGGCGAGATGAAGGCGGTGATGGTCACGGTGCCCGCGTCGGTGAAGAGCTTGGCGACCTCGCCGATACGGCGGATGTTCTCGGTGCGATCCTCGGGCGAGAAGCCGAGGTTCTTGTTGAGGCCGTGGCGGATGTTGTCGCCGTCCAGGATGTAGGCGCGCACGCCGCGCTCGCAGAGGCGCTTCTCGAGATCGACCGCGATGGTCGACTTGCCGGAGCCCGACAGGCCCGTCAGCCACACCGTGCAGCCCTTGTGCCCGTTCAGCTGTTCGCGATCCTCGCGCGTCACCGCGCCCTGGTGCCAGACAATGTTGGTCGCTCTTTGCTCCGCCATGGGCGGGAGGTCTTAGCGGACCCCCTCTGTAGCGGCAAGAGAGTCGGTGATCGCTCGAAGCGGGCGCGCGGCGGCGAGGATCGCAGCTGACGCGCCGTGCCCGGTGGTTCGCCACCCAGAGTCGCAACCCACCGCCCGTTGACGCTCGGTCGCGGAGGCCGCTATGCGCGGCCAATGGCGCGACGCATCGACGCCGACGGTCACGTGCTCGAGCCGCCTGACCTCTGGGCGCACTACCTGGAGCCGGCGTGGCGCGAGCGGGCGATTCGGGTGGCGCGCACGGCCGAGGGCCACGACGTACTGCTCGTCGACGGCCGGCCCGCCGCGCTCACCACGCCGCCCATGCTGGGCGGCTTCGGCGGCATGGGACGCTCGATCGACGAGCTGGCAGCGGCCGCGGTCTCGGGCCGTTATGCGGAGAACGCGCCCGCGGCGGCGACCGACCCTGCGGCCCGCATCCGCCTGCTGGACACCGACGGCATCGCTGCGGCGCTGCTCTACCCGAGCCTTGGCCTTCAGTGGGAAGCGGAGTGCCCGAACGCAGCGTATGCAGCGGCCCACGCCCGTGCCTACAACCGCTGGATCGAGGAGTTCTGCGCCGGCAGCGGCGGGCGGCTCGTGCCGGTAGCCCATCTCGTGCTTGGCGACGCGGGGGCCGCTGCCGCCGAGCTCAGGCGCGCGGTGCGCGCCGGCGCGCGAGGCGCGTTCGTCCTGCCGTTTACGAGCGATGGGCTGCCGCACGGGCATCCCGTGCACGATCCCGTGTGGGCCGCCGCGGTCGAGTGCGACGTGCCGATCGCCATCCACACCGGCATCGATCCCCCCGCGCGGAGTCTCCACCGGCGCTTCGACGGCGTCAGCTGGCCCGAGGCCGTGCCGGAATCGATCTGGTACCTGCAGATGATGTTCCCGCAGGCGGTGCAGCAGGCGTTCAGCACGTTTTTCCAGTGGGCCACCTTCGATCGCTTTCCGGCGCTACGTCTGGTCGTGCTCGAGTCCGGTGCGAGCTGGCTCGGCTTCTGGATGGACCGCATGGATGCCATGGCAAAGAGCCCGCTCCGCGTGACGATGAGCCTGCGGCATCTGCCGAGCGACTACGTGCGGCGGCAGTGCTGGATCGCGGCCGATCCCGACGAGCGCGGGCTGCCGGCGGTGATGGAGTACGTCGGCGCCGACCGCTTTCTCTGGGCGACCGACTACCCCCACAGCGACCACGGCGCCGACTATGTGCACGAGCTCGCCGAGCTGCTCGGTCGCCTCGCGCCCGCAGCGGCGGCGGCGATTGCGGGCGAGAACGCAGCGCGCGTCTACCGACTCTGAGCCGCGACCTCGTCCGCGAACGCGGCCACGGCGTCGAGCAACCCGGGGAAGCCGAGGACGTCGTTGTGCGTCGCCCCGGGTACCCGGACAAACCGCTTCGGCCCGGGCGCCGCCTCGTACAGCCGCTGGCCAAGCTCGTAGGGAACGATCTCGTCCTCGTCACCGTGGGCGACCAGCAGCGGTACCGCGAGCCGTGCGAGCCGCTGGCGCATGTCGAACCGCCCGCCGATCGCTGCGCCCGCAACCCCGTAGTGGACGCGCGCCACGTCCCGCAGCGAGGGAAAGGTCGCCACCACGGCGACGCCGGCCACGGGACGCACGGTGGCCAGTCGGATGGAGACTGCCCCGCCGAGCGACTCTCCGAAGCACACGATGCGCTCCGCCGGCACGCCGAGCGCGCGCACCTCGTCATAAGCCGCTTCCGAGTCGCGGTAGACGCCCGTCTCGTCGGGCGTGCCCTCGCTGCGCCCGTAGCCGCGGTAGTCGTAGGCGAGCACGCCAAGCCGTCGGGCAACCAGCGCCATCAGGATGGCGGCCCGGTTGCCGACGTTGCCGGCGTTGCCATGCGACCAGAGCAGCGTCGGGCCCCTGCTGGGCGGCGGGGCCCACCAGGCGTGGATGCGCACGCCGTCGGCCGTCGTGATGAAGCGATCCACGACCCCGGGCGGAGCCGGCGGCATCACCGGGTCGGGAAAGAAGATGAGACGCTCGAGCACGACGCGACCGCTCGCCACCGCGACCAGCGCAAGCAGGCCCCACCACCAGTACCGGGCGATCGTCACGGAGGCAGCCTCGTGGGTAGACCGCGCGGCGATTGCGGGCAAGCGGCCGTCCGCGTCCGGCGGCAGTTGCGTCAGGCGCGGACTGCCGAACGCCCG
>DATMAZ010000084.1:0-47933 GCA_035559675.1 Candidatus Limnocylindria bacterium
GCCGGCGCGGGCGGCGGAGCCACGCGCGCGCGCGGCGGCTCGGCGCGGGAGAGCCAATCGGGCTCCCGCGGTCCTGGCGCCGCCGGCCGGTCCGCGGGCTGCTCGAGGGTGGACGGCGAGGACGTGGGCGGCAGGGGATCGCCGCCTGCGGTCCAGAGGTACACCCCAAAGACGACCACGCCGAGTGCCAGGCCCCCGGCGAGCGGGATGAACGCGCCGAGCGAGGTGCGCTCCGGCTCGGGAGGCATGTCCACCACGCTGGTCGTCTTCTTCGCGGCGCGCGCGCGCTCGCTCTCGAGCTCCTTCAGCGCTTCGAGAATCGAGCTCATGAATCGCCTCGCTGGGACAGGCTCGGCATCCGATAGCTCCCCGCGGCGTTGTAGAGCGCGATGCGCGTGAGACGCCCGACCCGGGCGTCCGGATCGAGGCGGCGCGAGCGCTGGAAGGCGATCACCGCTGCCGCCGTGGCGTCGCCGAACGTTCCGGTGGCCGGCCCGTCGAACACGCCCGCGCGGATGAGCAGCTGCTGGAGCCGCGTCACGTGCGTGCCGGTCGATTCACGACCGAAGGTCGGGCCGAGCCATTCGAAGTCGCGCCAGAAGACGTGAGCGTCGCCGAACCAGACCGGATCGAGCACGGCGGGGGGCACGCGCAGCGTCTCGCCGCCGATCCGCAACGTGACGCTCTCATCGTCGATGCCGAGGAGGGCGCCGTAGACCGGTCTCGACGTCTCCGCCGAGCGCAGCTCGAGCACGGTCGGCAGGTCGAGCAGCCGCAGCATGCTGAGGTTGCTGGTGAGGTGCAGGTCTTCCAGACCGCGGCGGTTCGCGAGCGTCGCGAGCGAGACGCCGGGCGTGGCCTCGCCAGGCTTCGTGGTGGGCGCCTGCCAGGCGGCGAACACCGCGTCGAGCGCGTCGCGCAGGCTTTCCTCCGACGAGAGCCGGTCGATGCGCTGCTCGAACGCGGCCACCGATGCGCTCGGGATGGCGGCCACCGCCTGCGGGGCGCTCGACGGCGCGCCGGGTGCGACCGCCGCTTCCACCGCGGCGGGCGGCTGCACGAGGTCGCGCGAGACGCCCGGCCGAAGGGACGGGAAGCGCGGGACGTCGAGCATCACCAGCCCAAGCCCCACCGCCGCCACGGGCGCGGCCCAGCGGAGGCTCCGGGGGCGCTCGGGCGCGGCGAGCGGCACGTTGCGGATCTCGCGGTGCGCGCGGCGAACGATGCGCGCCGTCACCCGCCGCTGCCGCACCACGTAGGCCGCGAGCAGCGCGCGGTGGCCGATCATGTTGACCAGCCGCGGCACGCCGCCCGAGAACCGGTGCAGGAGTCGCAGCGCCGGGACGGTGAACACGCGCGCGGCGCGCTCCCCGCCGGCGACCGTCATGCGGTGGCGGACGTAGGCGAACGTCTCGGCGCGCGTGAGCGGGCGGAGGTGCCAGCGCAGCGTGATGCGCTGGTTCAGCTGCGCGAGCGACGGATCGAGCAGCACGCGCGCGAGCTGCGGCTGGCCCACCAGCACGAGCCGCAGCAGCTTCTCGGTGCTGGTCTCGAGGTTCGACAGCAGCCGCAGCCGCTCCAGCACCTCGAGCGGCACCGCCTGCGCCTCGTCGATCACGACCACCGAGATCTTCCCCTCCTTGCGGGTGGCCAGCAGGTGCGCGTTGAGCGCGTCCATCATGTCGACGGCGCTCGTCACCGCCGCCGACGGCACGCCCAGCTCGCGGGCGATGCGCTGGAGGAGGTCGTCCCACGACAGCGTGGGGTTGAAGATGAACGCCGTCTGCACCTCGGGCCCGAGGTCCTCCAAGAAGGTGCGCAGCACGGTCGTCTTGCCGGTGCCGATGTCGCCGGTGATGCAGACGAAGCCGCCGGGCTCGGTGAGGCCGAGGCGGAGATGCGCCAGGGCCTCGGCGTGCTTCGGCGACAGGTAGAGGAAGCGCGGATCGGGGGTCAGCCGAAACGGCGCATCGGTCAGCCCGAAGAACTCCTGGTACACCGCAGCCCGTCCCCTTCGGCGCTCCGTATAGATGAAAGGTGCCGGGCGATCCACCGCGGCGGCGCCGCCTCGCCCGCGGAAGGTGCCTTGGCGCGCGCCCATTTGACCCGGCGCCGCACGCCGCATACCGGCTGGGTCAGTGCTGGTGCTCTACTACGCGCCGCGGACGCGGGCGGACTGACGACCGCTCAGAACCCGCGCGGCGTGCCGATCACCGGTGTCTTCACCGGTGCCGCGGCCCCCACCAGCACCACGATGGCGTTGTCGCCGGGGTTCCGCTGCCTGGGTACCGCTTTCCAGTTGTTTACCAGCCAGGCTGGAACTTGACGACGCGCGCGCACGTCGCATCACGGTCGTCGCGGCACGCCGTCACAAGCGTTTTCTTGCGCGCGTCGTCTAGGGCATCGCACGGCGTTCGACGCGGGCCGCGTGCATGCGCCATGATGTCCCGGCGGGCCCACGGGGAAGCGCAAGGTGCCTGGTGGTGCTCCTGGTCTTCAAAACCAGTGTCGGGCTCTCGCAGTCCGGGGATGGTTCGATTCCATCGCGCTTCCGCCAATGGCACGCATCGACGTCGCCGCCATCGTGCTCGGGTCGTCCGCGGCCCACGCCTTCCGGAACGACACCTGCTCGCACGTCATCCGTCTCTGGGAGGCCCGCTGTCTCATACCGCGCTGGGAGTCGAAGGAGCAGCTCCGCCGGGACGGTGACGAGCGCGCCTGGAGACAGCGCGCCATGGTGCTCGACGCCGGCTGCCCCCGAGGCGATGGCGATCATGTCGGAGGCCTGCCCGCTCTGGTATCGCGAGCGCAACTCGAGCGAGTACGTGCGCTGGCTGCAGGGCATCCGGGAGAAGCGCCGCGAACGGACGGCGGTCGAGCACGACGGGCCGTCGTGTCCCTTCGAGTGCTGGACCTGCTCCTGAGACGCGCTACGGCTTGCAGACGAGCCGCGCGCCCTTCGGCACGCAGCCGACCGACGCCTCGAAGCATTGCTGGCCGACGACCACGCGCGCGGTGACGCTCGGCTCGTCCAGCCCCGAGAGATCCATGCCGTCGCCGGACAGCTGCACGCGCGTCTTCTTCTTGCCGCGCTTCACCAGAGCCTCCTTCAGATGGTCGAGCGCGCCGGTGGAGTCGAAGTACCGCTGCCGGTTGGCGCCGGCGCCGCGCCAGCCGGCGCGGGCAGCGGGATGCGCCAGCGTGCCGGTGTACACCGTGCCGCCGGTGTCGCTCACCACCAGCGTCATGGCGTCGCCGCCCGCGGGATCGAGCGGCAGGGCGGCCGGCACGGTGGCGTTGAGCGTGAGGCTGCCGGCCGGGCCGCCGGTCATCTTCAGCGTCTTTACGGCGAGCGGCTCGGGATCGCCGTCGCCGGGCTGGCAGACGCCGCCGAGACACGTCTCGAGGCCGTCGCACGGATCGGCGTCGGGACACGGCGTTCCGTCCGGCGCCGGCGCCGCCGACTCGCAGTAGCCCACCTCGCAGGTGCCGGCCCCGCGGCAGGCGTTGGCCGGCGTGCAGGCCGTGCCGTCGGGCGCGGCGGCGCCGTGGTTGCAGACGCCGGCCTGACACGTCTCCGCGCCGTTGCAGGCGTCGCCGTCGTCGCACGGCGTGCCGTCGGGCGCACCCGGACACGGACCGCCGGGCGGGAGGCAGGTCGGGCGCCGGAACGGATTCTCGTAGGCGCCGAAGCACTCGTCGGCGACGCGGCCGGTGGGGCCGTCGTAGGGCGTGAACACGGTGGCGTACTCCAGGCGGAAGATGACGGCGTCCTGCGTGAGCTCGTTGCTCGCGTTCTGGTTGGCGGCGAGGTAGAGCACCTCGCCCTGCGGGCTCGGCCCTTGCGCGATGGCGCTCAGCGTGGTGAGCGAGACAAAGTTCGGGTCGCCGTCGTCGTCCACGTCGTAGTAGGCGAAGAACTCGTCGTCGTCCTGCTCGTCGTGGAAGGGAAGCGGCGCCTGCGTGTCGGTGCCGGGCACGAAGCAGGGCGGCACGAGGTCGATGCGATAGATGCGCGCGCTGCTGCGCAGCAGGTAAAAGACGTCGCCGTAGAACTCGGCGGGGTACGCCAGGCCCGTGTAGGCGGCGAGCGCCGTCACGTGCTCGTTGCTGCCCGGATGCACCACCAGCGGGCGGCGCCAGCTCGGGTGGTTGGCGAGGATCGCGTCGGCCGTCTGTCCCGCGTTCACCGCGCACGACTCCTTCACCTGCGTCCCCTCCAGGCATGGCCAGCCGAGGTTCGTGCCCATGTCCACCACGTTCACCTCGGCCTCGAGCGAGTCGCCGCGGTCGCCGGCGTAGAGCTGTCCGGTGAGCGGATGGGCGAGCAGCGCGGTCGGGTTACGGAGTCCCGCGCCGAAGACGAACGGCTGCGCCGAAAACGGCGCGCCGGCCGCTCCCTGCGCCAAGGACGGCCCCTCGACGGCCATGCGCAGCACCTTGCCGGCGTGGTTCGTCAGGCCGTTGTGGTCGATCGTGCGCTCCGGATACTCGGCCGTGCCGAGGCACACGTCGGCGCAGCGCGCGTTGGCCTCCGTGCTGCCCATGCCGTCGGTGCCGACGAACGTCTGCGCGCTCCAGCGATTGCCCGAGCCGCCGTCGCCCTGTCCGAGATACAGGCAGCCGTCGGCGCCGAAGGTGAGATGCCCGCCGTTGCGGCTGCTCGACGGGTTCGCCAGCTCGAGGCCCGTGAGCACGGTGCCGAGATACTCGCCGGTGCCGTCGGGCTTCTCCCGGTAGACGCGGATCTCCTGATCGCGCAGCTCGGAGCCGTCGGGCCCGTCCATGCTGGTGGTGACGTGGACGTACACCAGCCTCGAGGTCGGGAAGTCGGGCGCCAGCGCGATCCCGAGCAGCCCCTCCTCGTTGTTCGACGGGCGGACGTCGTCCACCGTGGCCCAGAGCGTGCCCTCGTCCATGAGCGAGCCGTCGATCGAGCGGTACTGTGAATAGACGCGGATCTCCGCCGGGCCACGCGTGCCCTCGGCCGGGCGGCCGAGCGCCTGTACCGCGGCGAAGAGCCGGCCGTCGGGCGCCACCGCCATGGCGCTCACGGGGTAGTCGCTGTGCGCCACCGGCACCACCCGAAATCCGGGCGTGCCGAGGACGGCTTCCGCAGGGCGGACGAGGCAGGCGGTCGCACAGCCGATGAGCACGAGCCGGACGAGCCGGTGCGCGAGCGGGGAGGAGCCGGGACGTCGCATGGCGCTCAGGCGATGAACGCGGTGAAGGGCGCGACCGACGGCAGGTAGTCGCGCGCGTTGGCCCCCACGAGCGTCAGCACGCCGGCCACCACGTTGGTGACGTCGAGCACCACGCCGGCGTCGTCCGGCGCCCCGGAGGCGAGGTTCACCTTGACCCCCTTCTGCTTGGCGTCCGAGGCGCCCACGGTGACGCCGCCGCGCACGTTCTTGCCGACCAGGAGCATCGAGTTCCAGGGATGGTGATCCTTGCCGTTGTCGCCATTGAGCCGCGGCGTGCGTGCGAACTCCGAGCACACCACCACGGTGGTCTCGTCGAGCAAGGTCGGCGCCGCCAGACCCGGCTCGACGGCGAGCTGGCTCACCAGGCCGTCGAGCAGCGAGAACACGCGCTCGAAGCGGGCGTTCTGCTGCGTGTTGTCGGCGTGCGTGTCGAAGCCGCCGCCGGCCGAGAGCGTGACGCTGGTCGTCATGCCGGAGCGGAACGCCTGCGCGAGCGAGGCGCCGAGCATCGTGCCGTTGTTGCCGTTGATGGTGAGGGAGCTTGCGAGCTGCGCGAGGCGGTCGGCGCGTCCGTCCGCGTCGGCGTACTCGGCGAGCCGGCCAGTGACAGCCTCCGAGCGCGCCTCGGCGAGCAGCCGGTCGTACTCGAGCGCCTGCTGCACGTACGCCTCCCCCACGCCGGAGACGGCCAGCCGCCGGCCGGCGAGCCGGTTGTAGGCGAACGCCTGCCGCATCTGCCCGCCGAGCCGGCCCGAGAACCCCGCGAATGCGCCGCCGAAGCTCTCGCCCGAGAGCAAGAGGTGCGGCAGCGGCAGCTCGGCGCCGTTGTGATGCGCCGCCATCACGGCGAAGTCGGCCCGGGTCGGGTCGAGGTAGCCCGTCAGCGTGAGCTGCATGCTCTGCGTGTGCGACGTCGAGCGCGTGGTGAAGCCATTTACGATCGCCGAGCGCGCCGCCCACTTGGAGAAGAAGAAATCGACGGTCGGCCGGGTGGTCGGGTTCGACATGTAGGTGAGGCCGCCCGCGGTCGCGATCTGGGACGGCGGCAGGCCGGATATGTCCGTGGGCACGTCGACGTCCACCCCGTCGCTGGCGTCGAGCGGATCGTGGACGTCGAAGACCTGGGTCACGTCCCAGCCGCCGTCGCACACCATCGTCACCAGGAAGTGGGGCGGCCTGCTCGCCGCCATGGCGAGGCGTCTCAGCGGCCAGGGCGTGGCCAGCGTGGCGGCCGTCGCCACGCCGAGCTGCAGCAGCGTTCGCCTCGTCACTCCGTCATTGCACGATCTCCGCATCGTCTCCCCTCCATCTCAGTAGATGAGGATCCGCGGGCTGCGCAGCATGGCGAGCACGAGGCCGCGCCACGCCCGCTCGCCCGGCGTCCCAGGCACCTGGTTCTCGCCGTCGCCCGCCTGCGTGCGGTCGCGGTGCAGGTTGCGATAGAGCTGCAGCCAGTTCTCGACCTCCGGCGCCTCCTCGGCGTAGCGCACGCCGTAGAGGCGGCGCGCGAGCCGTACGATGGTCGCGCGGATGCTCGCCGCGTCAGCCTCGGGATCCTCGTCGCCGCGTACGCCGGCGAGCAGCCGCCGCGCATCATCGGGTAGCGCCAGGTCCGTCGCGACCACGTAGTCGGCCGCCAGCGCCGCCAGCTTGCGGTGCACGCTCACCACGGCGGCATTGAGACTGCTCGACCGCCCCGTCACCGAGACGCCGTTGATGCCGCCCAGGATGATCTTGAAGCCGTCCTCCTCGGTGGTGAGCAGCGGCACCGGCTCGAGCAGCGGCGGATCCGACTCGGGGTCGGCGTCGTCCTGGTCGTCGTCGGGCTCGCGGGTCCACACGAAACCGGTGAGGTCGGCGATCAGGCTCTCCAGCCGCTCGGGCGACACCCGGCGCACCCACTCGGGGCGGTGGTCCTGCGGCCGCTTGGTGTAGGCCTCCGACAGCATCCAGCGCTTGACGAGCGCGCGGTAGTTGTAGGCGTCGGCCGTGGCCCACGCGGCGGCGATCGCATTGGCGGTGGCGAGCTCGAGGTTGGTCTTGGGCTTGCGCAGGAAGAGCAACTGGAAGGCGCGCTGCGTCTGGCACTCGGCGAACTTCGGGTGGGACGTCATGAGGCGGCCCATGTCGCGCAAGTCGAGCCCGGGGACGCCGTAGACGGCCGGCGGCCGGCGGTTCGCCCGGCGCCAGCGGTCCGGATCGCCGCGGAAGAACGCGTCGGCGTCGCCGTCCTCGAGGCCGAAGGCATCGTCCATCGGGAAGAGGAAGCTCGCCATCGGATCGAGCCGGTCGTGGCAGGCCTTGCAGTCGGTGCGCGTGGTGACCGCGTCCAGCACCGCGTCGTCGTCGTTGTTGTCGACGTCGCGCGTGACGTCGACCGGCGTGTCGAGGAAGTTGTAGCAGTGGAACACGATCGACCAGCGGTTGGCGCGCCGCCGGTTGATGTTGGTGTTGTTCGTGTCCCACACCTCGTAGAAGGCGCTGGTCGAGAGCAGCCCGGCGTGCGGGCGGCCGTCGGTGTAGCGGGCCGGCTGCCAGGCCGAGCCGGCGACCGGCTCCATCGGGTACGGCATGCGAAACGCGTCGCGCTGGAAGAGGTCGTTGGCGACCGTGTAGTCGGCCGTGCCGATCTCGGTGAACGGCCGGTCGTTCTGCACGATGTAGGCGATCAGCTCGAGCGCCTCGCCGTAGATGGCGGCGGTCTCGCTGCGCGACTCGTCGGAAAAGTCCTCGCGGCGGACCAGCAGCGCGTCGTCGTAGACGTCCTTCACGCGCTCCAGGAACTGCGGGCTGTGCAGGTACTGCTCGACGAAGGTCGCGTACTGCGACGGGTTCGCCTCCACCGCGTCCAGCTCGGCGAGCGACGGACGGATGCCGCGGAGGTCCATCGAGGCGCGCACCAAGAGCTCGGGCGGCGCCAGCGGGACGAGCGGCACGTCGCCGCCGCCCCCGCACTGGGTGCCGCCCGCGACCATGGTCACCCATTGCTCGAGGATCTGGTGCTGCTCGCTGCCGGCCTGCAGCTGCGCGCCGCCGCCGTGCGGCACGGCCGCGAGCGGCTTTTGGAGGATGCGCGACGCGTACGGGTCGGCGAGGTCGATGTTGAGCGCCACCGCCTGCTGGGTCGCGAGCGGGTCGGCGGCCACGATGCGAAGCGAGGTCTGCTGGGCGATGCCGCCCTCGACGTGGCAGTTGGCGCAGATCGGGACCAGCACGCGGCCCATCACCTGGCCCTCGAAGAACGGGCTCGGGCAGACCTCGGGCACGTCGATCAGGTCCCGGCGAACGAGCGTCAGCGTACCTCTGGCCTTGCCCGCTGCGGTGGTGAACTTGGCCTTGCCGCGAAAGCCCCCGCCGCCGGCCTTGCCCTTGTACGCGAGCAGCGTGCCCGACTCGTTCTGGCCCGAGAGCTTGAGGCGCTTGCCGTTGCCGGACACCTTGCCCGTCACCCAGTAGATGCCGGAGATGGCCCCGTCGGCGGCCGTGATCGCGAGCGTGCCGCTCACGGCGTTCCCGGTGGCGACCAGCCCCGAGGTCACCACGCCCGGCTCCCCGCCGCCCGCCACCGCGAGCGTGCCGTCGTACGAGCCGCCGGCGTCGGCGCGCGCGCCGGCGCTCCACAGCAGGACCGCACAGAAGATGCCCGCGAGCCATCCCCGTGTCGGAGCTCCGTCGATCACGTGAAAAGTTCGACGATCTCCCGTCCCCACACCCATCTTCGTCCCCCGCAGCATTCCGTGTGGCTCCCGCCATGTGGCGAGCGTCCGGCCGCCCGCCGGCCGCGCCCGGTGGCGGGCGAGCTCCCGAGCCGGCTCCCCCGTCCTGCTTCGCATCACGTCGCTTCGCTGCAACGCGCGTTCCGGCCGGCTGCGCGGGCGCCCGCCCGCGCAGAGGCTGCGGCGCTCAGCGCTTGGCCTTCCCCTTTCGGCCGACGAAGCGGTGCCCGCCGAGCTGCACGCCCACCGACAGCGTGCGGCGGTCGGTGAGATTCGAGAAGTCGAGCCCGCTGCCGCGCAGCGTGAAGCTGCCCGGCTTGGCGCTCGGGAAGGCGACCGCCAGCGTGCCGGCGCCGACGGCACCTTCGGAGACGGCCGCCGTGCCGTCGAACACGGCGTCCGGAAGCGCCACGCACAGCGCATGCCCCGCGGCGTCGCTCACCACGACGCGCACGGCACCCGGCTCGAGCGCGAACGGTGCGGCCCGGCCGCGCACGGCGAGCGTGCCGCGCTTGGTGAGCTTCACGCGCCGCAACGTGGTGGGCTCGCCGCCGCAGTCGGGGTCCGCAAGGTCCGTGCGGCCGTCGCCGTCGTTGTCGAGGCAGTCGTCGCACACCAGCTCGGGGCGGCGGCAGGTGGTGCTGCAGCCGTCGTCGTCGATCTGATTGCCGTCGTCGCACTGCTCGTCGATCCCGACCAGGCCGTTGCCGCAGACGCTCGGCCCGCAGTCGGCATCGCACCCGTCCCCGTTGCCGCCGTTGCCGTCGTCGCATTGCTCGCCGGGATCGACCACGCCGTTGCCGCAGCGTGCGGGCACGGTGAGGCGGAGCGACCAGCCCTCGAGCGTCCCCGACTCGCCGCCGGCGTCGTCGGCCGCGGTGAGCGTCCACGTGCCGGCGGCGGGCTCGCCGAGAAACGCCCCGAGGGCGCCTTCGGGCGCCACCACGGCGAACGGCGTGCCGCTCTCGGGCAGCGGGGCGTCGCTCGCCGGCTCCGGCGCGTCGTCGTCGAAGGTCGTGCCGGCCCACAGGTCGTCGTTCTCGCCGCCGAGATCCGTGGCGAGCTCGATCCGCCGCCCCGAGGGCGAGGTGAGGTAGAGGTCGACGTCGGCGGCGCGGCCGTGGCGCACGTCGACGGTGACGTCGAGGTCGAGCACCGGCCCGGCGAGGCCCGTCACGGTGATCGGCACGTCGACGCCCGCCGCGTCGCCGTTCGGCAGGGCCACGGGCACGCCGGAGGCGGTGAACGTCCGCGGGGTGTCGGCGGGCGGGACGCCGGAGATGGTGGTGAGCGTGAGCGACCAGCCGTTCAGCGTGCCGAACGAGCCGCCGCTGTCGTCCGTCACCACCAGCGCCCAGGCCCCGCCCGCCGGATCGCCGAACAACGCGCCGAGCGCGCCCTCGGGCTGCAGCGGACCGACGGGAGTGAAGTCGGTGTAGGTGACGCTGCGCACGTGCGGTGCGGGGGCGCCCGGCTCGGTGTCGGGCGCGGTCGCCTGGTCGTCGAACACGGTGCCGGCGAACACGTCGTCGGCGCCGCCGCCGTTGTCGGTGGTGAGCGCGACCGTCGTGCCGACGGGCGAGACCAGGTACACGTCCAGCTCGTTCGCCGTGGGGTGTGCGAGGTCGAGGGTGACGTCCACGTCGACCACCTCGCCCGGCAGGTCGGAGAAGAGCAGCGAGACGATCGAGCTCTCGTTCGGGACGATCGTCGGGCCGTCCAGAGCGTCGAGCGTCGTCGTGGTGACGCCGGCGAACGGCGGCGCCACGGCGAGGGCGCCGCGCGCCGCAAGGCAAATCGCCGCCAGGAGCGGCGGAGCGAGGCGAAGCCGCATGCCCCGCATGCAAGGAGTCCGCCTGCGCCTCGCCGCGGCGCATGCGCGGTCGAGCGCCGCGCGCCGTGCGCGGCGCTCACTCGCGGTACAAGGGCTCGGTGCGGGCCAGCAGCGCGCCCGTCGAGCGCGTGATGCGCCAGCCGCTCGGCGCCGCCGAGCAGCCGCTCGAGCGCGGTGGCGGCCCGCTCGGCCGCGGCCGTGTAGGCCGGCTCACCGACGACCATGCCGGCGCGCGCCAAGGCCGAGATCGCGAGCCCGTTCCAGGCGGCGATCACCTTGCGGTCGACGTGTGGCCGCGAAGCGGCGAGCACGCTGCGGCCGTCGAGCACGCTGCTGCGCGCGGAGCTCCCGGAGGAGGTCGTCGAGCACCTCGCGTGCGACGGCGGCGAGGTCGGTGTGCCCGGTCGCTTGCGCGGTCTCGAGATAGGCCCTTGCCAGCACGTCGCGTGCCACCTCGGCCACGCGTCCGGGATCGGCGTCGTAGGCCGCGCGCAGCCGCTCGAGCAGCTCGCGGAAGCCGAGGCGGGCGCCGCGATCGCCCGTGCGCGGTGGGAAGTAGGTGCCGCCGTAAAACGGCTTGCCGTCGGGCGTAAGCCAGACGGTGAGCGGCCAGCCCCCCGCCACACCCATCCTGCTGCACGGCCGTCATGGAGAGCGCGTCGATGTCCGGCCGCGCCTCGCGGGCGACCTTCACCGCCACGTAGTGCGCGTTCAGATAGGCGGCGATCTCGGGGTCCGCGAACGATTCCTCTCTGGGAGCCTAGCTAAGACCGGGGCGCCTTCAAGTCGGCGAGCGTGGCCTGCGCGGAGTTGATCGCATCCTGCAGGCGGTCGGTGAGCAGCGTGCTGCAGTCGGGGGTGATGTCGCCGTTGCGCTCCGCCTTGAAGACGGCGCGTGCGGTCTTCTGCAGCATGCGAATGCCGGAGCCGATCATGCGCTTGGCCCGCCCGCGGCCGACCAACCCCGAGCCCTTCGCCACGAGCGCGTGCGACTGCGTGATGCGCGCGTTCACGTACTTGGGGAACGGCCCCGCCTCGCACGACGTGGGCAGCCGGGCGACCCGCACCTCGACGCCGCAGGTCTCGGCGCAGGTCTCGTCGCAGAGCGCCTGCGTGGAGGCCACCAGCGGCCCCTGGTCGCCGCAGGAGCCGCGGCCGCTCTTGTCGTGCGGCACGCAGGCCCACACCGTGCCCTCGCAGCTGCCGCCGCGTCCGTCGCGGGCGATGAACTGCACGTGGTACGTGCGGCCGTCGCCCTTGGCGCGGCGCTCGGCGCGCAGCCAGGCCGTGGAGGTGCCGATGCCGTCGCCGTCGGCGCAGGCGAGCGCGCGCTTGCCCTGGTCGAGCGGCTCGTCCTGCTGAATGTTCGTGATCTCGATCGAGATCGGGTCGCCGTCGGGGTCGACCACGCCGCGGATGCGCGTCGGCACCATCTTGTGGTTCGGCGGGAAGATGCCCTCCGGATCGGCGAACGCGTCGAGGCAGACGGGCGCGCGGTTGAAGGTCTGGATCGTGGTGGTGACGTTGCAGGTGGCGACGATGCAACCCTCGGTCTCGTCGCAGGAGTCGGGGCACGGGTCGCCGTTGTCGCAGACCGGCGCGGCGCCCGGCACGCAGGCGCCGGTGGCGGGCACGCATTCCTCGATCCCGTTGCAGGCGTTGCCGTCGCTGCACTGCTTGAGCGTGCCGACGCACTCGCCGGCGACGCAGGTGTCGCCCTGCGTGCACGCGCTGCCGTCGTCGCAGGTGCCGGGGACCGGCGTGTGGACGCACCCCGTCGCGGGATCGCAGGAGTCGGCGGTGCAGTCGTTGAAGTCGTTGCAGTCGAGATCCGCCGCCGGCACGCAGGCGAGCGAGCCCTCGATGCAGCCCTCCTGGCCGTTGCAGGCGTTGCCGTCGTCGCAGATGTTGGTGCCCCGGCACTCGCCCTCGTCGCAGGCGTCGCCGGTGGTGCACTCGAGGCCGTCGTCGCACTCGCCCTCGATCGGGATGTGCACGCAGCCGGCCGTCTCGTCGCAGAAGTCGGTCGTGCACGCGTTGAAGTCGTCGCAGTCGGGCGCCTCGCCCGGCAGGCAACTGAGGGTCTCGGGATCGCACACCTCGAGGCCGTCGCAGGCGTCGTCGTTGCTGCAGACGATGGGCTCGCCCGGCTGGCAGCCGGTCACCGGGTTGCACGTCTCGACGCCGTTGCACGGGTCGCCGTCGTTGCACGGCACCCCCGGCTGGCAGGCGCCGGTCTCCGGGTTGCACGTCTCGAGCCCGTTGCACGGGTTGCCGTCGGAGCAGTTCTTCGGCGTGCCCGCCTTGCAGACGCTGTTCACGCACGCCTCGGTGCCGTTGCAGGGATTGCCATCGTCGCAATCGGAGGGGTTCGTGCAGGGGATGTCGCAGACGTTCGGCTCGATGCGCGGCTCGAGGATCATCTGCAGGATGGTGTCGCGCGTGCCGGTCGGCGTGGGGAGGTCGAGGAAGGGCAGCACGCCGACGAGCTGCGAGCCCAGCACGATGCCCGCGCGCAGCGAGTCGCAATCGAACGGCAAACCGGTGCGCTCGGCGAGCAGGCTCACGTCGGCCTGGTTGTCGCGATCGGAGATGGTGGTGTCCTGGCCGCCGGTAGTGAGCCGCAGGACGGCCTGGAGCCCGCTCGCCACCTTGACGTCGTCGAGCGTGCACTGCACGCCGTCGATGCCCGGCTCGCGCGCGAGCGTCATGCGCACCGGGAGGTTGATGTGCATCTCGCCGGCCCGAGACGTGCCCTCGAAGCCCGTCTGCACGGGGCCGTTGCACACGCCGTAGCGACCCCCGGAGCAATCGATCGGCCGGCACTGCACGTCGCTGGTGCAGGGCTGACCTTCGTTGAAGCCGCCGACGCACTCGTTCTCGACGCACTTCCCGGGACACGGGATCTGGTGCGGCCCCTCGAGCCAGAGCCGCTGGCAAACCGCGCCTTCTCGACAACCGAAGGCGCAGGCTGGATCGACCAGCTCGGAGACCGCGTGGTCCTGGGTGATCACCACCGTGCCGCCCATGTTGCCGCCCTCGCAGTCGAGCGTGCCGAGGCCGTCGCCGTCGGCCTCGACGCAGAGGTAGCCGACGTTGGGTACCGGGATCGGCGGGAGCGTGACCTTCTCCTTCTGCAGGCGCACGGAGGTGAGCTTGGTCACGAGATCGGGGGCGCCGATCACCAGCGGCAGCATGCCCTGGCCGATCAGCGGCGCCGTCGTCGTGCCGTCGCGCTGGATCGCGGCGACGTGGCTGCCGGGCGCGCCCGCGCCCTCGCGCTGGAGCAGGAAGTTCACCTTGCCGATGACGTTCGAATCGATGCCGCCCGGATCATCGGGCGGATCGATGTCGGGCGGCAGCTCGCCCGGCGCCTTGGCCGCGGCCCAGTGGCCGGGCTCGGCGTCGTAGTAGTCGATGGCGAAGAGCTGGAAGCCGCAGGCCTCCTCGTTGGTGAGCGTGCTGGTGGTGGACAGCGACACGAACCAGCGCCCGAGGCTGTGCGAGATCGGGCCCTGGACCTGTCCCGCGCCCGTGAGCTGCCGCAGCGTGCCGTCGTCGAGGTCGAGCGTGAACGCGCGCGGGCCGTCGGTGCCGTTGCCGAGCGGATCGCCGTCGCAAACGAAGACGATGCGGTCGGCGCCCGGGGACAGCGCCGGATAGTGGCAGTCGCCGAACGCACTCTGGAAGGTCACCTGCTCGACGGTGATCGGCGTGATGTCGAGGCGTGAGGAGCGGTAGATCTGCGAGCCGCCCGGCGTGCCGCCGAGGTTCGTCGCAACCGACTCGAACACGACGCTCCGCGACGTGGGCCCGATGTTTGGGTTGATGCTGTCGCCGTTGCCGTTGGTGAGGCGGCGCACGGTGGCGGTGTGGGCGGCCTTGTCGTACTCGGCCCAGAAGATCTGGTAGCGCCCGGTATCGACGCCGCTGCGCAGGAGGTCGGCGCGCGACTGGAAGGCGATCATCGTGCCGCCCAGGTTGATGGTGGGGTTGCTGCTCGGCGCCTGCCCGAAGGTGATCTGGCGGAGCAGCCCGGTCTTGCGCTCGAAGATAAAGATCTGCTCGGCGCCGCTGGGATTCGGCACCCCCGTGAGCGCGGCGGTCGACTGGAAGACGACGATGCCGCCCTGCACGTTGAGCGACGGGCGCGTGCTGTCGCCGTCGGCCGCGTTGGTCACGCGGATCAGCGCCTGGGTGTCGCGATTGAAGAGAAAGATCTGCCGGCGGGACGCCTGCGGGCCGGTGCCGCCCGCGAAGCTGCCGAGCGCGTCGAAGGCGACCCACTGGTTGTCCTTGAAGCACTGGCCGCCTTCGAGGCCGCAGTCCGCGTCGATCTCGCAGGGGATGTTGGGATCGAGCTGGCAGGTTCCCTTCGACTGCGAGACGCTCGGGTTGGCGGGCTCGCCCGGGCCGAAGGTAACCTGCTGGAGGAAGGGGATGGGCGGAGAGGGGCAGCGCGCCTCGGTCGCGGGCACCGGCGTGCCGTTCTGACAGACCCACTGGAAGTGGTTGTAGACGAAGATCTGCTGGGTGTTGTTGCCGTTGAAGGCGAGGTCGACGTTCGAGACGAAGGCGACGTCGTTACCCCACATGCGCCCCGGCGAATGGAAGTGGCTGGCGCTGCGGGTGATGCGCACGGCGCCGGGTGTCTCGCGATGCAGCGCGAATGCGCGATCCGCGAGACCGCCCAGGGCGGCCAACAGGACCGCGGACAACACTGCCCCGCACGGCAGACGACGATCTCTCCGCATCTCTCCTACGTCGACAGCAAGAAGCGCGCCACGAGCCCGATTTTCCTGCCGTTTCGGGCCGCTCGGCCGCTGTGGCGAAGACCACCCGGCGACGCGCGAGAGATATCGGGAATCACGGCAAAAAGGCAAGGGTAAAAGCAATGGGATGGCACGTGTCGCCGCCCCCGCCCGGGCCGTTGCAGCCATGCAGGGTCGCAGGCATCGCAGAAACGCGGGCGGCGCCTGCGCCTTTGGTCGGACGCCACGCCACACCGCGCAAACGCCGTGAGGAGGCCCCGCGGAGCGGCCCCCGCGACCCGGGCGAACGGTGCCTGCCGGAGACCGACTCTGCTCGTGTACGACGCGGCGCCCCGGGGGCGCCTGCCGCGATCCTACAGGTTGCAGGACGTGGGGCTCAGAACGTTGCAGGCGGTGTTGTGGGCCATCTGGCAGTACTCGGGATGGCCGCTCTCCAGGCTGTCGAAGGGCGCAGGCAGGTTGTCGCCGCTGTTGTTGAACGCGTCGGCCGAGTTGATGCAGTCGCCCACGTCGAAGACCGAACCGCTGCCGGTGGCGCACATGGTGTTGCAGGCGTCGAAGTCGGCGAAGGTGGCGCCGCCCGCCGCCATCGTGAGGGCGGCGGCGGTCAGCTGGCGCACGAGCTGCAGCCGCTGGTCGCCCCTGGGCGAGATGCAGAGCGCTTCGAGCGCCGAGTGCGCGTCGTCCACGTTGGTGTTGTCGATGTCGACGCCGCAGACCGTGATGCCGCCCGCCTGATCGAGGATCCACTGCGTGACGCCGGGATGCGTCTTGTAGAAGCCGATCGTGCGGGTGAAGCCCTGCCCGGGCAGCGTGGTGCTCGAGGTCGTGCTGCTCGTGCTCGTCGTGACCGTGGTGACGGTCATGGACGTCGCCGTGATGGACGAGGACGACGAGGTCGTCGTGGAGCTCGAGGTGCTGGTGGTCGTGGTGGTGACCACCAGGCAGCGGCCGTCGCTCAGACACGAGGCGTTCTCCACGAAGCTGCCGCCGAGGCTCGAGCATTGCTCGGGGCCGATCATGGAGCAGGTATCGCCGATCTCGCAGCAATCGCCGACCGGCGGCGGCACCTCTTCACACCGCCCCGACGGCAGGCAGACCGCGTCGTCCACGAACGTGCCGCCCTGGGCGGTGCACTGCGCGGCGTCGAGGTCGCCGATCGAGCAGCCGCCGCCGAGTTCGCAGCAGCCGCCCGGGGGCGGCGGCGTGTGGCTGCAGACGCCGCCCGCGGGCGAGGCCTGGCAGGTATCGCCCGGCTGACCGGGTGTCCCACCCGCCGAGATGCAGGTGCCGTTGTTCGCCGCCGACGAGCAGACGGACGGCTCGCCCGGGAACTCGCAGCACACGCCGGACGGCGCGGTGGATGTGGTGGTGCTGGTGCTGGTGGTCGTGCTGGTGCTGGTCGTCGAGCTCGTGCTGCTCGTGGTGCTGGTGCTCGTCGTGGTGCTGGTGGTCGAGGTCGTGGTGCTGGTGGTCGTGGTGGTCGTAGTCGTGGTGGTCTGGAACGTCGAGGTCGTGGTCGTCGTGACCTGTAGGCAGTCGCCGGTAGGCGAACAGACCGCGTCGGGCACGAACGCGCCGCCGAGGCTGGTGCAGCGCACCTCGTCGAGCCCGCCGCCGAGTGCGCACGCGTCCTCGAACTGGCAGCACCCGCCGGGATTGGGCGGCGTCGTGCGGCAGCGGCCGCCGCCGTCCGCGACCTGGCACGTGGAGCCCGCCGGCCCGGGTGTGCCGCCCGACGCGATGCAGTCGTTGGTGGTCTCGGCCGAGCCGCAGATGGGCGGCACCTCGCTCGCGTCCTCGCAGCAGACGTCCGGCAGGTTCGGGAAGGTCGTGCTGGTGGTCGACGAGGTGCTCGACACCGTGGTGGTGGTCGAGGTGGACGTCGAGGTCGTCGTCGGCTCGCAGCAGGCGCCGGTGCTGTTGAAGTTCGAAACCAGGAACTCGCCGGAGATGAAGCGGCCGCGGAGGTTGTTGTCGTGCCCGAGCTTCATCGTGCCGCCGAGCGTGCAGGCGTCGAGATGGAACTCGCCGTGCTTGGCGAAGCGGACCGGGCCGAACTCGGTGACGACCTTGAACTCGCGGCACTCGCCGCCGACGTCGGCGAGGTTGTTGAACGCCGCCTTGCCGTGGCCCGGGACGAGAATCAGCGCCGGCCCATCGCTGGTGACGCGAGTCGCCTTCCCGACCGCCAGCATGCACGCGACGGTCGTGCCCGCGGCGAAGTTGATCCGGCCCCGGTTGCGCACGCGGATGTTGCCGTAGGTGCCGAGCTTCAGATCGCACCGCTTGTTGCCGGGCGCCGTGTCGTACTCGATCGGCGAGCAGTCCGACTTGGGAAAGACGCGCACTTCCTTCGTGATGTCGCAGGGCGGGAGCGGGTAAGCCACGCCGCAGGCTGCGGCCGCGTCGCCGATGTCGACCTTGCAATCCGCACTGCAGCTCGGCTGGCCGTCGTCGTCGAGGTCGCCGAGGATGGGCGTGGTGAAGGTGTTCACGCAGCCCGGCGCCGGCCCGTCGTTGCCGATCATGCCGCAGTCGGGCGCGCAGCGCACGTCCGTGTTGTTGCGGAAGACCTCCCAGAAGTTGCCGGGGCCGCACATGTCGTCGCCGACGATCTGGCCGGGCATGCTGATCACGGCGCCGTTGGTCTGCACGCGCCCGCAGGTCCGCCCGGTCTCCGCGCAATTGACGCCGACGTTGCAGCCCGGCGCTTCGACGAAGAAGTCCTTGAGACGCATGCGGCGGAACGAGAGTGCGAAGTAGTCGCCGACGTCGCGCGAGAGCGTGGCCGGAGCGGCAAGGGCCAGGTCGCTCGCGAGCAGCGGGAGCGCCAGCAGGAAGCGGCCAAGGAGGGCAAAGACAGGCCTACCCAGCCTGCAATGTGGGGGGGCGCTCGGGTGCATGGAGGTTTCGTGTGGAGACGGCCTAGCCGTACACTTGGCCGAAAGATCGTGTCAAGGAGAAATGGGCGAAATCTCGGGACATTGCAGGGGTGCAACGGCCTCGCGGGCTCGCCAGCGCGCGTTGCGACCTCTGCCGCGCTTGCCGGCGAACTCGAGGCAGTACTCGACCGCCTCCCCGATGCGCAGCCGGACGCCCACCGGCCCCGAGAAGGGGGCGGCAAGCTGCAGCTCGGGCTGGCGGCAGCGGATGCGGATGCGCGCCACGCCGAGCTTGGCGCGACAGCGCACGGCGCCGGTGCTCCGGTAGCGATAACTGAGGCCGCGCTCGGGCTCGCGCCGGATCTTCCAGGAGGTCGCGTCGAGCGGCATGTGCACGCTCGCCGTGCCGCCGAGGTCGATCAGATCGAGCGTGGCGCCCACCACCGAGGGGTCGGCGGCGCTGTCTGCCGCCCCGGGAATGATCGCCAGGTCGCGGGTGTCGAGCGACAAAGCGACGCCGCGCCGGTCGGCGAGGCGCAGGGCCCGCCCGCCGATGCAGACCTGGCTCCCCGTGCACGGTATCGGTTCGATCGTGCATGACACGGAGCATCCGTCGCCGCCGCTCTGGTTGCCGTCGTCGCACTCCTCCCCGCTTGCCGTCACGCCGTCGCCGCAGAGCGCGAACGACCACAGCTCGTCGCCGAACGCCCCGTCGTTGGCGGCGAACAGCAGCGTGCCGCCCCGGGCGATCAGGAACTCCGGGTTGGCGTCGCCGTCGGGGTTGAGATCGACGAGGAGCCGGGTACCCGCGGTGGTGCCGTCGCTCGTCCAGAGCTCGCGCCCGAAGCCCGGCGAGAAGGCGCTGAAGTAGAGGCGGTTGCCGAGCCCGGTGAGGAACGACGGCACGGTGACGTTGGTGGGATCGACGTCGCGCACGAGCTGCGTGCCCCCGCTCGTGCCGTCGGTGGACCAGATCTCCCAGCCGAAGGTGCCGTCGTTGGCGACGAAGAAGGTGCGGTTGCCGACCGTCACGAAGCGCAATGGCTCGCTGCCCGCCGGGCCGTCGCGCACGTCGGCCAGGAGCACGGTGCCGACCGCGGTGCCGTCGCTGCGCCACGGCTCGCGCCCGGTCCCCGGCACGTCGGCGCTGAGATACAACCGGCCACCGGTGGCCGTGAGCTGCGCAGGCGCGCTGCTGACGGGTCCCGGAGCGAGGTCGCGGAGCAGGCTGGTGCCGGCGGTCGTGCCGTCGCTGCTCCAAAGCTCGACGCCGTTCGCGACGTCGCCGGCGCTGAAGAACAGCTTGCCGCCGAAGGCTGTGAGCCAGCTGGGCGCGTACTCCGGAGCGAGCGGACCCTCTGGCCACACGAGCGTGGTCGTCACGCCGTCGGTGCGCCAGAGCCGGCGGCCGTTGGTGCCGTCGTCGGCGCTGAAACAGAGGGCGCCGCCGAGCGGGGTGAGCCCCCGCGGCAGCGAGTCGCCGCTCGGGTTGATGTCGAGCACGAGCCGCGTGCCGTCGGCCGTGCCGTCGCTCTGCCAGAGCTCGACGCCATGGATGCCGTCGTCGGCGCGGAAGAAGAGGAGGCCGTTGGCGACCTTCAAGAGCTCGGGCTCCGAGCCGCCTGCGGCGGCGATGTCCCGGACCATCGTGGTGCCGGCCGGCGTTCCGTCGGTGCGCCAGAGCTCGCCGCCCGTGCCATCGTCGGCGCGGAAGAAGACGACGCTGCCGAGCGCCGTGAACTCGCGCGGGTCGGACCCGGCCGGGCCGGGATTGATGTCGCGCACCCGCACGGTGCCGCCCGCCGTGCCGTCGGTGCGCCAGAGCTCGATGCCCGTCGTTTCGTCCCGGGCCGCGAACACGGCCTCGCCGAGCAACGGCGTGAGCTCGCGCGGCGCCGAGCCGGCTCCCCCGGGCCGGATGTCGCGGACGAGCTGCGGCCGCGCCGTCGTGGCGGGCGAGCTGAACGGCAGCGGCACGTGCTCGACGACGCAGGTCTCGGCCGAGCCGCTCGCGCCGCAGCCGCGCAGCGCGAAGAGCTGCTCCCCCGTCGTGCCGTCGTCGGCGACGAAGAACACGGTGTCGCCCACCACGGTGAGATCGCGCGGTGCGGAGCCGCCGGTCGGATTGACGTCGCTTACCCGTACCGTGCCTGCCGCCGTGCCGTTGCTGCGCCAGAGCTCTTCGCCGGAAATGCCGTCGTTGGCCGTGAAGATCAGGATGCCGCCGGCGTTGCGCAGGTTACGCGGAAACGACGAGGCGGCGCCGGGCGCGATGTCGGCAACCCGCAGCGTGCCTGCCGGCGTGCCATTCGTGCGCCAGAGCTCGCTGCCGGTCGTGCCGTCGTCGGCGCGGAAGTAGATCACCTGTCCCACCCGTCGGAACGCCGTGGGCGTCGAGGCGCCGTTCGGATTGAGATCGGCCAGCTTGACGGTGCCGGCGGGCGTGCCGTCGGTCCGCCAGAGCTCGCTGCCCGTGCCGTCGTCGGCGGCGAAGTAGAGAAAGCCGCTGAGCTCGGTGAAGCCGCTCGGCGAGCTGTCGCCCGTGGGGTTGATGTCGGCGACCATCCACGTCCCTTCCGGGGTGCCGTCGCTCCGCCAGAGCTCGACGCCGTGGACGCCGTCGGCGGCGGCGAAGTGGAGGATACCGGCGCGCACGGCGAAGGCGCTCGGCACCGATCCCCCCGCGGGATTGATGTCGGCGACGCGCATCGTGCCGGGACCGGTGCCGTCGCTGCGCCAGAGCTCGCTGCCGGCGGCGGCGTCCACGGCACGGAAGAAGATGGTCGTCCCCGGCCCGTCGGTAATCGCGGCCGGCGTCATGTCGTGCATCGACACGCCCGGTGGGATGGTCGCCACCGCTTGCGTGCCGGGCGCAGTGCCGTCGCTCCGCCAGAGCGTGCCGTTCCCGTCGCTGAAGTACAGCACACCGGCGATGTCGTTGAGCGCGGTGGGGAAGAACGGGAGCGAGGCCACCAGCCGCGTACCTTCCGGCGTGCCGTCGGTCGCCCACAGCGCGCCGCGCACGCTGACGTAGGCCTCCAGCCCGTCGCTGCTGCGCTCCACCTCGATGTCTTCGCCGAAGTCGCGCGCCACCAGCGTGGGCGTGCCGGTCGCCGTGTCGACGTGCCAGAGCTGCCAGCCGCCGTCGCGCGCGGCGTAGTGCGCCACCAGGAGCGCACCGCCGACCACCACCGGGAAGCGCGGCGACGGGCCGCCGCTCGCCACCGCGACCGCCGGCCAGGCGAGCAGCAGCGCCAGCCCCGCGGTGGCCGAACAGCGAGGGAAGCGGCCGCGCGCGGACGCCGCCGCTCTAGGGTACTGCGTCGTCACTGCTTCGAAACTGTCGGAACGGGAGGGGGAAGGCGATCAGGGGAATACGAGCTTGCCCTTCTTGCCGGTGCGGAAGGGACGCCGCGCCGCCGAACAGCGCGCCTCGCCGTCGGGTGGCGCGAACGCGGTGGTGATCTCGATGGCCCCGGCCGCCGGCACGGCGAACGGGACGCTCTTGCCCTTGGCGCGCAGCGTGAGGCTGCCGTCCTTGCCGCGGGCGATGATGAGCTTGCGGATGCCGCCCGCGCTCGGGAGCCGGCCGTCGCGATCGCGGAACTTGAAACGCTTGCCGTTCTTCTTGGCCTTGAAGCTCGACGCCGGAATGCGCGCGCACAGGATGGACTGGCCGGCGGGGTCGCGGAGCTGGACGAAGACGTCGGCCTTGGTGGGGTCGGCGTCGGCGAGGCCGCTCATGGCGAGCACCGAGCGCAGCTTGAGCTTCGTCTGCTGCTTCCTGGCGTTGCGGCTGATGGCGCCCTTCTTCAGCACCATCGGGTAGCGCTGCGTGGCGGCGCAGCAGGCCGGATCCTCGTAGTCGGTGAGGCCGTTCTCGTCGTCGTCGAAGCAGTTGCCGCACAGCTCGAGACTGCTCGGCGGGCACTCCGAGAAGTCGATCGTGCACGCCTCGGTGCAGGCGAGAAACGCGCCGCTCGTGCTGCCGGGACAGGTGGCGTCGCCGAAGTCGTCGCCGTCGCACTCCTCGTCGCCCTCGCGCACCTGGTTGCCGCAGACGCCGGGCTGGAACGTCGTGGTGGTGGTGGAGGTGGTCACGCTGGTGTTGGTCACGCTGGTCACGGTCGACGAGCTCGACGAGGTGGTGCTCGAGCTGCTCGTCGAGGTGGAGGTAGTGCTCGAGGTGGTCGTAGTGGTGGTGCCGCCCTTCGGGTCGCACGTGCAGGCGACCGTGCAGAAGCCGCAGCTACCGCCAACGAACGTCCCGCCGGTCGGGCCGGGATCGCACTCCTCGTCGCCTTCCCGGATGTCGTTGCCGCAGGTGGCCGGCAGGTCGGTGAGGCCGAGCACGCACCGGCGCAGCCGCACCCGCTTGCCGATCAGCCGGCCGGTGACCGAGACCGCCGTGCCCCGGATGGCGGTGTCGGGCGCGCACACGTTGGCCTTGAGCTGCGCCGTGCGCGAGAGCCCGACCGGCCCGCTGACGAACACCTTGATCTGCCGCGGATCGACCCGCTCGGCGAGCGGGATCGACGGATCGGGCCCGAAGAACGCGTTGCGCAGGATGAAGCGGCCGTTCACGTGCACGGTGGACGGCCCGGAAAACAGGATCCGGCTCTTGGCGAGCGCGCGCAGATTGCAGAAGGTGTAGGTGCCGTTCAGCCGCAGCGTCGCGAAACCGGGCGAGCCGCCGGTGATGCGCACCTCGCCATAGGCGCCGGGGTCCAGGGTGACCTCCTGGCCGGCCTCGAGGATAAGCGGCGGGGTTGCGGCGCAGGCCGGCAGCGTGGCGGGGAAGTCGCACGCCTCGCGCAGGGCCGGGAAAGGGGGCACGGACTGGCCGACGGCCACCGGGCACGACTCGCTCGTGCCGACCGCCTGGCCCGCCACCACGCCGGCGCAGATCGACGTGGCCGCGACCTTGACGTTCTCTCCGACCAGCATCGAGTTGTCGGCGGTGAGCACGCTGCGGGAGATGAGGTTGCCGACGCTCACGCCCACGTTGCCCGTCCGGACGGTGAGGCTGCTCACCGAAAGCCGCTGCTCGCCGAGCACGATGTAGCTCTCGGGATCGGTGACCGCCTGCTGGGCGAGCGCCGGCCGGGCGCATGGCACCACGTATGCCAGGGCGAACGCGACCGCCAGCGACACGAATCCCGACGACACGAATCCCCCGGAGCGGTGCGACATGTGTGGCCCGAAAGGCAGCAACGGCCATGCCACGCCGGGGGTACCTCGGCTGCCCCCCGGAGACGGAAACGGCGGCCGGCGCCGGGCTGATTTGCGTACGTCCATCGTGCGCGGCGCCCGCGCAGCGGCGCGGGGAGCCGGTGCGCCAGCGATACGACAGGGCATGGCTTCCGTGCAAGGGCGAAATAGCTGACGAACATGCACGATCGACCCGCACCATGGTCGCAGACGTGCGCGGCGCGCTTCGGCGGACGCATGTCATTTTCCCTTGACCCGCGGCACTCGGCTGTGGGATCCATCGCGTCCGGCGCCTGGCATGGTCGATGCAGCAGGTGCGCGGACTCCGCCGCTCTCGATTACGCACGGAGCAGGAAGGTTCTGAAGTGGAAGGGAACGAGATGACAAGCAAGCGACGCCCCCCCCTCGCGATCGTCTTTGCTGCCGTGCTGGTCGCGGCTGTTGCGCAGGCCCAGACGCCTCCCAGTACCCTGAGCGATTACGTCCTCTTCGGTTCCGACAAGGTCGCGGGCAAGAACGTGCTGGTCACCGCGGGGGCGATCGGCAGCGAGCGCGCGGTGGTGCTGAAGAGCCACTCGGCCTACAGCTCCGATCTCGTCGGCTCGCTCGTGCGCCTGTCGAACGGGAGCTTCGCCAACGTCTACTCGCGCGCGCTGCTCGGCGTCGACAGCGTGGCCGATCTCCAGCGCTGGATTCCGATCACCGACGGCCTCGGCATCCGCGATCCGCTCGGCCTGTTCGAAGACCTGGGCGCGGCGTGCAACTTCCCCGTGCCGCCCACCTGCAGCGGCCCGAACATCACGGTGCCCGAAGGCATCACCGTCACCGTGCCGGCCGGCGTGTACGGCGATCTCAAGATCAAGGGCGGCCTCGACCCCGTGACCCAGCAGCCGATGCCCGGGGGCGTCATCCTTCCCGGCGGCACCTACACCTTCTGCAACATCCAGGTCGCCTCGCGCGGCACGGTGCTCATCCAGTCGCCCACCCAAATCCGCGTGGCGAACAACCTGAAGCTCGCGCGCGGCGCCTACCTCGGCCCGGCCCCGAGCTCCACGGTCGATTCGAGCGCGATCGGCGTCTTCGTCGGCGGCACGCGCGTCAAGTTCGGCGGCACGTCGACGGTGCTGGCCGGCGTGTGCGCGCCGTTCGCCACGTGCGGCGTCGCCGGTGGCCACCATGCCGGCGGCCTCTGGTGCGAATCGCTGCGTATCCGCAATGCGAAGTTCAGCCCGGTGTCGCCGCCAGGATGCACGGTCGCCTGCGACGACGGCAACGACTGCACGAGCGACGTGTGCAGCGGCTCGCAGTGCCTCAACATCGCGCAGAACGGCACGGCGTGTCTCATCGGTGGTGTGACACCGGGGATCTGCTCGCAGGGCACGTGCCTCTCGAGCCCGACCACCACGATTCCGCCGCCCAGCACCACCTCGACCAGCAGCTCCACGTCGACCAGCTCGAGCACCACGAGCACGCTGGCCACGACGACCACCACCACGACGGCGCCGCCGACTACCACCACCACGACCACGGCGCCGCCCGCGACCACGACGTCCACGACCGCGCCCCCGGCCACCACCACGTCCACGACTGCGCCCCCGGCCACGACCACGTCGACCACGGCGCCGCCGGCCACTACCACGTCCACGACCGCGCCGCCGCCGACCACCACGTCCACGACCTTGCCACCGGCGACCACGACCTCGACGACGGCCCCGCCGCCGACCACCACGTCCACGACCTTGCCACCGGCGACCACGACCTCGACGACGACGGTCGTCACCACCACCTCGACCACGACCAGCACCGAGCCGCCGTCGCCGAGCGGAGCCTTCGTGGAGTAGGCGGCCCCGCAGCACCACTCGCCGCAAAGTCACACCGTAACGCGCACCAGAGCATTCACACGACGTCCCTCCCCGACCGAGGAGGGACGTCCGGTTTCCGGACCTAGCCTTGGCCCCGAGCGATAGCCTCGCCGCGCCCGGCTGGGCTACAGTCGAGCCATGAACCGTCCGCATCTCCTCGGCCTCGCCGCCGCCCTCTTGCTCGAGGCGGGCCCGGCCCACGCCACCATCGCGGACGACATCTGCTTCTTCACCGAGGATCCGTGCGTGCTGCCGCAGGGCGAGACGTTCGTGGTCGACGACGGCTCCACCCTCGACTTCGGGACGCGCGCCTTCGTGCTGCCGGGCGGCTCCGGCACCAAGCTCGACATCCAGTCGGGCACGGTACGCATCATCGCCGGGAGCCTGCGGATCAACCCCGGCAGCGCCATCGTCGGCAAGGGCGGCACGCTCGAGATCGAGACCAGCGGTCCGATCGAAGTGCTGGCGACCGCCACCACGTCCGGTCGCATCGACCTCTCCGACGCCGTGTCGCCTGGAGCCATCGGACTTTCCACCTCGGGGGGCGGTGACGTCATCATCCAGGGCATCGTCGCCTCCAAGGGGACCACGGCCGACTCGGGGCTCGGGCTGATCGACATCGCGTCGTCTGGCTCGATCATCGTGGAAGGCGAGATCTCGGGGAAGGGCGGCGGCGCAGGCGACGGCGGCGAGATCCTGCTGAACGCCGCGGAGCAGGTGAGCATTTCCGGCATCATCGACGCGTCGGGCGGCGAGGGCGGCAGCGTCGACATCAGCGGCGAGACGATCACGACCGTGCCGGGCAAGGCGTTCTCGCGCATCGACGCCCGCGCGTTCGCGGGCGCCGGCTTCGGCGGCGCGATCGAGCTCTTCGCCTTCGGTCCGATTTCGATCGAAAGCCCGCTGATGGCGCAAGGCGAACCCGGGCTCGAGCTCGGGGGTGACGGTGGCGACATCACGGTCGCGGCGGGACAGGATCTCTTCCTGAACGCGCCCGTCACGATGTTCGGCACCGTTCCGGACGGCTTCGGCGGCACGGGGGACTTCATCGCAGGCGGCTCCATCGTGCAAAACCAACCCATCGACGCCACCGGCAAGCGCACGTTCGGGGCGGGCGGCTCCGTCACGTTCTTCGCGCAGGAAGACCTCACGCTGGGGACCATCGCGGCGGGCGGACTGTGCGAGTCCTGCATCGGCGGGGAGGTCGAAGCGACGGCCTGGTGCGACCTCTCGCTCCCTGCCGGGCGGACCCTCTCCGCCGAAGGACTCGGCGGTCGCGTGGCACTCACGGGGGGCGGCGCGATCACCGTCGCCGGCAACATCCTGGCCGGCGACGATCTCACGATTCGCCACCGGCCCGATTCGCCGGCGCCGATGCTGACGGGCACGCTCAGCCCCACCCCGGCCGTGATCGCCAGCGACACGGTCGTGCAGTGCGGCGGCCCGCCGCTTCCCACCTGCGGCAACAACATCCTCGAGCCGGGCGAGGAGTGCGACGACGGCAACGACGTCGATTGCGACGGCTGCACGCCGTCCTGTCTCGAAGAGGCGTGCGGGAACGGCCGCATCGACTGCCGCCCCGGGTTGGGCGTCGACGAGAGCTGCGACGACGGCAACACCATCGGCTGCGACGGCTGCGCCGCCAACTGCTCGCGCCGCGAAGGCGTGTGCGGCGACGGCACGACCGAGTGCGGCGAGGAGTGTGACGACGGCAACTTCGCGAGCTGCGACGAGACGAACTGCTCCGGCTCGTGCCGGATCGAGGCGTGCGGCAACGGACGCGTCGAGTGCAACGAGGAGTGCGACACCGGCGGCGCCTCGCCCACCTGCGACGCCTCGTGCGTGCGGCTCCCGCCGCCCGGCTGCGGCGACGGCGTGCAGACGCCCGACGAGGCCTGCGACGACGACAACACGAACGACTGCGACGGCTGCTCGCGGTTCTGCGAGGTCGAGGCGTGCGGCAACGGCATCGTCGAGTGTCTCGAACAATGCGACGACTTCGGGGAAGACCCGTGCGACGGCTGCTCGCCGACCTGTCAGCTCGAGACCTGCGGCAATGGCGTGGTCGACTGCGGCGAGGAGTGCGACGAGGGCGAGCAGAACGGCGAGCCCGGCTCGACGTGTCTCGCCATCGTCTGTGTCCAAGGCTCGCTCTGCACCGACCAGAGCACGGGCCCGTGCATCCCGTGCCAGGACGCCACCGATTGCGATCCGCTCGGCATCTGCGGCGGCCGCGACTGCGTGACGGGCATCTGCGAATCCGTCACCGTGGAGTGCACCGACACCAACCCGTGCACCTCCGACGCCTGCGACCCGGCCGCCGGCTGCACGCACACGCTGCTCGATCCCACCACTGTCCCAGAGTGCGACGACGGCGACCTCTGTACGACGCCGGTCTGCGACGCGACCGAGGGCTGTGTACAGCAGCCGGCAGAGGAGTTCGCCTCGGTCACCTGCCGGCTCGGCACGCTCGACGGGCTGCTTGGCCACGCGAGCGTCTCGGAGAAGGCGCGCGCGAGCCTCGGCAAGCTGCTCGCCAAGACGAACGCGCAGGTGGAGAAGGCCGCCACCAGCACCGCACCGGCGAAGAAGGTCGCAAAGACCCTCAAGAAGGCGCGGAAGAAGGTCAAGTCGTTCCTCAAGAAGGCCGAGAAGATGACGGGCAAGCACCTCTCGGATCTCAACGTCGCCCGCGCCATCGTGAACGCGGCAGACGATGCCGGGCGCCGCTTGGACGCGCTGATCGCGACGTTGCTCTCGCGGGCCGGCTGAGGCCGCAGCGCCGCGCGCTCAGGCGTCGAGCGCCCGCCAGAGATACCAGCTCGCGACCGAGCGATACGGGCGCCAGCGCTCGCCGCGCCGCGACACCTCGGCCGGCGCCGGCAGGCCGTCGGCGCCGTTGCCGCGCCGCCGAAAGACCACGCCGAATCCCTTGCGGATGCCGTAGTCCGCGAGCGGCAGCACGTCGGGCCGGCCGAGGCGGAAGATGAGCAGCATCTCCACCGTCCAGCGGCCGATGCCGCGGATCGGCGTCAGCGCCTCGACGATCGCGTCGTCGTCCATCCTCCGCAGCGCGGAGAGCGTCGGGACCGCGCCCGCCGCCGTGCGGGCGGCGAGATCGCGCAGGCTCGCGAGCTTGGCCCGCGAGAGCCCGGCGGCGCGCAGCGGCGCGTCCGCGGTGGCGAGCAGCGCGTCGGCGGCGAGCCCGCCCGGGAACAGCGCGGCGAGACGGCCGAAGATGGTGGCGGCCGCCTTGCCCGAGAGCTGTTGGTAGACGATGGCCTCGGCGAGCGCCGTGAACGTGTCGGACGTCCGCCGCAGCTCGAGCCCGAACGGACCCACGCGCTCGATGTGGCGGCCGAGCACCGGATCGGCGGCCGCGAGATGCCGGAGCGCGGCGCGGGCGTCGTACGGCAGCGCGCCGGGGGCGCTCGCGCGGCGGGTCGCTCGGGGCATGCGGCTCTCTAGCGCGCCCCGGCTTCGCTTTGCCAATCGGACAAGCCCGCGCTATGCACGCGTCCATGTCCATCTCCGAAAAGGAACTCGAAGAGAAGCTGAAGTCCATCCAGTTCTGGGGCGACAAGAAGAGCATGAGCATCGAGGACCTGGTCATGGTCCAGCCGGGGCTCGCGCGCATCATGCCGGAGATCGGCATTCGCACCTGGAAGCTCTACTACGCCGCCAAGGCGGGGAACTGGCCGCTCGCCAAGTTCCAGTGGAAGGAAACCAAGGGCCTCTTCGAGCTCGGCGCCTTCATGCGGCCCAAGCACGAGGAAGCCATCAACAAGTACCTCGAAGAGGACTGGAGCCGTCTCGAGGGACCCATCAAGGATCAGGACTTCGCCGCCTTCGAGCAGGCGTTCCATCACTGCGTCGACATGGCGAACGCCTACCACGAGCTGAAGGACAAGCCGTACATCCGCTGGAAACTGCCCGACGCGCCGCCGCCGGACCTCGACTTCACGCCGCGCGGGAGCAGCAAGAAGTAGTACCGATTCAAAAAGTTTGACGTCTCGCTGCGCGCTGCCTAGGGTCGAAGCGGAGCCCGATGCAGCGAGGAGCGGTGCTACTTACCCTCGTGACGCTCTGCGGCGCGCCGCTCGGCTCGGCCGCCGCGGAGGATCACCCGGTGGCCGGCGATCGGCTGTCTTTGAAGGACCCGGGGTCGCCCGCCAAACGCCGCGTGACCTTCCGGGCGGTGCGAGATGCCGCCATCGACCCGGCACGCCTCGGCGACCCGACCGTTCTCGGCGCGACGCTCGAGGTCGCGGGCACGGGCGTGGGCGACGGCGACACCGGTCCGCTGGCGCTCGACGCGGGCCGATGGAAGGGCCTCGGCTCGCCGCCGGGCGCGCGCGGCTACCGTTACCTCGACCGCGCCCGGACGAGCGGCGTAGAGCGCGTCGTGCTGAAGGGGGGCAAGCGCGGCGGAAGGCTGATCGTTACGGGCGGCGGTGCCGCCTGGCCGTACGTCGTGACGCAGCCGCAGAGCGGTCCGATCGACGTGCGACTCGCGATCGGCGACCACGTCCTCTGTGCGAGCTTCACCGAGCTGCGCGGCCGCGTGGGCAAGGTGAAGGGCCGGCGGGCGCCGCCGCCGCCGGACTGCAGCTCGACGCCGCCGGCGGTGTGCGGCAACGGCACGATCGAGGTCGGCGAGCAGTGCGACGACGGTGGCGTCGAGGACGGCGACGGGTGCTCCGCGCTCTGCCGCATCGAGAACGACATGGGCGTCTGTGCCGGGGTGCCGACCACGCCGGGCACGGCCATTCGCTCCGTGCTCGTCGCCTCGGGGCTCGACAAGCCGCTCTACGTGACCGCGCCGCGCTTCGACACCGCCCGGCTGTTCATCGTGGAGCAGGGGGGCACGATCCGCATCGTCGCCAACGGCAGACTGCGCGCGACGCCGTTTCTCGATCTCACCGCGCAGGTGTCCTGCTGCGGCGAGCGCGGGCTCCTCGGCCTCGCCTTCCATCCGAACTACGCCGAGAACGGCTGGTTCTTCGTCGACTACACGGCGGGCGACGGCGATACCGTGATCGCGCGCTACACGGTGAGCGCCGACCCGAACCTGGCGGACGTGAGCAGCGGGCAGGTGCTGCTGCGGATCGATCAGCCGTACTCCAACCACAACGGCGGGCAGCTCGCGTTCGGGCCCGACGGCAAGCTCTACGTGGGCATGGGCGACGGCGGCCTCGGCGGTGACCCGGGCGAGCGGGCGCAGAGCCCGTCGTCGCTGCTCGGCAAGATCCTGCGCCTCGACGTCGACCGCGCGGGGCCGCCGTGGGCCGCCGCCGACAACCCGTTCTACGACGACGGTGCGACGCCCCCGCTCGACGAGATCTGGTCGTTCGGCTGGCGCAATCCGTGGCGCTTCAGCTTCGACCGCGCCACCGGCGACCTCTACGTGGGCGACGTCGGCCAGGACATGTGGGAGGAGATCTCCTTCGAGCCGAGCGGCAGCCCGGGCGGGCTCAACTACGGCTGGGACGTGTTCGAAGGCGACGGCCACTGCTACGAGGCCGACGCCGACTGCGCGACGCCCGAGGCGTTCGTCATGCCGGTGCTCGAGTACTCGCACGACGAGGGCTGCTCCGTCACCGGCGGCTACGTCTATCGCGGCTGCGCCATGCCCGACCTCCGCGGCACGTACTTTTACGCCGACTACTGCTCCGGCTTTATTCGCACCTTCTCCGGCATCTCCGGCGGCCGGGCGCAGAACCGGGCCAACCGCACGGCCGAGCTGGCGCCCGGCGGCGGCCTCGCGATCGGCAGCATCACGTCGTTCGGGGAGGACGCCCGGGGCGAGCTGTACATCACCGACCTCGCCGACGGCGAGGTCTTCAAGATCGTGCCGGACGGTTGACGTGGCGGACACGGACCTGGCCGCACGGCTCCGCGCGGTCGACTGGCCGCGCGTCGCCGCGGCGCTCGACGAGCGCGGCGTGGCGCGGCTGCCGAACCTGCTCACCCCCGCGGAGTGCGGCCGTCTCGCCGCGCTCTGGGAGGACCGCGCGCGTTTTCGGAGCGCCGTGGTGATGGAGTGCGTGCGCTTCGGGCGCGGCGAGTACCGCTACTTCGCGCGCCCGCTGCCCGCGGTGGTGGCCCGGCTCCGCGCCGCGCTCTATCCGCCGTTGGCGGCGATTGCCAATCGCTGGCGTGCCACCCTCGGCGGCGACGCGCCGTTTCCCGAGCGCCTCGATCGCTTCCTCGCACGCTGCGCCGCCCACGGGCAGCGGCGGCCGACGCCGCTGCTTCTGCGCTACGGGGTGGGCGACTTCAACCGTCTCCACCAGGATCTCTACGGCCGGGTGGCCTTCCCGCTGCAGGTGGCGATCGGCCTCGACCGCCCCGGCCGCGACTACGAGGGCGGCGAGTTCCTGCTGCTCGAGCAGCGTCCGCGCATGCAGTCGCGCGGCACCGCGATCACGCTCGCGCAGGGCGAGGCGGTGGTGTTCCCCTCGTGGGCGCGCCCGGTCGCCGGGCGGCGGGGTGCGTCCCGGGCGACGATGCGCCACGGCGCCAGCGAGGTGACGCGCGGCGTGCGCCGCGTGCTCGGCATCATCTTCCACGACGCCGCCTGAGCGTGTACGAAAGGCCGGGTGATGTTTCCCGTGTCACCCGACAAGGTGCGCGCGCTCGCCGAGCGGCTGGCGGCGCTCGGCGTGCGGGACGCCGACCTGGTCGAGACCTTCGTGCGCTCGGGCGGCCACGGCGGCCAGAACGTCAACAAGGTGGCGACGTGCGTCGTGCTGCGGCACGTGCCGAGCGGCATCGCGGTGAAGTGCCAGAAGGCGCGGACGCAGGCGATGAACCGCTTTCTCGCCCGCCGGCTGCTTTGCGAGCGCCTCGAGGAGCGGCGCGCGGGCGCGGCGAGCCGGGCGCAGCAGGAGGCGGAGCGCATCCGGCGCCAGAAGCGCCGCCGCTCCCGCCGCGCCAAGGCGAAGATGCTGGCCGACAAGAAGGCGCGCAGCGCGGTGAAGAGCGCGCGCCGGCCGGTGAGCGCGGACGAATGAGCGCCGAGCCGGTGCACACCCGCGCGCTCGGCGTGCGTGCGACTCGCCGCGACGACGGCGCGGTGGAGGCGCGGGGCTATCTGATCGACCTCCGCACCCGTGGCTTTCTGCCGGTGGGCGGCAGCATGCAGGGCATGGGCATCATCCACCACATGGAGTTTCGCTGGGTGGTCGACCCCGCCACGGGCGTCGTCCGCTCGCTCGCGCCGGCGCAGCCGACGGTGGCGTTCGAGGCCTCGCCGGAGACCGAGGGCGAGAGCTGCCGCGATCCGATCGGGCGGCTGGCGGCGGTCGCCGGCAAGCCGCTCGGCAAGGCGCTCACGGCGGCGATGCGCGAGGAGGCGGGCGGCCCGGTCGGCTGCTCGCATCTCGTGACGCTCGCCTTTTTCATGGACGCCGCGTTGCGTGCCGGGCTGGCCCGCGTCGCGGAGCGGCTTTCCGCCGCCCCCCCGGCTGCGTCGGGGACGCTCTTTCAGCGCGATCTGGTGTTCGACGCGCGCGCGCGCGACGACGACGTGGTCGTCGTGGTGATGCGCCAGAACGACCTCGACTGGAACGACGCCCCCGCCGGCTCGCTGGCGCCCGAACGCTTCGCCCGGCACCACGAGCTCGACGCCACGCTCGACGTCCACCTGTGGCCGGGCAGCCTGCTCGAGATCGGCGGCCGCGAGCGAGTCCGCACGGCGGCGGCGTTCGTGGGCGTCGGCTGGGAAGACCGCACGCCGCTGCTGGCGAGCCTCCGCGGCCTCGGGCTGGCGCGCGGCGCGGCGGGCGAGATCGCCCAGCGCCTCGGCGAGGCGGCCGGGGCGGCACCCTGGCGGGACGCGCTGCTCATGCTGGCGCCGGCGCTCGTGCAGTGTCGCGCGGCGCATCCGGACGCCTGGCACGAGAAGGTGCGCACCGCGCCGCGGCATCCCGGCCTCACCGCCTTGCCGGACTCCTGCTACATGTGGCGGCGGGACGGGGCGCTCGAGCGCATCCGCAAGCGGCTCGGGGCCGGCAAGGGCGGGCGCTGACGCCTGCCATGCGGCGATTCGCTCTGTACACGGCGCTGTTCGCCGTGCTCTCCCTGCCGTGGTTCGAGGTGTTCGACCGTGCGCTGCCGGCGAGCACGTTCGCCTTCATCAGCGACATGCGGCTGATCGTCTGGATCCTGTCGTGGGTGAGCCACGCGCTCGCGAGCGATCCCGCGAGGCTGTTCGATGCGCCGATCAATCATCCCGCGCCGGGTCAGCTGACGGGATGCGAGCATTTTCTCTCGAGTCAGCTCGCGTTCGCGCCCGTTTACTGGGTGACCGGCAACGGCGTGCTCGCCGCGAACTGGACGGTGTGGCTGTCGTATCCGCTGGCGGCGTTCGCGATGGACTGCCTGGTGCGGCGGCTCGGCGGGAGCCCGTCGGCGGCCTTCGTGGCGGGCGTGGCGTTCGCGCTGGGCCCGCTGCGCGTGCCGGCCAACTTCCAGGTCTTGCAGTACGCGAATCTGTATCTGCCCGTGCTGTATCTGGCGCTGCTCGCGCTCCGCGACCGCCCGAACGCGGCGCGGACGGCCGAGCTCGGCGTCGTTCTCGGGCTCGGCGTCTTCAGCGCCTACTACATGGCCGTCATGCTCGCCGTCACCGGCGCGCTGGCGGGCCTGATCGAGCTCGGGCGGGCGGGGAACGGTCGGGTGCGCTTCTCCGTGCTGGCGCTGGCGGCCGCGGCGCTGGCTGCGCTGGCCCTGGCGCTGTTCTCGATCCCGTACTTCGGGCGGCCGGAGTCGATCGCCGTGCTGCGGGATGCCGTGGCCGCTCAGGGGACGGCCACCACGCTGTGGTGGTGGCTGCCCTACGACTGGTGGACCCTGTTCGGCGGGGTGTCGGTGCTCCTCGCTCTCGCCGGCGTGTCGGTGGCGCTTTCCGCGGATGCCCGGCGGCTGGCTGTACCCGGAATGGTGTTCGCGATCGCCGGCACGGTGCTGGCGCTCGGCTCGACGGCCACCGTGGGCGGCCGGCACATCGCGCTGCCCTTCGCGCTGCTCGAACGGGCCGGCCTGGTGTTCTTCCGTGCGCCGATCAGGTTCGTCGTGCTGGCAGGATTCGGCACGGCGCTGCTCGGCGCGGCCGGGTTCGACCGGATGACCCGCCGGCTCGGCGTGCGCGCGCGGATCGCGGCGGCGGTGCTGGTGACCGTGGCGCTCGTCCTGACGCGTGGCGCGCCGCTGCACGGCAGGCGGACGGCGACGCTCGAGCCGCACCGCGACGCCGCCAGCCTATTTGCCGCCGTGCGCGACACGGTCCGGGCGCACGGGGACGGACCGATGCTCGAATTGCCTGCCTTCGGACGGCTGGACGTGCACGACTCGGAAGCCATGCTGCATGCCACGCGGCACTGGATCACGCTGGTCGGCGGGTACACGGGGTATCCCGCCGCACATCGGTCCTTCCTTCGGAGCGCCGTCGGGCGGCTGCCCGAGCCCGACGCGCTGGTCGACCTGGTGGACGCGACGCATCTCCGATGGCTGCTGCTCGCGCCGGAGCGCAGCTGGGGATCCGCCGAAGCACGCCGGGCGTTCGAGGCGGGACTGGAGACGACGGGGATGGCTACCCGGCGCTGGCGGGACGGCGGGTGGAGCTTGTGGGAGGTGACGCGCCGGCCCCGGCGTGACCGGTGGTTCCGCGCCATCGCGCGAGGCTATCGTCCCGGGTTCACGGTGTTCGGCGTCCCCGTGCGCCGGCTCACGGGCCACGAAGCGGTGGCCACGGTGACGGCTCGAAATCCGCCCGCGGTGCGGGTCACGGGCTGGCCGTTTCGGCTCGCCATCGAGGTGCGCAATGCCGGGACGGCGCCCTGGCCCGTCTCGGTGCCGCAGTGGGCGTCGCCGGCGTACGTGGTGGATCTGGTCGCGGTCTGGAAGCGGCGCGATGGACCTCCGGTGGACCTGCCGTCCGCAGACGTGCCGCTCCCGCACGACGTCGAGCCGGGGGAGATCGTTCGCGTGACGGCGGTGTTGCCGGCGCCGTCCACGCCGGGGACCTACGAGCTCGTCGTCCGCCCGCGCCAGCGGGACGGGGCTGCGTTCGACGGGGCGGGCAACGTCCCGCTCCGGCTGTCCCTCACCGTGACGCCGCCGCCCGGTCGACACAGCTCGCCGCGTCGCTAGAGTCGCGGCAACGGCACGATGGTGGCGCTCTTGGCGTCGAGCAAGGCGCAGGTCGACGCCGTCCACAAGAAGGCGCTCGAACTCGGCGCAAAGGACGAGGGCGCCCCCGGCCCTCGGGGCGCGGGGTTCTACGCCGGCTACTTCCGCGACCTCGACGGTAACAAGCTCAACTGCTTCTTCCTCGGCTGAGGCGGGATCAGCGGCGCCCGCCGGCGGGGGATCCCACCGGCGGGTAGTCGAGCGCGTTGTCCAGCGCGGCGGCGCGGTCTGCGGGCATGGCCGACGGCGGCAGCTCGCCCGACTCGCGCCACTGCCGGACGGCCGCCTCCGCCGCGCGCGCCCTCTCGGGGTCGATGCCGCGCTGCTGCAAGGCGAAATCGGTCCCCGTGGCCAGCACGAGCTCGACGACGCGCAGGTAGATCTCCTCGCGGATCGCCAGATACTCGTTGAAGTCGGTGGTGCGCACGTAGGCGTAGATCTCGACGTCGAGCGAGTGCAGGCTGAAGCCGACGAACCGCGCCCGTGCCGTGTCCGGGTCGATCTTCGGGTGGGAGAGCAGCAAGCGCCTCAGCTGCACCAGCAGGTAGCGCAGCTGATCCGGCGAGGTGTCGTAGCGGAGCCCGATGGTGGTCGTGGCGAGGATGCGGTCGCGGCGCGCGAAGTTCTCGATCTGCAGGCTCGAGAACTCGGCGTTGGGGATGGTCACCAGCGTGCGCTCGGGCGTGCGGATGCGGGTCGAGCGCAGCCCGATGTCCTCCACCGTGCCCACGCGGTCGCCGAAGCGGCAGACGTCGCCGACGTGCACCGGCTGGTCGAAGATCAGCGTGACGCCGCCGAAGAGGTTCTCGAGGCTCTTCTGCGCGGCCAGCGCGACGGCGAGCCCGCCCACGCCGAGGCCGGCGAGCACGCCGGTCATGTTGAGGCCGAGGTTGGTGAGGACCAGCAGGATGGCCACCAGGACGACGACGGCGTTCACCATGCGGCGCACGAGCGGGATCGCCGAGATGCCGACCGCGCTGCCTTGGGCGGCGAGCCGCAGCTGCGCCACGCGCGAGAACAGCGTGACCATGCGGACCAAAAACCAGGTGGCGGCCACGACGACGAGCCCGGCCGTGAAGCCAGTGCAGACGCCGTGTACGGAGAGCGGCAGCCAGAGCGACGGCAGGAGCGCGCGCACGACGATCACCGCGAGCACCAGGCGGAGCGGGCCCACGAGCATCTCCACCACGGCGTTGTCGATGTCGCCGCGCGTGCGTCGCGTGATGGGGCGCGCGATGCCCAGCACGATGGCGCTCACGACGACGGCGCTCACCAGCCCGGCCAGCGCCACGAGCACGAGCCCGATCCATTGCCAGAGCGCCGTGTCGAACACGCGGACCGTGAAGAAGGCGGGCGGCAGCCTATCTGCGAACGGCGGCTCGTGGGCGAATTCCTCGTAGAGCCGGTCGATCTTGCCGACGGTGGGACGCGAGAACCGCCATTCCAGCGCCTGGTCGTCGCCGCGCACGCGTTCGACGTAGATCTTCACCGTGCCCTCGCGGCTCTCGATGTTGCCGACGAGATCGCGGTCCTCCGGCTGCCCGTCGGCGAGGTTGCCCTCGGGCGCGGCGCTGAGCGTGTCGAGGTTGATCACCAGCGCGCGGTCGAACACCGCCTTCAGCTTGCGGGCGAGGTCGGGCCCGGCGCTGGCGCGGGAGCGGGCGGGGAGGTTGGCCAGATTGAGGTACTGCGCCGCCGCGTCCCAGCGCTCCTCGCGCGCGGCGGCGAGAAAGCCGCGCACGGTGCTGCGCGGCGAGACGGGGCTCGTGTCGTCGGCGGCGGGCGGCGGCAGCGTCGGCCCGACGACGTCCTGTGCGCCGGCGGCGACGGCGAGCCCTAGCAGCGAGCAGGCGACGGCGGTACGCAGCAGGCGGCGCATCTCAGGCGGGATAGAATCGGTCGAGCCAGCCGCGCAACTCGGCGACGGTGAGCTGGCCCGGCGCGGTCGGCCGTCCGACGGCGCCGTACGTCAGCAACGAGCCAGCCAGGCCGGTGGCGATGCGTGAGCCGACGCCGAGCGGTCCCATCGCGAAGGTGGCCACCGGCCGGGGCTGCGCGGCGAGCGTCGCCTCGAGCAGGCGGCGGACGTCGAGCAGCGACGTCGCGGTCGGCACGAGCTTGGTGAGGTGCGCGCCCAGCGTCTCGGCCTTCGCCACGAGCCCGAGCAGCGAGCCGAGCGGCGGCGTGCCGTCGGTGAAGTGCGCCGACAGGATGACGAACCGGCCCGCGTCGCGCGCCCGCGCGACGAGCGGCGCCAGCGCTTCGGCGAAGGCGATCTCGAGATCGATCGCGTCGGCGTGCGCGAGCCCCGACTCGTACAGCTCCAGGCGGCGCGCCTCGGGAAGCGGCCGCCCGCCCTCGCTCGCGTGCCGCACGGTGAGGATCACCGGCCGCCCGCTGCCCTGCAGGCAGCGGAGCGCGGCGGTGACCGCGGCCGGCTCGGGATCGTCGAACAGGTCGGCGCGCAGCTCGAGCAGGTCGGCGCCCTCGGCCGCGGCGAGCGCGTCGACCTCCGCGTCGCCGCCCGCGGCGACCAGCCGAGGACGGCCGCCGAGGGGCACGCTGCCGATGCGGAGCCCCTCGCTCATCCGCTCGGGTCCTCGGCGCGTCTGCCGATGCGTGCCCGCGAGCCGATGCGCACCTCGGCGCCCTGCACGCTGCCGGTGACCTCGGCGCGGCGCCCGAGCCGCACCGTGGTGGTCGGCGCCCAGAGGACGCCCGCCACGGTGGCACGCGCGCCGAGGCGCACGCCCGTGCGCGATCGGAGCCCGCTCACGTCGAAGCGCAGCTCCGTATCGACCACGCCCGCGAGCCGCTCGACCGTGGCGCGGCGGCCGATCCGCAGCGTGCGGCGGACCGCGATCCGGCAGGGCGCGGCGCAGCGCAAGGCGGCGCGCGAAGCGAGCGCGACGCGATCGAACAGATAGTCGCCGCCCGTCAGCACGAGCGTGCTGCCGCGTCCGAGCCGGAGGTCGCGATACGAGCCCGCCTCCAGCGGCGCGCGATGCGCGCGGCGCGGCACCTCGACGTCCTCCGTGCCGGGGAGCACGAGCCCGACGCCGAGCGAGCCGGGCGAGACCACGGGCGCGCTCACCGGCAGGCACGGCTGCGAGCCGCCCACCACGAGCAGGCAGAACAGCGGACCGGTCTTGCTGCGGCGCCCGAAGTCGATCGTGGGAGCGGCCACCAGGCCCTCGATGCGGTTCTTCGGCCCGATGCGGATCGAGTCGTTGGAGCCGACGCTTCCGTACACGCGCACGTGCTTGCCCAGGTCCGCGCTGGCGCCGGCGAAGACCGCGTATGCCAGAGGCTCGTCCGGCGGCGCCTCCTGCGCCCGCGCCCCGCCGGCCACTGCGACCATCAGTCCCGCTACCGCAACACCAACACCTCGCCACCACATGGGGCTCTCCCTATCACGGGGGCCGCGCGGGGACGAGTCGCGGCGCGCGTTCGGCCCGCGCTGGCTTCGGCGGAGGGCCCCGTATTACTGTCCCGATCGCATGATCGGCATCGCCAGACTCGGGACGTACTTCCCCCGCCGCCGCCTCGACCGCGGGCTCCTCGCCAAGGCGTGGGGCGGCCGGGCGAGCGGCACGCGCACCATGGCCGCGCCCGACGAGGACGCGCTCACCATGGCCGTCGAGGCGCTGGCCGCCTGCGTCGGCGAGACGCCGCCGGCGGACGTGGGCGCGCTGTATTTCGCGTCCACCAGCGCCCCCTACCTCGAGAAGCAGGTCGCCAGCATGATCGCGACCGCCGCCGATCTGCCGCGCGACCTCGCGACCGCCGACTTCGGCGGCTCCGTGCGCGCCGGCCTCGGCGCGCTGCGAGCCGCGCTCGACGCCGTCGGCGCCGGCTCGGTGCGCGCCGCGCTGGTGGCTGCCGCGGACTGCCGGCTGGCCGAGCCGGGCAGCGAGCTCGAGACGCAGCTCGGCGACGGCGCGGCGGCGGCGCTGGTCGGCCGCCACGAGGTCATCGCCGAGCTGGTGACCGCCGCGTCGGTGGCCGAGGAGTTCACCTACTTCTGGCGCACCGACGAGCAGCGCTACGTGCAGGTGGCCGACGCGCGTTTCGGGAACCAGTACGGCGTGCAGGCCTACGTCCCCGAGGCGCTCGGCGCGGCGCTGCGCAAGGCGGAGCTGCCGGCCGCCAAGCTCGCGCGCGTGGCGGTGGCGCTGCCCGATCCGCGCGCCGCGGCGGCCGTCGTGAAGAAGGCGGGGCTCGATCCGGAGGCGCAGCTCGTCCCCTCGCTCGCCGGCGAGGCCGGCGTGCTGGGCTGCGCCGAGCCGATGGTGCTCCTCTCGCGCGCCCTCGAGGGCGTGCAGCCCGGCGACTTCGTGGCGATGGCGGCCTACGGCGAGGGCGCCGATGCCATGATCTTTCGCGCCACGCACGCGCTCCGCGTCCACCCGCCGCGCCCGATCGCCGACGCGCTGGCGGGCGGCATCCCGGTGCCGTCCTACGAGCGCTATCTCCGGGCGCGCGGCATCCTGCCGTTCGACGTGGGTGGCGAGCTGGTGCCGACCTACATCGAGTGGAAGGAGCTCAAGCAGGACGTGCGGCTGTGGGGCAGCCGCTGCACCGCGTGCGGGCTGGTGCAGTATCCGCAGGAGGTCGTCTGCATGGGCTGCCACGCGCCCGGCAAGACCGTCGAGCACAAGCTGCGCCGCGAGGGCACCGTGTTCACGTTCACCATCGACCATTTGATCGGCCAGGTGCCGGAGCACCCGATGCCGATGGTGGTGGTGGAGCTCGACGGCGGCGGCCGCGTTTACCTGCAGGGCACCGATTGCGCCGAGGGCGAGATCGCCGTCGGCAAGCGCGTGCGGCTCACGTACCGCCGGTTGCACCAGGCGGGCGGCAATCGCAATTACTTCTGGAAGGTGCGCCCGGCATGAAAGACAAAGTCGCCGTCATCGGAGTCGGCTGCACGAAGTTCGGAGAGCGTTACGAGCGCGGCTACGAGGAGCTGATCTGCGACGCCGCGTTCGCGGCCTACGAGGACGCCGGCATCGATCCGCAGTTGATCGAAGCGGCGTACTTCGGCACCTACATGCCCGGGCCGCACGGCGGCAAGTCCGCCGTGTCGCTGGCCGACGCGCTCAAGCTGTACGGCAAGCCGATCACGCGGGTCGAGAACTACTGTGCGACGGGGACCGACGCGTTCCGCAACGCGTGCCTGACGGTGGCCTCCGGCCTGCACGACGTGGTGCTCGTCGTCGGCGCCGAGAAGCTGAAGGACCGGGGCGGCCGTGGGCTGCCGCGCTTCGGGCACCCATTGCTGGCGCGCGGCAACTCCGCGCCCGGGCTCTTCGCGCTCGGCGCCAACCGCTACATGCACACCTTCGGCTGCGGGCGCGAGACGCTCGCCAAGGTGGCGGTGAAGAACCACTGGAACGGGGCGCGCAACGAGAAGGCGCATCTCCGCCAGGAGATCACGGTCGAGCAGGTGCTGCGCGCGCCGATGATCGCCTCGCCGTTCGGGCTGTTCGACTGCTGTCCCACCACCGATGGCGCCGCCGCGGCGATCGTCTGCCGCGCCGACATGGCGAAGGACTTCCGCAAGCCGCCCGTGTGGGTGAAGGCCGCGGCGCTCGCGGTCGAGACCGGCCGGCCGTTCTTCGATCCGACCTTCGACTACCTGGGCTTCCGCTCGACCGTGAAGGCGGCGAAGGCTGCGTACGACATGGCCGAGTGCAAGCCCGGGGACATCTCGTTCGCCGACGTGCACGACTGCTTCACGTGGACGGAGATCTCGAACATCGAGGACCTCGGCTTCTACGAGAAGGGGCAGGGCTGGAAGGCGGTCGAGGCCGGCGAGACGGCGCTCGGCGGGAAGATCCCCATCAACACCAGCGGCGGGCTCAAGTCGTTCGGCCACCCGATCGGTGCGAGCGGGGTGCGCATGATCTACGAGTGCGTGACGCAGCTCCGCGGCGAGTGCGGCGAGCGCCAGGTGAAGAACGCGCGGCTCGGCATGGCGCACAACGTGGGCGGTCCGGGCGCGGTGGCGTGCGTCGTGATTCTCGGCAACGCGTAACAGTCCCTCTCGCGGCCAGGAGACCCGAGGATGCGGGGACGGACCCTGCAGACCCCATCCGATAGCGCGCGGGGCGAGATGTTCCCCGCAAGCCAAGTACCGCGCGCGATCGCCGTGCTCGCGGTGGCGATGGTCGCGTTCCTGGCGCTCCCGGCCGCGCGCGGCTGGCGGGTCGCGGCTGCGATCGGCGGCTGGTCCGATTTCGCCGCGTACTTTCTGCCCAAATCACAGTACGTCGCCGAGCGTTATGCCGACGGTGGGCTGCCGCTGTGGAACCCGTGGGAATTCTGCGGAATTCCATTGCTTGCGAGCCTGCAGGTTCAGGCGTTCTATCCGCCGGTGGTTCTCTTCTACTCGCTGTGGAGCGGCGTGACGGCGCAGATGGCTCTTTTCTTCCTGCACCTCGCGCTCGCAGCGCTGGGGACCCTGCTGTTCATGCGCTCGCTCGGATTCGGATTCTGGCCGAGCGTCATGGCTTCGCTCTGGGTTACACAACCGCTCTGGCTCGTCCGCGTCTACGATCAGCCGAATCTGCTCGCGAGCATCTCTTGGACTCCGTGGATGTTCCTGCTGGTCCGTCGCTGCCTGCTTGCGCCGAGCCTACGCCGGGCAACGGGTGTCGCCGCGGTGGCCGCGCTGCAGTTCCTGGCGGGCTATCCACCCGCGATGCTCGCCAGCATCTACCTGGTGCTCCTCGGGATGCCGTTCTGGATCGCCGAAGGGAAACGAAGGACGGGTCACGTCGCTGCGCTATCGAAGGGCGCGCTCGCTCTCATCGTCGCAGGGTGCGTGTCCGTGCTGCTCGTGGCAGCCCAGCTCCTGCCGACGGCAGAGCTGGCGAGCCTCACCGAACGCCAGCACGACGCCGCGCGCACGCATGCCCTGATCGAGTCCGGCCACACACCGCCCGCCCTCTTCGCCGCCGGCACTCCCGCGACGACAATCGGAGCAGTCGTGGTGGATTTCTGGCGAACGTTCGGCCCCGCGTTGATCGCGTTCGCAGTGCTGGCGCTCCTGGTGCACCGCCGCCGCTACCCGGTGTGGTCGTTGTTCGCGACCGTCGTGCTGAGCGGTCTTCTCCCGTATGGGGCCTACGTCAATCTGCCGCTCTACAGCCACATGCGGTGGGCCTTCGAGTGGCGTCGCATCGCGCCGATGGGGGTCTTCATGCTGGCGGCCTGTGGCATCGACGCTCTGCTCGTCCGCGGCTGGGCACGACCGCGCGCGGCTGCGGCGTGCGCACTGGCGATCGTGGTTGTCAGTCTCGAATGGAACTGGCGCCTGATCGACCCGCGCTGGTTGCAGCCCACATGGTTGAAGCCCATGGCGGTGCCCGAATGGGTCCGTCGCTGCGACACGCCCGCGTTTCGGGCGCACTGGCCGGCGGGTCAGCCTCGCGCCGCTCTGTTTGTGGCCCGGATCCGTTCGATCGGCGGCTACGAGGCCTCATTGCTGCCGGCCCGCACCGCGCAGCTCATCGAGACGCTCGGCATCGGCAATGGGATACCGCACGGCCGCTGGGCCGAATCGGTTGCCGCGAATCGCACGATTGCCGCGCGCATGGGGCTGCGCTGCGTGCCCCCAGCGGCGGCCGCTCTCCAAGCGTATTTGATCCAGGAAAGCCAGCCCCGTGTTCGCCTGGCACGGTGGGCACGGTTCGCTGGTTCGGCCGAGGAGGCGTTGCAGTTGCTGCGCGGGCAGCCGGAGACGGTGGTGTTGGAAGTCGCACCGGAGCCGCTGCCTGGCGACACGTGCAGCGGACCGCCTGGCACGGCGACCGTCGTGAGCGACCAGCCGGAAGAGATTCGCATCACCACGGACGCACCGTGCCCCGCGTATCTCGTGCTCGCCGACACCAACCTACCCGGTTGGAGCGCGACGCTCGATGGATCCGAGGTCCCCATCCTCACCGCCGATTTCGTCTTCCGTGCAGTGCGCGTGCCGGCCGGCCGGCACGAGGTGGTCTTCCGCTATGCCCCCTGGACCGTGCCGGCCGGCATAGCGACGTCGCTCATGGGTCTGGTCGTCGCCGTCGGGATCGCCCTGCTCCCCCGCCGCTACGATCCACTGGCCAGAGTGCCGGGCGGCACCGCACGCGCGCCGACATCGCGTTGACCCACGACTCGCTTCGCTTGGGGGCCGCGGTGGCCCTGGGTGCTCGAGCACATGGGCATCGCCGATGGGCGACCGCCGAGTCGAACGGCAGCAGTCGTTCAGCGCGGGATCGGGGTCGCGAGCCCGCTTGGGGTGAAGGCCACCGCCGGCAGGTCCGGGTGCTCGTGCCAGTTAAACGTGATGGTCGTCGTATCCCCCCCGGGGCCGAGGTCCTGGAAGTCCATGACCACCGGCCGCCAGTGGCCGCCCACCTCCGCGGTCTCCGTGACGCGCGTCATCTTGGTGAGGTTGGTCACCTCCCAGCGGTAGTACTTGGCGGCAGTGACGAGCGGTCGATCGGGCGGAACGGTGAGCGCCACGAGCACGTACGGCGACGGTTGCCGGGGCTCTCCCGCCACCACCACGCCGGCGGGCCCCTCGTCGCTGATGAGCGGGACGCGCAGCCAGCTCGCCGTGAACGGAACCAGATCCTCGAGCAGGAACGCGGAGCTGCCGACCACCTGCTCGCGCACCGCCTTCGGCACGCCGCCCGCCGGGGCGAACACACACTTGCCGGGCTTCGCTAGCCCACGCCGGCCGTCCGGCAGCTCGACGCGCACCGTGCGGCCGCGCCCGTAGAGGACGAGCGTGCTAGTGACCGGTCCGGTCGGCCGCTTGGTCTCGAAGGTCACCTCGGCGCGCACGGGCGGATCGAAGCGCGCGTTCTCGTCGAGCGCGGCGAGCAACGCCGCCAGATCGGTCGCGCGGGCCGGCGCGGCCAGGGCGAGCACTGCGAGCAGCGCAAACGGGCCGAGTCGAGCGGAGCGGGAAGGGCGGCTCATGCCCCTGGCCTATGGCCGCTTGCCGCGGATCTGGCAATGGTCGCCGGGTGGACCGCGGGACCGCGACGCGCTACGTCGGTCACGTGCATGCTCGGATGGCGAGTCGAGCCGCGCCGCTCGGCCGGTGAGCCAGAGCGCACAGGCGAACGCCACGAGCGTCGTCCAGTGTGCCCAGTACTGCCCGTCCCGGCAAGCGGGATCCCGCTTACTCCGGCTGTTCGACGTCGGCCAGCTGCTCGCCCTCGGCGTCGTCGTCGGACAGGGCGTCCGGCTCGCCGTCGCCCTCGACGCCGATGTGGAAGGTGGCGAAGCCGGGGATGACCACCTGCGGCACCGCCATGCCGATGATGCGGCCCGCGACCGGCGCGCGGATCTCCGTGCGCTTGTTGGAGACCGGGTCGGTGACGGTGCCGAGGACCTGATCCTGCTGGACGGCGTCGCCGACGTCGAGCGGCGTGAGAAAGATGCCGGCCTCGCTGGTGCGCACCCAGCGCGAGCGCTGGAAGATGCGCAGCGACTCGGCGCGCTGGCCGCCGCCCGTCATGCCGTGCGCGGCGAGCACGTTGCGCACGCCGTCGACGCCCTGGGCGATCTCCTCTTCGGAGAACCGCATGGGCTCGCCTGCCTCGTAGGTGATGGCCGGCAATCCGGCCGCGACGGCGGCGCGCCGCAGTGTGCCCCGCATGCCGCGATTGTGCACGAGCACGCCGCGGCCGAAGCTGCGACCGAGCGTCAGCACGTCGTCGTCGGCGAAGTCGCCGCGGACCTGCGGCAGGTTCACGCGATGGAGCGAGCCGGTATGGAAGTCCACCAGCAGGTTGCACGCGTCGATCAGCGTCCGGAACAACGTGGCCGCCAGCCGCGAGGCGGCGCTGCCCTCGGGATGGCCAGGAAAGTAGCGATTGAGATCGCGCCGATCCGGCAGATAGCGGGAGCTGCTGCGGAAGCCGTAAACGTTCACGACGGGAAAGCCGACGACCGTGCCGCGGAGCGCGTTCACGTCGAGCGTCTGGTGGATCCGGCGCACGATCTCCACGCCGTTCAGCTCGTCGCCGTGCACGCCCGCGGTGAGGCACAGCGTGAGCCCCGCCGTGGCGCCGTGCGCGATCAGCACCGGCAGCTCGACGCCGTTGCCCGCGAACGACTCGCTCACGCGCAGCGAGATGCTGCGCTTGGAGGCAGGCGGCACGGGATGTCCGGCGATCACCCGCAGCGCGGCCGGTGTGGCGCCTTCTTGGGCGGACTCCTCGGCGGCGGGCTCCACGGCCGCGACGGCTGCCTTGCCCGGCCGGTCCTCGACGCTCGCACCCGCCGCCGCTCCTGCCGCGATCGCCACCACGATCGCCCGCACCCCCACACCCACTCGGACCGCCATCTCGCCGGATTAGTGTAAAAAACGTCTGCACAGGTGTCGAATCGCCCCGGGACAAACTCTTGTCTCGCCGGCCGGCGCGCTAGCGCTTCTTCACCCACTCGCCGTCGATCTTCACGTACGTGCCGGGCGGGGCGCCGTCGATCAGCTTCTTGCCGGCGATCTTCGCGACGTCCGCGAGCGGGGCGCCGTTCTGGCGCGCCACCTTCTGGTAGGCGTCCCGCCGCTTGGCATTGACCTCGGCGGCGAACGCGCGGACGTCGGGCGAGGCGTTCGGATCGACGACCTCGACGTACCCGTCGGGCCGCTCCCCGATCAGTCCCTGCCGCTTCGCGGTGTCGAGGTCGAGCGCGGCGGCGGGCAGTGCCGTGGCGAGGACGGCGGCGATCACCATGCCGAAGCGGGCGAGCCAAAGCATCAGCATTCTCCTCAGAAGATGTCGCTTTCCTCGGCGAAGACTCGGTCGAGATCCCGGTCGACCTTCACCCGGATCTCGTGCTCGATCTTGACGTTGAGGTTGATGGTGATCGGCTCGCTCGGCGGCTCGACCGCCACGCGAGGCGAGCACCCCAGGAAACCTGCGACCAGCAGCGCCGCCACCACGCCCGCATCCATCCCTCTCATCTCGCGTCCCCGATTCCCCACGTCCAGGCGCCGTACACGGCGCACGCATACGGTACGCGGATCGGGCTCGACGTGCCAGCCCTCACGCCGCATGCGGCCTGCCGCCGCGGCCGGCACGCGGCCCGGCCGTGCGCTCAACGCCCGGCCGGCTCGTGGAGTCCCATCGCCTCGAGCCGCTTCTCGATCGCGGGCGGTATCCGATACGTCGAGCGCCCCGTGCGCAGCAGCCCCGCCAGCGGCGCCTCGATCGTCACGTTGAAGACCACCGGCCGGCCACCCTGGTACGTCGGATTGCGGCCCCGGAGCTTGATGGTCATCGCCATCGGCTCGGCCAGGTCGCCGTCGAGCCCGAGCGACAGCGCGTCGTAGCGGAAGTCGTCCAGCACCCCGAGCAGCAGGTCGAGCTGCCCGCCGCCGCTGGCAGCCGCGCCCGGGCGCCGGTAGCGCAGCGTCCCGGTCGCCGTCGCCGTGAGCTGCCCGTTCTCCACCAGCAGCCTCTCGCCCCGCTGGCGGAGCGGAATCGTGCCGGACAGCGTCCCGCTGCCGCTCAGCCCCTCGAACGCGATCGACTCCAGCAGGGTGGCGACGTCGAGGTCTTCGACCGTAAGCGTGACGGTACGCTCGTTGGCGGCGAGCGGCACGCGCCCGCTCGTCTGCACCCGGCCGCCGGCGAGCCGCCATCCGGCCTGTTCGAGGTGCAGCACGGCGTCCGGCTCCAGCCGAAAGACAAGGAGGCCGTCCTCGAGCGGCAGCGGGCCCTCGATGGCCGCCATGGCGAGGTGCTGGCCCGGCGGCGTGGTGACGCCGGGCGGCCCGAGGAACGTCACCACGCCGCTCACCCCCCGCAGCGTGGCGCTGGGAGTGACGACGTCGGCCTCGCGGAGCGCCAGCGAGAGCTCGGCGCGTTTCGCGCCGTCCGCGTAGCGTGCGCGGCCCTCGCCGGCGAGCGAGCCGCGAAGCTGCGTCACCGTATCGGCCAGCACCGGGATGGCGCGACCCGGCTGCACGGCATCGAGCGGCGTCTCGGGAATCCGAAGCGCCAGGTCGGCGCGGCCGCGGCGAGGCTCGAGCGTCCCATTCGCCGTGAGCGCGAGCGGGGCGCTCTCCAGCGTCGCGCTGGCATCGAGCTGCAAGCGCTCGAGCGAGCCGCGGAGCGTGCCGGTAAGACGCGCGGCGCCGAGCGGCGGCGGCTCGGCTGTTCCGCGCGCGCCGTCTGCCGCGAACCGGGCACGGAGCGACGCGCCGGCGCCCCGCGCCCGCACGACGAGGTTCGAGGCGCGCGC
>DATMAZ010000085.1:0-45048 GCA_035559675.1 Candidatus Limnocylindria bacterium
GTGCTGCGCCATCTCCCGGATCATGTGGTTGAAGCGCCCGATGTTCGCCTCGTCGAGCGGAGCATCGACCTCGTCGAGCAGGCAGAACGGCGTCGGCCGAATGAGGAACAGCGAGAAGACCAAGGCAGTCGCCGTGAGCGCCTTCTCGCCGCCGGACAACAGCGCCAGCGACTGCAGCTTCTTGCCGGCCGGCTGCACCACGATCTCCACGCCCCCTTCGTCGTCTCCCTCGACCGGGACACGCGCCAGGTGGGCGCGTCCGCCCGGAAAGAGCTTCGGGAAGACCTCGGCGAGCTTCTTGTTGGCCGCCTCGAAGGTTTCCTCGAAGCGCTGGCGGCAGGTTCGCGTGAGGGTCGCGATGGTGTGCTGCAGATCGGCGAGCGAGCGCTCGAGATCCGCCCGCTGTGCCTGCAGGAACCCGTGCCGCTCGTTCAGCTCGCGCAGCTCGTCGAGCGCCCCGGGGTTGACGTCGCCCAGCCGCAGTAGCCGGGCGCGCAGCTCTTCGGCATGCAGGCGCTCCGTCTCGCCGGGCGGCGTGTCGCCGAACTCGACGGCATCGAGCGCCTCGGGCCCCAGTCCGTAGCGCTCGTGCAGGCGCTCGACCAGGTGCTCGAGCTCCAGACGGTGCTCCGTCACGGCGAGGTCCTTCGCGTTGCGGCTCGTTCGCACCTCCTCGAGCCGCTCGCGCGCGCGACGCTCTTGCTCGTCCTCTGCCGAGGTCTCGCTCTCGAGCGCGGCCAGCGTCGCGCGAACCCCCTCGCGCTCGGCATGCAGCGTCGCGACCCTCTCCTCCAGCGAGACGCACGAGGCGGCCGCCTCGGTTCGCGCCGCCTGCGCCGCGGACAGCTCCCCGCCGAGCGTCGATAGCTCGTCCTGCACTTCGGCAAGGCGGGCGGCGAGCTCCTGCGTGCGAGCCCGCGCGCCTTCGAGCGCTTCGACGCGCGCCCCTTGTCGCTCTCGAACGGAGGCCAGCGCGACCGAGGCGACGCGGCGCGCCTCCTCGGCAGACCGCCACTCCTCACGCCAGGCCGCGAGCGCCTCCTGCGCGTTCGCCACGGCGAGCCGCCGCGCCGCGACGTCCGCCGCGGCCCGCGCCTCGCTCTCGCCGAGCTGCGCCATCTCCCCGCTGAGTGCCCCGTCGGCGCCGGCCAGCCCGCTCGCCTGCAGCGCACCCAGCTCGAGCTCGGCGGTGAGCCTGGCCCGCTCTTCGTCGAGCCGGTCGCGGTCCTTCTCGGCGGCGAGCCGTTGCAGGCGCAGCTGCTGGCGCTCCTCCTCGACGGCCTCCGCGTCGCGTTCGGCCGCCTGCAGGCGCTCCCGGCTCGCCGCGAGCGCCTGCTCGAGCTCGGTGCACGCCTGCTCCGCCACCCGCAGATCGCGCTCAAGGTCGCGGAGCTCGCGTGCGCGGGCCAGCAGCGTTTCCTCGAGCGGCGGCTCGCTCCCGCCCGTGATGCCCCCGAACGGATCGATGGCTTCGCCGCTTCGGGTCACCACCGTGACCGGCCGCTCGGCGGTGCGCCAGGCCGCCAGCGCCGCATCGAGGTCGTCGGCCAGCAGCACCTCGCCGAGCAGCGCTTCGGCCAGCGCCCAGTGCTGCGGATCGACCTCGATCTCGTCGAGCAGGCGGCGCCCCACGGGGACGATCGCCGGGGTGCGCCGCTCCGGCTCCCGCGGCAAGACCGTGGCGCTGCCCCCTTCGCTTCGCTGCAGCCAGCGTAGCGCCTCGAGCGCGGCGTTGGTGTCGGTCACCACGACGTCCCCGAGTCGCACGCCGAGCGCCACGGCCACCGCCCGCTCGAGCGACGGATCGACGCGCAAGACGTCGGCGAGCAGCCCCTGGGCCCCCGGCCCTTCGCGGAGCAGGCTCCCCGCGCCGCGGCGGCCGCCTTCGGCCCGGCGCTGAAGCACCCGCAACGACTCGGCGCGCGACCGCAGCTCGGTCACCTTCGCCCGGGCCTCCTCGACGGCGGCCGCTCCGCCAACCACGGCGGCCTCGGCAGCATCCCGGGCCGCGGCCAGCGCTTCGCCGCGCTCGGTGGCCGCGCGGGCTTGCGCCTCCAAGTCGTCGAGGAGCCGCCGCGTGGCGTCGCGGGCCTGCGCGTTGGCATCGAGACGGGCCCCCAGCAGGCGTTGCTCCTCCTCGAGCTGCCGTTGCTGGCCTTCCAGCTCCTCGCGGCGCCGCGCGAGCGCCTCCGCGAGGTTCCGCAGGCGCACTTCCTCCGAGATGCTGGCCGCGAGAAGGTCCTTCGCCTCCTCGAGGCGGCGCTCGCATTCCGGCCCCTGCGGGGCGAGTGCCGCGGCGCGGGCCTCCGCGGCATCGACCGCCTCTTCTGCCGCCGCGACCCCGGCGTCGAGCTCGCCCAGCGCCTCGACCGCTGCGGCGACCTCGCGCTCGGCCTCCGCCGCACGGGACACCAGCACGCCGTGCTCGGTCTGTGCGTGCTCGCGCCGGCTCGCGAGCGTCCCGATCCGCTCGTCGAGGCCGCGCTGGTTCGCCTGCGCGTCGGCCAGCCGCACGCGGGCCTCGGTCAGGGCCTCGTCGAGCGCGCGCAGGCGCTCCTCGGTGGCCACCCGCCGCCGCCGCGCCTCGCTCGCCGCCGCATGTAAACGCTCGATCTCGCCCACAAGCGCTGCTTCCTCGTCGCGCAAGGCGGCGATGCGCGCTTCGTGAGCCGCCATGGCCTCCCGGTTCTCGCGCTGCTTCTGCGCAAACAGCCGGAGGTCCAGCTCGCGCAGCTCGTCCTTGATGCGATGGTACTCCTCGGCCCGCTTGGCTTGCCGCTGCAGCGCCGCGATCTGCCGCTGCTGCTCGTGGAGCACGTCCTGCACGCGATGGAGGTTCTCCCGCGTGCGCTCCATCTTGCGCTCGGCCGCCACGCGGCGGGCACGAAAGCGCGTTGTTCCCGCCGCCTCCTCGATGAAGAGCCGCATCTCCTCCGGCTTCGCGGCCACGAGCTGCTCGACGCGCCCCTGCTCGATGATGGCGTACGCCTTGTTGCCGACGCCCGTCCCGAGAAAGAGCTCCGTGATGTCACGGAGCCGGCACGGGGCGCGGTTGATGAAGTACTCGGAGTCCCCCGACCGGAAGTAGCGCCGGGTGACCAGGATCTCGCTGGCGCGGGCGAGCTCTGCGGGAAGACCGCCCAGCTGCGCTTCGAGCGCGGCGTCGTCCGTCTCCGCAGCGCGCAGCCGGTCCTCGTCCGTGAGCTCGAGCAGCAGCGACACCTCGGCCATGCCGAGCGGCCCCTTCTGCGAGTTGCCCGCGAAGATCACGTCCTCCATCGAGGACCCCCGCAGGTGCTTGGGGCTCTGTTCGCCCAGCACCCAGCGGATGGCGTCGACGATGTTCGACTTGCCGCAGCCGTTCGGGCCGACAATGCCGGTGACGCCACTCGGCAGCTCCAGGACCGTGTGCTCCATGAACGACTTGAAGCCGGTCAGCTCAATCTGCTTGATCCGCATCCGCCCCCCAACGCACGGCCACCACCGCCGCCGCCTGTGGTCGGTTCCCCGACCTACCCGTTTACGACCCCCATGCCGTCACCGGCCGTCTCGGCCATCGTGAGGAACGGCAGCCAGTCCGCGTGCCGCCGCTGGCGGTACGCATCCGCCACGAACGGCGTCCACTGTGGCCGATACGGCCTGCGGACCAGCCGCATGCCCGCCTCGCCCGGTGTGCGATTCCCCTTGGCGCGATTGCACCCGACGCAGGAGCAGACCACGTTCTCCCAGGCGGATACGCCGCCGCGCGAGCGGGGCTGTACGTGGTCCAGATTCAGCTCCGAGCGTGGAAAACGGCGCCCGCAATACTGGCACTGGCCCCGATCCCGGGCGTAGACGTTGAAACGGCTGAACCGCACCTCGCGCCGCGGCGCCCGGTCGAAGTGGCGCAGCAGAATCACGCGCGGGACGCGCATCACCCGATCCACCAGGCCGATCGTCTCGCCGTCCGGCACCAGTTTCCGCCAGCTCGAAAAGTCGAACGTGCGGTACTGTCGATCGACGGCGAGCGCGACCTCGCAGTAGAGCAGCGTGAGCGCGCGGCGGACCGACGTGATGTGAACGGGCAGGTAGGACCGGTTGAGGACCAGGACCTTGCTGTTCAGGATCTCGCTCACGCCGCTGCCGACGTGCTACACGCTGGCCCCCCGGAAGTCAATTTTCCTTTGTCCGACCGGGCGCTTGCGCGGGCGGCCGCCAGCGCAGCACCGGGCGGCGCGCGGCCCGCGTCTCGTCGAGCCTCCCCACCCGGGTGGTATGCGGGGCCGCGCGCACGCGCGCCGGGTCCTCGCGGGCCTCGCGCGCAATCGCCCGCATTGCCGCGACGAACTCGTCGAGCGTCTCGCGGCTCTCGGTCTCGGTCGGCTCGATCATCATCGCGCCCTTCACGACCAGCGGGAAGTAGATCGTCGGCGCGTAGAACCCGTAGTCGAGCAGCCGCTTGGCGATGTCCATCGTCTGCACCCCGCTGCTCTGCTGCAGGCGGTCGCTGAACACGCATTCGTGCATCGACGGGGCGTCGTACGGCAGGTGGAAGTCACCCACCAGCTGCGCGCGCACGTAGGCGGCATTCAGCACGGCGTAGCGGGTGACGTCGCGCAATCCGGGGCCACCGAGGCGGAGCATGTAGGCCAGCGCCCGCACCAGGATGCCGAAGTTCCCGTAGAACGAGCGGACACGGCCGACGCTCTTCCCGGGCTGCTCGTCCCACCGCAACCCGTCGGGGCCCCGCACCAGCCGAGGGACCGGCAGGTAGTCCGCCAGCATCCCGCGCACGGCCACCGGTCCGGCGCCGGGCCCGCCGCCCCCGTGCGGCGTCGAGAACGTCTTGTGCAGGTTGAACTGCATGACGTCGACGCCCATGTCGCCCGGGCGGGCCACGCCCATGAGCGCGTTCATGTTCGCGCCGTCCATGTAGACCAGCCCGCCCCGCTCGTGCACCAGCGCCGCCACCCGCTCGATCTCGGTCTCGAACAGGCCGAGCGTGTTGGGATTCGTCACCATGAGGGCAGCGACGCTGTCGTCCATCGCTTCGGCGACGCGCTCCGGCTCCAGCGTGCCGCGCTCGCTGATCGGGAGCTCGGTGACGGTGTAGCCGCAGAGCGCCGAGCTCGCCGGGTTCGTGCCGTGCGCGGAGGCGGGAATCAGCACGCGCGTTCGTTTGGCGCCGCGGTCGCGGTGGTAGGCACGGACGAGCAGCATGCCGAGCAGCTCGCCCTGTGCGCCGGCGGCCGGCTGCAGGCACACCGCGTCGAGCCCGCTCACGGCCTTGAGCCAGTCCTCGAGCTCCGCCACCACGGCGAGCGCCCCCTGTGCCAGGTGGTCTGGCACCAGCGGATGCAGCCGTGCGAAGCCGGGAAGGCGCGCGATCGCCTCGTTCACGATGGGGTTGTACTTCATCGTGCACGAGCCCAACGGGTACATGCCGGTCGCCGCGCTGTAGTTCCATTGCGAGAGGCGGAGGAAATGCCGCAGGACCTCGAGCTCGCCCACTTCCGGAAAGCCCGCCAGGTCGTCGTCGCGTCGCAGCTCGGCCGGCAGTGCGACGGTCTCGGTGCTCGCGGGAACGTCCCAGCCGGTACGGCCCCGGGAGCCCCGTTCGAAGATCAGCGGCTCGTCGTGCATGCGCTCCTCACGCTCGTGCCCGGGCCGGCGGCGCCGCGGCGGCGAGGACATCCACCAGCCGGGCAATCTGCGATTCCGTGTGCGTTTCGGTCACGCAGAGGAGCAGCGCGTCGCTCAGCTCCGGATACCAACGTCCGAGCGGCACGCCTGCCACGAGCCCGTCGTTGCGCGCCAGGCGCTCCCAGACGGCCGGCGCGTCCGGCACCCGCACGACGAACTCGTTGAAGAACGGCCCTGCAAACACGCCGGCGAGTCCGGCGCGCGCCAAGCGAGCCGCCGTGTCGTGTGCGGCCGCGTGATTCCGCGCCGCCAGCGCCTGCAGCCCGCGGCGGCCCAGCATCGACAGGTAGACGGTGACTGCGAGCGAGCAGAGGCCCTGGTTGGTGCAGATGTTCGACGTCGCGCGCTCCCGCCGGATGTGCTGCTCGCGCGTGGCGAGCGTGAGGACGTACCCGCGCCGCCCGCGCGCATCGACGGTCTCCCCGACGATCCGACCCGGCATCGAGCGCACCAGGCGATCGCGCGTCGCGAACAGCCCGAGCCCGGGGCCGCCGTAGGAGACTGGGAGCCCGAAGCTCTGCCCTTCGCCGACGGCGATGTCGACGTCGCACGCGCCCGGAGGGCGAACCACGGCCAGCGCCAAGGGCTCCGTCGTCACCGAGATCACGAGCCCACCGACGCGATGCACGGCACCCGCCAGCGCCGACAGGTCGTCGAAGACGCCGAAGACGTTGGGGTACCCCGCCACCACGCAGAGCGTGTCGTCGGCTGCCTTGGCGGCCACCGCGGCCGCATCCGTCCGGCCCTCGGCATTCCAGGGCAGCTCCCGGACCACGATGTCGTCGAGCGCTTGGACGTAGGTCGCCACCACCTCGCGGTAGTGCGGATGCAGGGCGCGCGACAGCCAGACCGTCCGCCGTCCCGGAAGCACACGACGCGCCATCAACACGGCCTCGGCGGTCGCGGACGCACCGTCGTACATGCTGGCGTTCGCGACGTCCATCCCGGTGAGCAGCGCCACGAACGTCTGGAACTCGAAGATCGCCTGCAGCGTGCCCTGGCTCACCTCGGGCTGGTACGGCGTGTAGGCGGTGGCGAACTCGGAGCGCTGGAGGACGTGATCCACCACCGCCGGCACGTCGTGCGGATACATGCCGCCACCGGCGAACACGACCGCGTCGCCGTTGCGCGCCGCCAGCGCCTCGAAGCGCCGGCGCAGCTCGGGCTCGGCCAGCCCGGTCGGCAGGTCGAGGCGCGCCCGTTCGCGCAGCCCCGCCGGCACCTGTGCGAACAGCGCCTCGATCGAGGGCGCGCCGATGGCGGCCAGCATCGCCGCCACGTCGTCGCTCGTGTGCGGGAGGTACGCGCTCACCCGTGGTGCTCGCTGGCGACGTGCGCCTCGTAGGCCGCGGCGTCGAGCAGCTCGCCGAGCTCGCCCGCTTTCCCGATGCGCACCCGGATCATCCAGCCGTCCTGGTAGGGAGACTGGTTCACGAGCTCGGGTTGCTCGGCGAGCCGGTCGTTCACGGCCACGACTTCCCCGCTCACGGGGGCGAAGAGATCGGAGACGCTCTTGTTCGATTCCACCACCCCGAAGGTGGCGCCGCGGGTCAGCCGAGCCCCCACCGCCGGCAGCTCGACGAACACCACGTCGCCGAGCGAGTCCTGCGCGAAGTCGGTGATGCCGACCTCGCCGATGTCACCCTCGACGCGAAGCCACTCGTGGTCTTTCGTGTACCGAAGCTCTCCCGGAATGTTCATGCTCCCTCTTTTGTCTGCCGGCGATAGAACGGCCGGGCGACCACGTGCGCGCGCAGCGGCTTGCCGCGCATCTCCACCGTGAGCGGGGTCCCCGGCGTCGTCGGCTCTCCGCTCACGTAGGCCAGGCCGATGAACGAGTCCAGCGTGGGGGACTTTGTGCCCGAGGTGACTGCCCCGACGCGCTGGCCGGCGCGCAACACGGGTGCCCCGTGGCGCGGGACGCCCGGCTCGTCCATCACGAGCCCCACGAGTCGCCGGCGCGGCCCCTGCCGGGCCGCCTCGAGCGCGGCGCGTCCGATGTACTCCGTGCCCTTCACCACCCACCCGAGCCCCGCTTCCCAGGGCGTGGTGGTCGCATCCATGTCGGTTCCGTACAGCAACAGACCCGCCTCCAGCCGCAGCGTATCGCGCGCCGCGAGCCCGGCGGGCAAGCCACCCTCGTCCCGCACGCGGGCCAGCAGCGCGCGCCACGCCGGCACGACCTGGTCGGCCGGCACGAAGAGCTCGAAGCCATCCTCGCCGGTGTAGCCGGTGCGCGCCACGCGCACCGGGCAGCCCGCAAGCACGTCGTCGCGGATCGTGAAGGACGCCAGCGTGTCGAGCGGGCGGCCGACGAGCGGTCCGAGCGCCCGGGCGGCGCGCGGACCCTGCAGTGCCAGCAGCGCCCAGGCGTCGCTCTGGTCGTCCAGCGACGCCTCGCCGGTGAGGTGGGCGCGCATCCACGCCACGTCCGCGACCGTGGTCGCGGCGTTCACCACGACGAACAGCTGCGCGGGGCCGAGGCGGTACACGATCAGGTCATCGACGATGCCGCCCTGCTCGTTGCAGAGGAGCGAATACTGCGCCTGGCCGTCGGCCAGCCGGTGCACGTCGTTGGTGGCGAGCCGAGCCATGGCGGCCATTGCCCCGGGCCCGCGCAGCTCCACCTCGCCCATGTGGCTCACGTCGAAGAGCCCGCAGCGCGTGCGCACCGCTCGATGCTCCTCGAGCGCGCTCGTGTAGCTGAGCGGCATGTCCCAGCCGCCGAACTCCACCAGCCGGGCGCCCAGCGCGCGGTGCTCGTCGTAGAGCGGCGTGCGGTGCGCCATGATCAGGCCGCACCCGCCACCGCGCGCTCCGCCGCGGTGGCGGTGTTGGCGAGCAGCATCGCCACGGTCATCGGTCCGACCCCGCCGGGCACCGGCGTGATGACGGACGCGCGCTCCCGAGCCGCTTCGAACTCCACGTCGCCGCAGAGCGAGCCGTCAGCGAGACGGTTGATACCGACGTCGATCACCGCCGCGCCCGGGCGAATCCAGTCCCCGCGCACCATCCGGGGACGTCCGACCGCCGCCACCAGCACGTCGGCGCGGCGGATCTCGTCGGCCAGCTCCCGCGTGCGCGAATGACAGAGCACCACGGTGGCATGACGCTCGAGCAGCAGCAGCGCCACGGGCTTGCCGACCAGCAGCGAGCGTCCGACGACGACGGCCCGCGCCCCGGCGAGCGTCACGCCGGCTTCGTCGAGTAGCCGCATCACGCCGAGCGGCGTGCACGGCCGCAGCCCCGGCTCGCCCGCGAGCAGCGCGCCCTGGCTCATCGGATGCAGGCCGTCGACGTCCTTCGCCGGCGGGAGCGCGCGAATCACCGCGGACGCGTCCAGCCCGGCCGGCAGCGGCAGCTGCACGAGAATGCCGTGCACCTCCGGATGCGACGCCAGCTCGCCGAGCACCGCGAGCAGCTCCGCCTGCGAGGTCTGTGCCGGCAGCCGCTTGCCGAACGACCGCATGCCGACGGCTTCGCAGGCGCGCTGCTTGTTGCGGACGTAGACCTCGGACGCGGGATCGTCGCCGACCAGGACGGTGGCGAGGCCCGGGACGACGCCGCCTGCACGCAGCGCATCGACCCGGGCGCGCACCTCCTCGCGCACCGCCGCCGCGACCGCCTTGCCGTCGAGCACCCTGCCCATCGCTCACTCGACCAGGCGCAAGCCGAGCTCGCGGAGCTGCCCCGGGTCGACTGGGGTGGGCGCGTCGGTGAGCGGACAGACCGCGCGCTGCGTTTTGGGAAACGCGATGACGTCCCGGATCGAGTCGGCCCCGGCGAGCAGCATGACGAGCCGGTCGAGCCCGAGGGCGATGCCGCCATGGGGCGGCGCCCCGAACGACAGGGCTTCCAGCAGGAAGCCGAAGCGTGCGTGCGCCTCCTGCTCCGACATGCCGAGCAGCGAGAGAACGCGTAGCTGCACGTCGGGACGGTGGATCCGGATGCTGCCGCCGCCGAGCTCGGTGCCGTTCAGCACCAGGTCGTAGGCCTGCGAGCGGACGCCCAGGGGCTCCTGCTCGAGCCGCTCGAGGTCGGCGTCGGCCGGCGCCGTGAACGGGTGGTGCACGGCGGTATGCCGCCCGCTCTCGGCGTCGTACTCGAGGAGCGGGAAGTCGACGATCCAGGCGAAACGCTGCTCGGTCGCGGCGAACCGGCCGAGCCGCTCGCCCATGCGCACCCGAAGCGACGCCAGGATCGGGTTGGCGATCGCGGGCGGTTCCGCCAGCAGAAACAGCACGTCGCCGGCGCCAAAGCCCGCAGCGGCAAGCCGGCTCTTCTCCGCGTCGCCGAGAAACTTGACGGCGGGAGACTGCCAGCCGTCGGCGGTGGCCCGGATCCAGGTGAGCCCGCCCGCCCCCTGCTGCACGGCGGCGGCCACCAGGTCGTCCAGCTCCTTGCGGGAGAGCTGGCCCGCCGCCTGCGGCGCGATCAGCCCACGCACGCGACGGCCCTTGGCAATCGCCTCGGCGAAGACGCGGAACTTCGTGTCCGCGAAGCAGCCCGTGAAATCCGCCAGCTCGAGGTCGACGCGCAGATCGGGCCGGTCGATCCCGTAGCGCTCCATCACGTCCGGATAGCGTAGCACCGGAAAGGGCACGACCGCCGGCGGACGTTGGCCGAGCGTGGTGAAGAGATCGACGATGAGCGGCTCGATCACGCCCATCACGTCCTCGGGTGTCGCAAAGGACATCTCCAAGTCGATCTGCGTGAACTCCGGCTGCCGGTCCGCGCGCAGGTCCTCGTCGCGAAAGCAGCGCACGATCTGATAATAGCGATCGAGCCCCGCCACCATGAGGATCTGCTTGAAGAGCTGGGGGGACTGCGGAAGGGCGTAGAAGCTGCCGCGCTGCACCCGGCTCGGCACCAGGTAGTCCCGCGCCCCTTCTGGCGTCGAGCGAGTCAGCACGGGCGTTTCGACCTCGATGAATCCCGCGCGGTGCAGATGCTCCCGGACCGCGGCCGCGACGCGATGCCGGAGCAGCAGCTTGGCTTGCGAGAACGGCCGCCGCAGGTCCAGGTAACGATAGCGCAGGCGGTTGGCCTCGGTGATCTCCGCCAGGTCGTCGATCGGAAAGGGCGTCGGGCGTGCGCCGTTCAGGATGCGCACCTCGGCCGCAGCGATCTCGATGTCGCCGGTGGCGAGCTCGGGGTTGCGGGTATCCGCGGGCCGCAGCCGGACGCGACCGCGCACGGCCACGACGTACTCGAGCCGGATCTCCCCGGCACGCGCGTGCGCCTCCGGACTGTCCTCCGGGTCGCACACCACCTGCACGATCCCCTCGCGATCTCGCACGTCCAGAAAGCACACGCCCCCATGATCCCGGCGGGCGTGCACCCAGCCGCAGACCACCACCTCGCGGTCGACGTCGATCACGCGCAGCGCGCCCGCCATGTCCGTGCGGCGCCACCCCGTAAGCGAGTCCTGCGCCTGGCTCATCCCGGGCCGCCCCCTTCTTCGTGCTCGCGCACCCAGCGCACGAGCTCATCCGACGCCGCATCGAGCGGCAGCGCCAGCCGGTGATCAATCCCCCGCACGAGATCCCGCACCGTGCCGCGCCCGGCGGCGAGCTCGTCGCCTCCGAGCAACAACGCGGCCCGCGCCTGCCGCCGGTTGGCGCTGCGAAGCAGCGCCTTCAGACTGCGTCCCGGCGGCTCCAGCAGCACGGTGAGCCCACCGGCGCGCATGCGGGTCGCGACCGCGAGCGCCGGGGCTGCCGCCTCCGCCAGCAGCGGCAGGACGGCCATCGACGGCGCCGGCGCCGCAAGCTCGCCGCCGGCGGCGAGCGCCAGGCGTTCGAGCCCGATGGCGAAGCCGAACGCCGGCACGTCGGGGCCACCGAGCGCCGCGACGAGCCCGTCGTAGCGGCCGCCCCCGGCCACGGCGTCCTGTGCTCCGAGGCCGGCCGCCGTCACTTCGAAGGCCGTGCGGTTGTAGTAGTCGAGGCCGCGCACCAGCCGTGGCGCGAGCGTGTACGCGACGCCCTCGCCGTCCAGCAGCCGGCACACGGCCGTGAAGTGCTCGCCGCACGGGCCGCACAGGTGATCGAGCATCACCGGCGCGTCGGCCAGCGCCTCGCGGCAACCGGGTACCTTGCAATCGAGCAGGCGCAGCGGGTTGTTCGTCAGCCGGCGATGGCAGTCGCCGCACAAGCGCGCGAGCCGCTCCCGCGCAAACACCGCCAGCCGCTCGCGATACGCGGGCCGGCACGCGGCGTCGCCGAGCGAGCCCACGTGCAGGCAAACATCGCGGACGCCAACGGAGGCGAGTAGGTGCATCAGCATGACGAGGATCTCGCCGTCCACGATCGGCTCCGCCTGGCCGAAGGCTTCGACGCCGATCTGGTGGAACTGACGGTACCGGCCGCGCTGCGGCCGCTCGCGCCGGAACATGGGGCCCGCATACCAGAAGCGCGCAACCTGTGCCTGCGCGCCGAGGCCCGAGTCGAGATAGGCGCGCACGGCGCTCGCCGTCGCTTCCGGTCGCAGCGTGAGCATCGCGCCGTCGCGGTCCTCGAAGGTGTACATCTCCTTCTCGACCACGTCCGTGCCCTCGCCGAGGGTGCGCGCGAACAGCTCCGCGCGCTCCAGCATCGGCAGGACGATCGGATGGAAGTCGTACCGCGCAAACACCTCGGCCGCCGTCCCCTCGAGCTTGCGCCAAAGGCGGGATTCGTTGGGCAGAACGTCGCGGAAGCCCTTGACGGCTGCGAAAGAGGCCTGGCCTCCCATCGCGGAACCCCATGCGTCTACCAAAGGCTTCCACCCCCTTCAAACTTGCATTCTGCTTGATAATCGGCACGCTCCCACCCACAATCGTAGGGACGACAAAAATGCCGAAACCGATGGCCGAAACCGATACGCTCGCCGGCCTGTTTCACCGCCTCATTCGCTCCGCGACCGAAGCGCAGCGGGTACCCATGTCGGAGCAGACCGAGTGCTATCTGGTGCAGATGCTGACGGCGTTCGTGCGGCCCGCGGCGCCTGACCTGCTCGATCCGCCCCTCGGGGTCGACTACCTGACCGCCCTCAACTTGCCCGCGGCGCAGCGGTTCGCACGGCTGCGTCGGGTCGCCGATACGGCGCTATTTTTGACCGGGCTCTTTCTCGAGCACCTCGAGAACACGCTGGTGGGCGGGGAGTACTACGCCACCCTCGGGCGCAGCGCCTACGCGCGCTTGTCGGCCGACGAGCCGCACGCCGGCCTGGCCGAAGCCTTCGCCGATCTGTCGCAGCGCTTCGGTGCCTTCGTGCGGATCCTGGGCGAGATCGGAGACACCCAGCTCTTCAACACGGAACGGGACACGCTGCGGCTCTACCGCCGCTGGCTGCTCACCCGCGGGCCGCGCGAGGCCGAGCTGCTCCTGCGGCGAGGCGTGATCCCGTTCGCGCCGCCAGGCAGCAGCACCCGGCACTGAGCGGCACTCGCGGCGCGCTCCGCGGCGGGCAACGCGACGGCCGTCAGTAGACGGCCGAGTGGCCGCTCGCGTCCTGCGTGCCGCCGGCTGTGGGGCGGACGGCGACCTTCTGATTGCGCGCCTCGACGATCGTGAACAGCGAGCGCCCGGACGTCTTCCAGACGCGCGTCACGGCCAGCCCCGGAAGCCGCAGCAGCTCGCCCAGTCGCAGCGTGGTCCAGCCGAGCCGCCGGGTTACCGGATCGATCGACCGCTGGAGACCGGCGATCACCGTGTTCTCGCTCCGGAAGTGGTTGATTACCACGATCATGCCGCCGTCCTTACAGACGCGCTGGGCCTCGGCCATCATACGCCGTGGGTCCGGCACCACGCTGATCACGTGAAACGCCATCACGAAGTCGAACGTCGAGTCCGCGAAGGCGAGCTTCAAGGCATTCCCCCGCTCGACCCGAATGTGCGTCCACCCGTTGGCGGCGATGCGGCGCCGGGCGCGCTCCAGCATGTCCTCGGCGAGGTCGATGCCGATCACCTCACAGTGCGGCGGATACGCCTCGAACGAGATGCCCGTTCCACAGCCGATCTCGAGGACGCGTGCGCCGCGCGGAATGCCGAGCGAGCGGACGACCCGCATGATGCGCGGCTGGAAAACCCGCCCGAAAGAATGATCGTACAAACGCGAAAGGCCTCGGTAGAGCGGGCTCTCGTGAGGCTGCACCCCCCGTGGTGTCATCGTCCCTCCCGACGCGCGTCGCGTGGTGGTCGCCGGCTCAGGCGGCGTCTGCACTGTGAACCTGGCGCTTGAACGAGGCAATGTCCTGTCGGCGGAACCGCCACTGGCGCCCGCGCTTTACCGCGGGCAGCACGCTGCGGCGCGCAAACTCGTTGACCGTGTCAGGAGAGAGGTCGAGGATGTGCGCCACCTCCCGACTGTTCAACAGCGTCTCGTCCTTGTCGCTCATCCGGAGCCCGCCCACAGGTCGCGCTGCTCTGGTAGCAGGCACGCACCCCACCGTCAAGAAACGGCACTTTTCCCCTGCCGGATCGATAGCTTAGCGCGTACGAGCCGGGACAGACCCCCAGCGCTCCATCCAGAGCACCAACGGCGCCGCCACGTAGACCGACGAATACACGCCCGCGATGAACCCGACCAGCAGCGAGAACGCGAAGCTGCGGATCACGTCCCCGCCCAGCACCAGGAGCGCGACCACGACCAGGATGGCCGTGCCGCTCGTGATCAGCGTCCGGGACAGCGTCTCGTTGATGGAGGCGTTGATCACGTCCGGCAACGCGTCGCGCCGGCGCTTGCGCAGGTTCTCGCGGATGCGATCCGAGACGACCACCGTATCGTTCACCGAGAAGCCGACGATCGTCAGCAGCGCCGCCACCGTGGTGAGGTCGAACTCCATCTGTGTGATCACCAGCGCCCCGAGGGTGACCAGCACGTCGTGCGCCAGCGCCACCGCCGCGCCGATGCCGAAGCGCAAATCGAAGCGCACGGCGATGTAGATCCCCATGAGCACGGTGGACGCGAGCACGGCCAACGTGGCGTCCCGCCACAGATCCCGCCCCACCTTGGGGCCGACGGTGTCCACGCGCAGTACTTCGTAGCTGCCTTCGCCGAAGCGTGCCTGGAGGGCCGCACGGACCTCCGTGGCGCCCTTCTCGGCGGCGCCCTCCTCCACCTCGCCGATGCGGATCTGGAACTCCCGCTGCTCGCCGCCCACGTCCTGCACGACCGCCCCCGCCACCTTCCCCTCTTCGAGCGCACTGCGCACGTCGGCGGCGCTCGACGGCTGCACGAACCGCACCTGCACGAGCGTTCCGCCGGCGAAGTCGGTGCCGTAGTTGAGCCCGCGCGTCATCAGCAGCACGACGCTCAGCACGCACGCCGCCGCGGAAATGCCGATCATCACCGGCGCGATCCGGACGAAGTCGATGTTGGTCTCGGCCGGAATCAGCGTGCGGAAACGCGGAACGGGCTTTCGCGGTGCAGCTTCGGGGTTGGGGCGCGCCATCGGTTCCGTCCTCCTACACGCTCAGCAGATCGCTGCGCCGCACGCTCGCGAGCCAGTCGTAGACCAAGCGGGTGCCGAACACGGCGGTCAGAATCGTCGTGACGATCCCGAGGCAGAGCGTCACGGCGAAGCCCCGCACGGGGCCGCTGCCGAACTGGAAGAGGATCAGGCCCGACATGAACGTGGTGACGTTCGAGTCGAGGATGGCGCTCCACGCCCGCTCGTAGCCGGCGTCGAGCGCCGCCCGCGCGGGCTTGCCCTCGCGCAGCTCTTCGCGCACCCGCTCGAGGATGAGCACGTTCGCGTCCACGGCCATCCCGATGGTGAGCACGATGCCCGCGATGCCCGGAAGCGTCAGCGTGAACCCGAACAGCGAGAACAGCGCCAGCAGCAGCAGGACGTTCAAGGCCACCGCCAGATCCGCGATGAGCCCACCGCCGCGGTAGTAGAGCGCCATGAAGGCCACCACGAGCGCCCCGCCCACGATGAACGACAGGCGGCCCTGCCGGATCGAATCGCGACCGAGCGACGGACCCACGGTACGCTCCTCGCGCAGCTCGAGCGGCGCCGGCAGCGCGCCGTTGCGCAGCACGTTGGCGAGGTCCTGGGCTTCCTCGGCCGTGAATCGACCGGAGATCTGGCCGCGGCCGCCCGTGATCGGCTCCCGGATGGTGGGCGCTGACTGCACCTGGCCGTCGAGGATGATCGCCAGGTTGCGCCCGACGTTGCGGCTCGTGGCGTCGCCGAACAGCTTGGTCCCGCGCGCATCGAGCACGAAGTCGACGTAGTAGCCGTCGACGTCCCGGCGCATGGAGGCGTCGGTGATGACGTCGCCGGCCATCACCAGCCGCTTCTCCACGAGATAGCGCTGGCGCTGCCCGCCCTCGGACACCCCGGGCATCACGTCCACGCCCGGCCCCGGGCGCTCGATCGTGCCGGCTTCCGGCCCCTGCGCGAGCAGTCGGAACTCGAGCAGCGCCGTGCGGCCGATCAAGTCCTTGGCACGCTGCGGATCCTGCACCCCGGGCAGCTGGACGACGATCTCGTCGTCGCCCTGCGCCTGGATGATCGGCTCGGCTACGCCGAACTCGTCGATGCGGTTGCGCAGCACGTGGAGCGCCTGCTCCACCGCGCTGGCCCGAATGTTCAGGCGCGCACGCTCCTGGAGCCTGAGCGACAGGTCGCCGGCCCCACCCTCGGTCACCACCAGGTCCGGAAGGCGCGTGGCCACCACGTCGCGGACGGCAGGCAATCGGCTCCGATCGGCCAAGCGGACGACGATGGCATCCTGCTCGACGTCCACGGTCGCCGCGCCCACTTGCGTGTCCCGGAGGGCCAGCTCCAGCTCGCGAGCCGAGCTCGCCAAGGTCTGGCGGACCGCTTCGTCGAGATCCACGCCGTACAACAGGTGCGTGCCGCCGCGGAGATCGAGCCCCAGGCGGATCGGCGCGCCGAGCGGCCACCAGCTGGGCACGTTCACCACCGTCGGTGCCAGGGCCACGATCGCCACCGCCACGGCCACCAGCCAGCCGATCATTCGTTGGTTCACTCTGCTCACGACCGCTGCCGCTCCTTCTCCTTGTCCTTCTCGGGGTCAGCCACGCCGACGATCCGCTGCACCGCCGACCGGTCGAACTGCACGTGCACGCGCGGCGCGATCTCGACGGTGATCACCTCGTCCGCCAGCGCCATGACCCGCCCGTGCATCCCGTTCGTCATCACGACCGCGTCGTTCCGCTTGAGCTCCGCGAGCATCCTCTGGTGCTGCCGGCGCTTTTTCTGCTCCGGACGGATCACCAGGAAGTAGAAGACGACGAAGACGAGCGCGAACGGCAGCAACTGCAGCGCCGGCGACGGGCCGGCCACCGCTCCCTCGGCCTGTTGCGCCCACGCGGTCGCGCTCACGCTACGCCCACGCTCCGGCCGCGGCCTGCGCCCGTGCCGGGAAGGTCCCCTCGTCGAGCGCGGCGCGAATCTCCCGCATGAGGTGCAGATAGAAGTGCAGGTTGTGCAGCGAGGCCAGCTGCGCGCCAAGCATCTCGCCCGTCATCATGAGATGCCGTAGCGCACCCCGGCTGAACCGGCCGCAGGTCGGACAGCTGCAGGCCTCGTCCACGGGCCGCGGATCGCCAGCGTGCCGGGCGTTGCGAATCGAGAGCTTGCCTTCGCGGGTGAACAGCATGCCGTTGCGAGCGTTGCGCGTGGGCAGGACGCAATCGAAGAGGTCATATCCCATGCTCACGAAGGTAAGCAAATCACGAGGCGTCCCGACGCCCATCACGTAGCGTGGCCGATCGTGCGGGAGGTGCGCCACGGTCGCGGCGGCGATCTCGAGCGTCTGCTCGGCCGGCTCGCCCACGCACAGGCCGCCGACGGCGTGGCCGTCGAACCCCACCGCCGTGATCTCGGCGGCGCTGCGCGCCCGCAACGCCGGGTCGAATCCGCCCTGGACGATCCCGAAGAGCGCCGTGTCCTCCCGGCGCCGCGCCGCGACCGAGCGGCGCGCCCAGGCGGTCGTGCGCCGGAGCGCCTGCTCGACGCGCGCCGCCGGCGCATCCGCGCCCACGCAGTCGTCGAGACACATGGCGACATCGACGCCGATCGCCTCCTGCACCTCGACGGCATACTCGGGGGTGAAGCGGCCGCGCCGTCCGTCGACGTGCGAGCGATATTCCACGCCGTCGTCGTCGATTCGCAGCAGCCCGGCCAGGCTGTAGAGCTGGAACCCGCCGCTGTCCGTGAGAATCGGGCCGCTCCAGCCGAGGAGCCCGTGAACCCCGCCGAGCGCCCGCACCACCTCGACGCCAGGGCGCTGCGCCAGGTGGTACGCGTTCGAGAGCACCATGCCGGCCCCCAGCTCCTCGAGCTGCCACGGGGCGACGCCCTTCACCGCCCCGTGCGTGGCCACCGGCATGAAGGCCGGCGTGTCTACCGGCCCGTGCGCGGTGTAAAGGCGACCGCGCCGGGCCGCCAGGCCGGCCCGCGACGCCACCTCGAAGCGCAGGCGTGTCACGTGAGCAGCATGGCATCGCCGTAGCTGTAGAAGCGATAGCGGGCGGCCACCGCGGTCTCGTACGCCTGGCGAACGAGCGGCCAGCCCGCGAACGCCGCCACCAGCGCCAGCAGCGGCGTGCGCGGCAGGTGGAAGTTGGTGAGCAGGACATCGACGACCTGGAAGCGATGGCCCGGGGCGATGAACAGCGTTGCCGTATCGCTGCCGGCACGCAGCGTACCCGTGGCGGCGGCCGCCTCGAGCGCACGTGTCGTCGTGGTGCCGACGGCGACCACGCGACCGCCGCGACGGCGCGTCTCCTCGATGGCGTCCACGGTGCGCTGCGGCAACTCGAACCGCTCGCCTTCCATCGTGTAGGTGTCGAGTTCGCCGTCACGGATCGGCAGGAACGTGCCCGGTCCGACGTGCAAGGTGAGCGCGGCGCGCCGGATGCCGGATCCCTCGAGCTGCCGGAGCAGCTCGGGCGTGAAGTGCAGGCCCGCGGTGGGCGCCGCCACGGCGCCGGCCGTCGTGGCGAACACGGTCTGATAGCGATCCTCGTCCGCGGGCGTCGGTCCCCCGGGCCGGCGAATGTACGGCGGCAGCGGCAGCTCGCCCACGCGCTCGAGCCACCCCGCCACGTCGGGGCCGACGGCCAGGCGCAGCCGCCAGCGGCCGCCGCCCAGCTGCGCCGTCCATTCGCCGTGGCCGTCGGGCAGCTCCACCCGTTCGCCGACGCGGGGGCTGCCCCGCACGAGGGCCTCCCACTCGTCGCCGCCGACCGCGTGCAGCAGGAGCAGCTCGAGGCGTCCGCCGCTCGGGCGCCGGCCCCGCACGCGCGCCCGCACGACGCGCGCGTCGTTCACCACCAAGAGGTCGGACGCGCGGAGCAGGTCCGGCAGCTCGGCGATGCGCCGATGCTCGAACGAGCCGCGCGCCCGATTCACCACCAGCAGCCGCGCGTCGCTGCGACACGGGGCCGGCTCCTGCGCAATCAAGTCCTCGGGCAACGCGTATTCGAACGCCGCCAGCCGCTCGGGGGACGGCCCGCTCATCGCGACGGGACCGGCAGGCCGAGCACGGCCAGCACGGCCTTGATGTCGCTCCACACGAGACGCTTGTCCCCGGGATTGCGCAGCAGGTAGGCGGGATGGAACGTCGGCATGAGCTTGATGCCGTGATAGTCCGCCCACTGCCCGCGCAGCTTGGCGATCGGCGTCTTCGTGCGGAGCAGCGTCTGGGCCGCGAACTTGCCGAGCGCCACGATGACCTCCGGGCCGATCAGCTCGAGCTGGCGGATGAGGAAGGGCTCGCAGCTCGCCACCTCGTCCGGCTCGGGATTGCGGTTGCCGGGCGGCCGGCACTTGATGACGTTCGCGATGTAGACGTCCTCGCGCCGCAACCCCATGCCCTTGGTGATGATCTCGGTGAGTAGCTGGCCGGCCCGGCCGACGAACGGCTCGCCCTTGGCGTCCTCGTCGGCGCCCGGCGCCTCACCGACGAACACCAGCCGCGCCTTCGGGTTGCCCACGCCGAAGACCAGGTTGGTGCGGTGGGGCGCGAGCTTGCAGCGCCGGCAATCGCCGATGACCTCGCACAAGGCCGGCAGCGAACGTGCGTGCTGCACCGCCGACGTGACGAAGAGATCGCCGCTCTCGGGCGGCGCCGACCGCAGCGCCGTCGCCTCGGCCGGTCGGCGCTTGGCTCGGCGCTCCGCTCGCGGATAGCCGTCGACCGCCAACGCCGCGTCGTACTCCACGCGGGCCCGCACCGCACGCGCCAGCGCGCCGACCTCGTCTTGAGGGTCTCTTGCGGCCACGCTACGCTCTCCTGAGCTTGGTCGCGCTCGCGCTCATCGTCGGTGTGATCCTGCTCTATCCGGCGGATGCGCTCGCCTGGGGGCCGGTGACGCATCTGCTGCACGGGTCGACCGTCCTCGAGACGCTTACCACCGCCGTCACACCCCTTCAAGAAACGCTCGCCCGGCACGGGCTGGCGTACCTCTACGGCTGCATCGCCCCCGACATCATGCACGCCAAGCGCTACACGCGCAGCGTCTACACGCACTGCCATTGCTGGGACGTCGGCTGGCAGGTCGTGGGCGCCGCCCGCACGCCGCGCCAGACCGCCTTCGCCTACGGATACCTGTCGCACCTGGCGAGCGACGTGTACTCTCACAATCATTTCGTGCCGTGCCGGCTCGTCACCTGCTACGAGGCGCGGGCGCTCCGCCACCTCTACTGGGAGGCTCGGTTCGACGCCGCGCAGCCGGGCAACCGCTGGCAGCTCGTGGGCCACGTGATGGCGCACCGGTACGACGACTGCGACGAGCTGGTCGAGCGGGTGGTCGAGCGCACCCTCTTCTCGTTCCGCACCAACAAGCGCATCTTCAGCTCCGTCATGGCGGTGCAGCAGCTCGAGCAATGGCACGCCATGGTGCGCCAGGTGGCCAAGCGCTCGCGCTACGAGCTCAGCCAACGCGAGGTCGAGCGCTTCAACGAGATCTGCGTGGAGGCCATCCGCGATCTCATCCAGCGCGGCCGCGAGGCCGCCTGCCAGGAAGCGGACCCCACCGGCCATGCGGCGCTGGCCCGCGCCGGCGTCTTGCGGCAGAAGCTCCGGCGGCTCCGCCGTCAAGGCGTCCTGCCGCCCAGCATCGCGGCCGAGATCGCCGCCCTCGGCGCGCTGCCGGAACCGGCCTAGCCGGCGCCCCGCCCGGACCCTGTGGGCGCCCGTGCAGGCCTTCCTACGTACGCCGGGCGGGCTTGCGCGCCGCGAGCCAGTCGAGGATGCGGCTCGCCACCTCCGTCTTGGGCAGGACGGGCAGCGACACGTCCCCGCCGGCGCGGTCGAGTAGCCGCACCACGTTGGTGTCGGCTCCGAACTCGGCGCCGGGCGCGGTCACGTCGTTCAGCACGATCAGGTCGAGCCCCTTCTCGACCAGCTTGCGGCGGGCCTCGCGCTCGCCGCCCCCGGTTTCGGCGGCAAAGCCGATCACGACCCGCCGGCCCTTGCGCCGCGCGAGCCCGCGCACGACGTCGGGGTTCTGCGCCAAGGCCAGCGTGGCGAGCGGCGCGCCCCGGCGCTTCAGCTTCTGCGACGCCGCCTCGCGCGGGCGGTAGTCCGCCACGGCCGCCGCCATCACCAACGCCGTGGCGCTGGCGAATGCGCGGGCAAGCTCGCGCTGCATCTCGAGCGCCGTGGTGACGGGCACGGCCGTCACGCCGGGCGGTACCGGCACCTCGACGGGACCGTGCACGAGGGTCACCTCCGCGCCGCGCCGGCGCGCCACGCGCGCGATCGCGAACCCCATCTTGCCGCTCGAATGGTTGGTGAGATAGCGCACGGGGTCGAGCGCTTCGCGCGTGGGGCCGGCGGACACCACGATGCGGTGGCCGCGGAGGTCCTGGGGTGCGAGCACGGTCTCAACCGCCTCGACGATCTCGGACGGATCGGCCAGGCGGCCGGCCCCCTCGTAGCCGCAGGCGAGCGAGCCGCTCGCCGGCCCGACCACGGCGACGCCGCGCTCGCGCAGCGTGGCGAGGTTGCTGCGCGTTGCGGGATGCTCCCACATGTGGACGTTCATCGCCGGCGCCACCACGATCGGCGCCCGGGTCGCCAGCAGCACCGTGCTCAGCAAGTCGTCGGCCAGCCCCGCCGCCATCTTGGCCAGCACGTTGGCCGTCGCGGGCGCGATCACGATCGCGTGCGCCTGGTCGGCGAGCCGAATGTGTCCGATCTCGGACTCCTGCGTGAGGCTGAAGGTGTCGGTCGCGACCGGACGCCCGGAGAGCGTCTGCAAGGTGAGCGGCGCGACGAACTGCTGCGCGTTCGCCGTCATGATCACCTGCACGGCGGCCCCCTCCTGGACCAGGAGCCGCACGAGCTCGCACGCCTTGTAGGCGGCGATGCCCCCGCTCACGGCGACGACGATGTTGCGCCCGGCGAGCGCCATCAGCCGGCACCCCGCGAGCGGGCCGGCTCCTCCACCTCGGCCTGGCGCACCAGCTGGCGCACCGACAGGTCCTGGAAGGCGGCCGCAATGGCCCCCGCCCCGATGTTGACTGCCATCTGGATGAACCAGGTGAGCAGCGAGAATCCGACCGCCGCATCCTTCTCGATCCCGAAGAGCGACAGGGACACGACGCACGCCGCCTGCCAGGTCCCGACGAAGCCCGGGCCCTGCGGCAGGAACACGAACAGGGCCACGATCACGACGGTGGCAAGCGACGCCGCCACCAGCGGAACGGGCAGGTCGATGGCCAGGAACGACAGCAGGTACGTGCCCGTAATGAGCGCCCAGAGGATCGCGGACAGCGCCAGCACGCCTGCCAGCGTGCCGGCGTCGCCGAGCCCCCGGGCACCGTCGAGCACGCCGGACGCGATGGGGCGCACCACGCGCTGCAGCCGAAGCGGCAGGCGCCCGGCGATGCGCTCGACGAGCGCGTCGGCCCGCTTGCGATGCCGCGCCATGACGTAGAGCACGCCGAGCGCCGCGGCGCCGGCGGCGCCCAGGCCGACGGCCATGGCGCGATAGGCGGCGAGCGCCGGAAAAAGCAGCGCCACGACGACGAAGCACATCACCACCAGCAGCACGTCGAGCAGGCGCTCGATCACGATGCTGGCGACCGCCGGCGTGAGGCCGATGCCCGTGCGCCGGGCGAGCAGCGCCGGCCGTACGATCTCGCCCAGGCGCAGGGGCAGCACCATGCTGGCGCCGAACCCGACCAGCGTGGCGGAGAAGGCCGCGCCGAAGGGGGCGTCCAGCACTGGCCGCAGCAGAATGCGCCAGCGCTCGGTGCGGATCACGTGGCATGCCAGGCTCACCACCACCACGCCGAGCACCCACTCGGGGCGCGCCGTGGCCAGCAAGCGGGCCACGCCTGCCCAGTCGGTGCCCCGCGTCGCATAGTACAGGCAGGCACCCGAGACGCCGAGGGCGACCAGTAGACGGAGCGCGGTTCTGAGCATGGATGTCCGCGCCCCTTGGCGCCGGGCCATTATCGCTCCCTATTGTCCGAGACGGAAGCCTGACGGGCCAGCCACCAGGCGAGCAGCGCCCCGCCGGACAGGATCACGAGCCAGGCGGTACCCTGCCAGGTGGAATCCAGCCGCAGCCCGAGGCCGTGCACCAGCACGACGAAGCCGACGATCCGGGCGAGCGCGGGCGTCATTTGCCCTCGCTTCCGCGGAGAGCCGCGGCGGCGCGTCGGCCGCGCTCCACGGCCGTCCACACCGACACGCCCGCCAGCACGACGAGGCTCAGGCTGAGCACCCCGTATCCCGGCCGTCCCCCGGGACAGGTGAGATGCCCCACCAGGCCCGCCAGCACGCTGGCGCCGCCGAGCAGCAGGTAGCGCTCGGGACGCTGCGCCCGGCCGGTCGCCATGGCCACCCCGAGCGCCTCAGCGCGGGCGCGCACGTAGCTCACCATCTGCGACCCGAAGGCGGCCAGCGCCACGACCCCGAGCATCCACCCGTCCCGGTAGAGCACGCCGAGGCCCACGAAGGTCGCGAACTCGGCCCACCGGTCCGCCACCGAGTCCACCAGGGCTCCACGCGGCCCGGCGATGCCGCATCGACGCGCGAGCCCGCCGTCGAGAATGTCGAGCGTTCCCGCGGTCAGCACCAAGCAGCCCGCCAGGAACACCGCGGCCGTCGCATAGGCCCACCCGGCGAGCACACTCAGCACCAGCTGCGCATACGTGAGGGCATCCGGGCTCCAGCCGCTCGCGGCGAGCCACGTCTCCGCAGGCTCGAGCGCGCCGCGATACCAGGCGCGCACGCGGGGGCCGATCCACGCGGAGCCGGCGGCCGCCCTGCCATCAGGGTCGGCCGGCCTACGCGCCAGCGAGCGGAGCGCGAGTGCGATGGCGACGCCAAGCACGGCCGCCGCCGCGAGCGCGGTCCCTGGGCGGCAGGTCGGCTCCACCCCTCACCGCTCGATCTCGCCGCGAATGAAGCGCTCCACCTGCTCGCGCGCCACGTCGTCCGGCAGCTGCCGCGGCGGATGCTTCATCACATACGACGAGATGCTCTCGAGCGGCCCGGCGATGCCGCGATCGAGCGCGACCTGGCAGCAGCGGATCGCATCGATCACGCAGCCGGCCGAGTTAGGACTGTCTTGCACGGAGAGCCGCATCTCCAGCTCCACCCGTGCGCCGCCGAACCCGCGACCCTCGATGCGCAGAAAGCAGAGCTTGTTGTCGTGCTGGAACGGGACGTAGTCGCTGGGTCCGATGTGGATGTGATCCGCGGCGAGTGGCTCCGGCAGGTTGCTCTGCACCGCCTCGGTCTTGGAGCGCCGCTTCGACTTCGTGCGCGCGCGGTTCAGCATGTTGAGGAAGTCGGTGTTGCCGCCGACGTTCAACTGGTAGGTGTTGTCGACCATCACGCCACGGTCCGCGAACAGCTTGGCGAGCGTCCGGTGAACGATCGTCGCCCCGAGCTGGGACTTGATGTCGTCTCCCACCACCGGCAGGCCGCGCCGCTGGAACTCGGCGGCCCAGCGCGGCTCCGACGCGATGAAGGCCGGAATGCAGTTCACGAAGGCGACGCCCGCGCCGAGGCACGCCTGCGCGTAGTACTCCGTAGCCTGCTGGCTACCCACCGGGAGGTAGCTTACCAGGATGCGCGCGCCGCTGCGGCGCAGCGCCGCCACCACGTCGACGGGCTGTTCGTCCGCTACGAGGAACGTCTGCTCGGGCGGATACTCGTGCATGTGCTCCGACACGCCGTCGAGCACCGGGCCCATCAGCACGGTAATGCTCGATCGAGACAGGCGAGAGACGAGGGGCCGCGTGCAGTTCGGCGGCGCCATCGCCGCCTCGTCGAGCGACCGCCCGACCTTGCGCCGATCGATGTCGAACGCGCACACCACCTCGATGTCGGTCGGACGATAGCCGCACAGCTCGTAGTGCATGAGCCCGCTGGCGGAGGCGTCGTCGCGGCGTTCGGGTGCGCGATAGTATTCCAGCCCTTGCAGCAGGCTGCTGGCACAGTTCCCGATCCCGACGATCGCGATGGGAATGGTGGGCCGCGGCACCGCGCTGGTGGTCACTTCTTGCGGAAGCGGGAGGGAAAGTCGGTGCCGATCGTCAGCTCGGGATGCAGCACGCGCGCTTTCGCCACCAGCTGCTCTTCGGTTTCAACGTCGTCCGGGTTGGGAACGCAACAGTCGACGGGACACACGGCGGCGCACTGCTCCTGCTCGAAGAAGCCGACGCACTCGGTGCACTTCTCCGGGACGATGTAATAGATGTCCTGCGCCAGCGCCGGATGATGCTCGCCCGCGTGCTCCCATTGCGCCCCGCCCTCGTAGATCGCGGTATTGGGGCATTCGGGCTCGCAGGCGCCACAGTTGATGCACTCGTCGGTGATCATCGTCGACATGGCGTCCCCAAACCTATCTAAGGCCCCTGGGCATGACAACCTGCGTCAGCAAGCAGTTGCCGTGTCGGTGACGCGCTCCAGGTCGGCCGCCAGCCGTTCGGCCAGCGCGCGATAGGTGGCGCTCACCGGCAGCTCGGGCGCTGCTATGACCACCGGCACGCCCGCATCGCCCTGCTCGCGGACACGCGCCACCAGCGGGATGCGTGCCAGGAGCGGAACGCCGAACCGCTCCGCCAGCGCGGCGCCCCCGCCCTCGCCGAACACCAGATCGACGGCGCCGCACTCCGGGCAGGCGTAGCCCGCCATGTTCTCCACCACACCCAGGACTGGCGTCGATAGCTGCCGGAACATGGCGATGCCGCGACCGACGTCGAGCAATGCCACGTCCTGCGGGGTGGTGACGATCACCGCCCCGGAGAGCGGCACCTGCTGCGCCAGCGTCAATGCGGCATCCCCGGTGCCCGGCGGCAGGTCGACGATCAGATAGTCGAGCGTGCCCCAGCGCACGTCGCGCAGAAACTGGCGCACGATGCCCATCACGATCGGGCCCCGCCAGATGACGGGCGATTGCTCGTCAAGGAAGAAGCCCATCGACACCAGGCGGACACCGTGCCGGACGAGGGGCTCGATCGTGCGATCCGGGCCCGGCCGCGGCCGTTCGCTCGTGCCGAACATGAGCGGCACGCTCGGTCCGTACACGTCTGCGTCGAGAAGCCCCGTGGCAGCACCCGTCGCTGCCAGCGCAGCGGCGAGATTCGCCGCCACCGTCGACTTGCCCACGCCCCCCTTCGCGCTCGCCACCGCGATCACGTGGCGTACCCCAGGCAGGGCCGCCCGCCCCGCGAAGGGGTCCCTGCCCCGGCCCTCGACGGCGCGCGCGCACTCGACCACCACCCGCTGCACGCCGGGCACGCGCTTGACCGCAGCGTCGACCCGCGCCTGCAATGCCTGCAACACCTCGGGCTTCTCGGTGCCGGGACGCAGGCGAATGTACACCGTCTCCCCGTCGGCGCGCACCGTCTCGACCATGCCGAGCGTCACCAGATCGCGACGAAAGTTGGGGAACAGCACCGTGCGCAACGCCTCGCGGACCAGCTCGACGTCGGGCGGCGGCATGCGCGAACCCTAACCAGGACGTCGGCGCGAGGCAATTGGACGCGGCCGGGGCGCGCCCTTCCTTGACTTTGACCTGGGCTTCTCCTTGATTCGCCCGAGCTCGTGTCGAGCCCAGCCCACAGTCGCCCACCGGCCGCGGCAGGACCGCTGCCCGAGGCCGTTACGGCAGATCTGCGCCGTGTCGAGGAACGGCTGCGCCGTGAGCTGGTGTCGCGCGAGGCCCGCCTCGAGGAGATCGGGCTCCACTTGGTCGGCGCCGGCGGCAAGCGGATCCGGCCGTTGGTCACGGTGCTCGGCTTCCACGCCGCGGCGGGCGGCCTCGGAACGGCGCGGCGCGACGACGCCATCGAAGTCGCCGTCGCGCTCGAGCTGATTCATTCGGCCACGCTGCTCCACGACGACATCATCGACGGCAGCGAGCTGCGCCGCGGGCGTGCCTCGGCGCTCCAGGCCTTCGGCCTGGCCGACACGCTGGTCGCCGGCGACTTCCTCTTCTGCCGCGCCTTCGCGCTCTGCGCCCGCTTCGAGGCCCAGGTGATCCGCTGGGCCGCCGAGGCCTGCGTGGCGCTCACCGAGGGGGAGATGCTGCAGGCGCGTTTCCGCCGCAACCCGGCGGTGACCCTCGGCGATTATCACGAGATCGTCGATCGCAAGACAGCGGTTCTGTTCGCCACGGGCGCACGCACCGCCGCCTATCTGGCCGGAGCGGACGGCACCACCGTCGAGCTCTTGGAGCGCGCCGGACACCACCTCGGCATGGCGTTCCAGATGCAGGACGACCTGCTCGACGTCGACGGCTCGCTCGCCGCGACCGGCAAACCCCTCGGCCTCGACCTGCGCGACGGCAATCCGTCGCTGCCGATCGTGCTCGGAATCGCCGCCGACCCCGAGCTGCGAGCGCTGTTCGCGCTGCCGGCCCCGAACCCGGCGCAGATCGACGACGCCATCCGGCGGCTGCGGGCCGCGGGCGTGCTCGAGACGGTGCGGGAAAAAGTCGCCCGCGAGCTGGCCGACGGCATGGCCGCACTCGCCGCGCTCCCGCCGTCGGACGCGAGCCGCGCGCTGGTCGCGCTCGCCCAGGCGCTCGCCACCCGCGCCGGGTGACGCTTTTCGCTGCGTTGACTTCGCTCGGAGCGCCCTCGAAGATGCCGCGTGAATGCCCCGCGACGGGTTCGGGCGCGAGATCGATTATTTGCGCATCTCGCTGATCGACCACTGCAATCTGCGGTGCGTCTATTGCATGCCGCTCGAGGCGGCGGGCGTTGCGCCCGCCCCCGACTGGCTCACCGCCGACGAGATCGGGCTGGTGGCGCGGGCGGCTCGCCTGGCGGGATTTCGCAAGATTCGGCTCACCGGCGGCGAGCCCACGCTGCGGCCGGACCTCGTGACGATCGTGGCGGCGGTGGCCGCCAGCGGCATCGCCGACATTGCGCTCACCACCAACGGCATCCGGCTGACCGAGCTGGCCGGCGCGCTCGCCGGCGCGGGGCTGCGGCGGGTCAATGTGCATCTCGACACCCTCGATCCGGTGCGCCTTCCGCTGGTCATGCGGGGCGGTAGGCTCGACGCCATCTGGCGCGGCATCCTCGCCGCCGAGGCGGCGGGCTTGCTGCCGATCAAGCTCAACGCCGTCGTCGTGCGCGGCTTCAACGAGGAAGACGTGGTCGCCCTGGCGCGGCTCACCCTGGAGCGTCCCTGGCACGTGCGCTTCATCGAAAGCATGCCGCTCGGCGTGGGCGAGCCAGCACGCGTGGCCCGCACGGCCTACGTGTCGAACGCCGAGACCCGGGCCCGCATCGAAGCGTCCCTCGGAGCGCTGGAGCCGCTTGCGGCGAGCGATCCGAGCGACGAGGCCCGCAACTTCCGGGCGCCCGGGGCCTGCGGCGTGATCGGGTTCGTGAGCCCGGTGAGCGAGCCGTATTGCGGCACGTGCAACCGCATGCGGCTCACGGCGGACGGTCGCTTCCACCTCTGCCTGCTGAACGACGACGAGCTCGACGTGGGCGGGACCATTCGCGCCGGCGGCGGGCCCGACGAGGTGGCGGCAATCCTGGTGCGCGCCGTGGCCGCCAAACCCCCCGGGCATCAGCTGCACCTGGGCACCGGCCCGCGCGAACGTGAAATGTATCAGCTGGGAGGCTAGAACCTGGGCGCATGACCATTCATGGGCTCAGCGAGGCCCGGCGCGCTCTCGGCGACGCCGTGCTCGGACCGGAGGAGATCGGCGCCGCCCTGGACGTCGATCCGCTGGCCGACCTCACGGCTGCCGAGCGGGCCGCCGTCGAGCGCATTCCGTTTGATTCGACCACCCTCGCCGCCGCTCGCCCGGCCGGCGAGATGCTCGTGCTCCGCATTCCCCGGCTGGAGGGCGCGCCGCTCACCATGCTGTCGTTGGCCGCCCGCCTCTCGGGTGGGTTCGATCCCAAGGTCCACCGGGGGGTCGGCTACTCGCTGCGAGACGAGTGGACCATCGACACGCAACCCTTCGCGGGCAGCGAGACGCCGACGGCCGGCTGGTATCTCGTGCATCAGCAGCCGCTGCCGAGCACGTACAATCGGCTCTACCGGGCGCAGGATGCACTGCTCGCCGCGCTCGCGAGCGCCAACGGCCGGCCGCCACGGCGCAGCGCCGTGGAGATCTCCTACGACACGCTCCTCTGGCACCGGGCGCGGGGCACGCGGCTGCTGGCCTCCGTCTGGGACTGGTCGCGTACCCCGAGCAGCGACCACGGGTTCGTGGCGGTGGGCGAGTTCGGCGACGCCGGCCTCGGCGTGATCGCCTACTCGCGCGCCGTCCGCTTCGGCACGCTGGGCGTCTGCCCGCAGCGCTGACCGCGTTGCGGGCCCGCCGAGCGCTCTGGTAGGACACCCACGTGTACTTCGTCACCGTCAAACGCCCGGGCTACGTGCTCTTCTGCCTCACACCCAGCGAGCGGATGGCGGTCGGCCTGACCGACGATCAGCGCCGGGTGCACGTGCTCGAGCGTCGCGGCGCCGATTGGGCCGTGTATCGCGAGTGGCCCGTCGACGAGCTGTCGCACACCGAGTTGATGCAGCGGCTGGCGTCGGTCGACGAGCCCCCGAGCGCCGAGGCGCTCGTGCGGATCGCCTCCGGTGAGTGAAGCGCCCGGACCGCTGGCCGGCATCCGCGTTCTCGAGCTGGGCGGCGAGGTGGCCGCGCCCTACGCCGCCAAGCTGTTCGCCGACCTCGGCGCGGACGTGGTGAAGATCGAGTCGCCCGACGGCGATCCCGCCCGGCGGCGCGGCCCGTTCGTGGGAGGGCGCCCGGATCCCGAGACGAGCGGGCTCTTCCTCTACCTCAACGCCAACAAGCGGGGCATCACGCTCGACCTGACCAGCGCCCCCGCCCGCGCGGCCTTCGACCGCCTGGTGGCGGGCGCCGACGTGCTGATCCACGGCGCCCATCCGCTCGATCGGGATGCGCAGGGACTCTCCTGGGAGCGGCTGGCCGCGATCAACCCGCGGCTAGTGATGGCCTCCATCGCCCCCTTCGGCGGCAGCGGGCCGCACGCCGCCTGGCGGGCGGTCGACCTGGTGAGCTGGTCCGCCGGAGGGCTCGCCACGCTCAACGGCGACCCGAACCATCCGGAGCTTCCGCCGCTCAAAGCCTACGGCGACCAGGCCGGCTATCAGGGCGGGCTCAACGCCGCCATCGCGTCGCTGGCTGCGCTGCTGGAGCGGGCCGCGAGCGGGCTCGGCCAGCACATCGACGTCTCGCTCCAGGAGTGCGTGGCCAATATCCTCGAGCTGACCTTCGAGTGGTTCCCGTACGCCGGGCTGGTGGCGTCGCGGCTCGGAGCGAAGCCGATCCAGCCGCTCTGCTTCATGGAGTGCCGGGACGGGTGGATCTTCATCTGCTGCGTCGAGGAGCATCAATGGCGGCAGTTCGTCGAGCTGATGGGCAGTCCCGACTGGGCCGGGCTCGAGCTGTTCGAGAACCGCCTGGCGCGCGGCAAGAACTTCGACGCGCTCCAGATCTTCCTCCAGGAGTGGTGTCGGGAGCAGTCCGTCGCCGACCTCTACGAGGCCGCGCAGCGCCGGCGCATCCCGTTCGCGCCGGTTTCCACCCTCGGCGACCTGCTGGCGTCGCCGCACCTCACGGCGCGCGGCTTCTTCGCCACGCTCGAGCTGCCGGGCGTCGGCGCCTATCGCATGCCCGGCGCGCCGTATCATCTGTCGGCCACGCCGTGGCGGCTGCGACGCCCGGCGCCGCGCCTCGGCGAGCACACGGACGAGGTCCTGGCCGAGGCCGCGACGGCGAGCGGGGGACCACGATGACCACGCGACGTGCCCCGCTGGCCGGGATCCGGGTGGCGGATTTCACCTGGGTGTGGGCCGGCCCGCACTGCACCCAGCAGCTCGCGCACCTCGGCGCCGAGGTGATTCGAGTCGAATCGGCGACGCGGCCGTGCGTCACGCGCCTGCTTCCGCCGTTCGCCGAGTTCAAGCCCGGCCTGAACCGCAGCGGCTACTTCAACCAGTACAACCAGGGGAAAAAGAGCATCACGCTCGATCTGAAGCAGCCCGCGGCCATCGAGGTCGCCCGCCGGCTGTGTGCCGCGAGCGACGTCGTGGTCGAGAACTTCGCCGCCGGCGTGATGGACCGCATGGGGCTCGGCTGGGAGCGGCTGCACGCCGCCAAGCCGGATCTGATCATGATTTCGCTCTCCGGCTACGGCGCCTGGGGACCGGACCGCGACAAGGTCTCCTACGGCCCGGCGCAGGTGCCGCTGTCGGGGCTCTCGTCGCTCACCGGCTACCGCGGCCATCCCCCGATGCACGTGGGCGTGTCCTACGGCGATCCCACCGCCGGCCTGCACGGCGCCTTCGCCGTGCTCGCCGCCCTCTGGCACCGCGCCCGCACCGGGGCCGGGCAGTACATCGACCTCTCGCAGTGGGAGACGTCGATCGCCGTCCTGGGCGACGCCATCATCGGAGAGTCGATCGGCGCGCCGCCACCAGCGCGCGACGGCAACCGCGTGCCGCACATGGCGCCCCATGGCGTCTTCCGCGCCCTCGGCGAGGATCGCTGGATCGCCCTGGCCGCTCCGGACGACGCCGCCTGGGCACGGCTGGCGGCCGTCCTCGGACGGCCGGAGCTGGCCACCGACCCTCGGTTCGCCACGCTCGACCAGCGCAAGGCCAACGAAGAGGAGCTCGAGGCGCTCGTCACGGCATGGACCGAGTCCCGCGCGGCGGAGGATGCGGTCGCGGTCTTGCAGGACGCCGGGGTGCCGGCCCACGTCGCCGCCACCAATCGCGACCTGGCCGAGGATCCGCACCTCGAAGCGCGCCAAGCCTTCACGCGCTTCCCGCATCCGGAGGTGGGAACCCGGCAGCACATCGGGCCACCCTGGCGGATGTCGGCGTCGCCGCCCGGCGTGACGCGCCCGGCGCCGTGTCTCGGCGCCGACACGACCGACGTCCTGCGCGACGTCTGCGGCTACGCCGCCGACGAGATCGAGGCGCTGCGGGCCGCCGGCGCGCTCAGCTGAGCGTGCGCCGCCGCTGGGCCCCCCCGAGGAGCTGCGCCACGCCCTGCCGCGTCTCCCGACTGATCGCCGACATGCCCACGGCGAGCGCGATGTAGATCCAGGCGAAGATCCAGCGGGCGTGCGGCGACGGCAGCAGGAGCTGCACGACGAACAGGACGAACAGCGCCAGGGCTTCGAGCACGCCGAACGAGTAGTTGGCGATGATCATCAACCCGAACAGCGACTGCGCCGAGGTAAGGAAAATCTCCTCCCGCTGCCGGTCGTCGAGCAGCATGGGGCCGAGGTGCGCTGCCGAGATCGAGAAGACCAGCGGCAGCGCCCCCACGAGCAGCGTCCACTGGTTCACCTTGGACGACACCATCGTCGAGATGCCGGCCGACGCCAGGCCGCGCCAGGCGAACAGGATGCAGACGATGAACTCGGGCGACTCCGAGGCCAGCGGTGCCAGCCACTGGACCAGCAGGAACTCCTCGACGCCCCAATGGCGGCCGACCTCGATCAGACTCTCGGCGAACGGCTCGGCTGCGCTCAGAATCGCCGCACCGGCGATCACCCCGAGCACGGCCACGGCCACCCGGCGCGGGCCGGCCCCCCAGCCCGCGATCATCTCCGCCGGGCCCTCGAGCTCCGGCTCGGTATGGTGCGCCTGGCTCGCGGCGCGCACGTAGGCCGCGAACAGCGCCAGCAGGATCAGCGTGTCGAGGACGTTGAGGGTCCCCTTCCACGGGATGATGAACGAATAGGCCGTGGCGAAGGCGAGGTAGCGGATCTCGACCGCACCCTCGCGCGGCAGCGTCACCGTGCTGTGCCGGTAGCGGGCCCAGTTGATGAGCACCGGGACCGCCCAGCCGACGCCGAGCAGCAGGCGATTGGCGCCGGTCATGTTGGCGGTCGCAAAGGCCGTGTACGTCGGATCTTTTCCGGCCTGCCAGGCGAAGTACATGTCGACCGCGTACTCCGGCAGCACCGCGATCAGCGCGAGCAGCGCCAGGGCGAGCGCCTGCGGGATGTCGAGCTGCACCACCTCGCAGCCCCACGACAGCAGGAACGCGGCGCCGAAGATCGCCAGGCCGGCCCAGAGCGCCACCTCCGTCGGCTCGGTCACGAGCTGCCCCCCGTGCAGCACGAACCAGATGAACGGGAGCAGGACGGCCACCCCCAGCCAGACGCGATTCACCATGCGGCCGGCGGTATCACGAAGCCCGCGGCCGGTCACGCGCGCGGCCATCGGGCCGCGGCTTCGTTGTACTCGGTGGCGCCCCGCGTTAGTGTCCGGGAATCCATGAGCCTGGCCTCCATGCTCACGGCCGACGCGATCGCGATCGCACCTCCGTGGAGGACCTTCGCGAGCACGATCGACGGCCTGGTCGATCAGATGATCACCGCGGGGACGCTCGCCCCCGAATGGCGCGACGAGGTGCGTCGCGCCGTCACGCTGCGCGAGGCCGAGAGCTCGACGGCCGTCCCGGACATCGCGGTCAGCGTCCCGCACGCCCGGGTCCGCGGCCTGCCGGCAGCGGCGGCGGCCCTCGCGATCGCGCCCGACGGCCTCTACGAGCCGATCCCCACCGTCCGTATCCGCATCGTCGCGCTTCTCGTGTCGCCCAACAGCGCCATCGAAGCCCATCTGAAGCTGCTGGCGGGCGTCGCCACCATGCTGCGCTCGGCGCCGCTGCGCGCCGCGTTGCTCGAGGCCGGATCCGGGGCCGCCGCGCTCGCCGTGCTCCGGCAGCACGGTTGAGCGGCGGCGCACTGCCTCTTGTACCGCAGCGGAACCTCCCTTAGGTTCCGAGCATGTCCACCGCGCTGGTGGGGCTCCTGCTGCTGCTCGGCGGTCTCGCCGTCGCGGCCATGCTGCTCGCCCTACTGACGCGGCCGCTGGTCGCGCCGGTCGTGGGAGCGATCGAGCGCGGTCGCCTCGCCCAGCGCCTCGCGCGTGCCGCGCGCGCCGACGCGTACCTGCGCGCCGGCGACGTGCGGGCCGCGCTCCGCGAGCTGGAGCAGGCATTTTGCCTGTTCACCGTGCGGATCGACGCCAGCGTCGCCGAGCAGATCGCCGCCCATCACACCGGCCTGCTCTCGCGCTGTCTCACCGTGGCCGACGCCGTGCCCAGCGAGCGCGTGCGGCTGCTGGCGCTCGCCAAGGTCGATCGCCTGCTCGATCGCCGGCGCGAGATGCAGCGCGCGCTGCTCCAGCTGCGCGGGCGGTTCGCGCGCGACAGCCGCCGCCTGCAGCTCGAGCGCGAGCTCGGCCGCAACGCCAGCGCCGTCCGCCAAGCCGTTCGCGAGCTCCTCGCCGACCTGGAGCTCCACCGCAACCGCCGCGCCACGCGGCACTAGGCGCCGCCGGCAGAGTCGTCCCCGGCGGGCGCCGGGCGCGCTGGCGGGCACCGGCGCTTTGCCGCTCCGGCGCGATCCGTATAGTTGGAGGTTTCCCGCGGGGCGGGGGGACGCCATGCACGCCGAGCAATCCGCACGCAGAGCCGACGCGATCGAGATCGCCGGGGCGCGTGAGCACAATTTGAAGGGCATCGACGTCCGCGTCCCGCTCGGGCGGCTCACCGTGATCACCGGCGTCTCCGGCTCGGGCAAGTCGTCGCTCGCCTTCGACGTGCTCTACGCCGAAGGGCAACGGCGCTACGTCGAGAGCTTCTCCACCTACGCGCGCCAGTTCCTCGACCGCATGGATCGCCCCCAGGTGGAGCGCATCGACGGCATCCTGCCGGCGATCGCCATCGATCAGCGTCGCCCCGTGAAGACCTCGCGTTCCACGGTCGGCACCATGACCGAGGTCCAGGACCATCTGAAGCTGCTCTTCGCCAAGGCCGCACGACCCCACTGCCGCTCGTGCGGCCGGGTGATCCAGCGCGACACGGCCGACACCATCGCGGACGCGGTGGTTCGCGACTTCGCGGACGCGACGGTGCTGATCGGCTTCACGCGGCCGCTGCCCGAGGGCCTGCCATGGGCCGACGTCCGCGAGGGACTGCTGGCCGCCGGCTACATCCGTCTCTTCGACGGCGAGCGCGGCACCTGTCTGGTCGACGAGCTCGACGCCGCCCCGGGCGGCGAGACGCTGCTCATCGTCCAGGACCGCCTGCGCGCCGCCGCCCCGCAGCGCAGCCGGCTCGTGCGCTCGGTGGAAGAAGCGCTCACGCACGGCGAGGGCCGCATGACCGTGATCGCGCCCGACCACGGCGGGCGGCTCGAGCGCTTCTCCACGCTGCTCGAGTGCGCCGTCTGCGGCACCACCGTCCGGGAGCCGTCCGCCAACCTGTTCTCGTTCAACAGCCCGCTCGGGGCCTGCGAGACCTGCAAGGGCTTCGGCCGCATCATCGGGCTCGACCTCGATCTCGTGATCCCGGATCCGGGCAAGAGCATCGCCGGCGGCGCGGTGAAGCCCTGGACGACCAAGGCGACGGCGTGGGAGCGCGGTGAGCTGGTGAAGTTCTGCAAGCGCCGCGGCATTCCGACCGACGTGCCGTGGCAAGAGCTCGCCGCGGAGCAGCAGCGCCTCGTGCTCGACGGCGACGGGACGGGCAAGTACCCCGGCGTGCGCGGCTGGTTCCAGTGGCTGGAGGGCCGCACCTACCGCATGCACGTGCGCGTGTTCCTGGCGCGCTACCGCAGCTATCACGTCTGCCCGGACTGCCGCGGTGCCCGCCTGCGGCCGGAAGCCCTCGATTACCGCCTCGCCGGGCGCACGATCGCCGAGCTGAACGCCATGCCGATCGGCGAGCTGGTACCGCTCTTCGAGCAGCTCGAGCTGCCGCGGGCGGCCGACCAGGCGGCCGCCGGCATGATCCGCGACGAGGTGCTCTCGCGGCTGCGCTATCTCGTCGAGGTGGGCCTCGATTACCTCACGCTCGAGCGCCAATCGCGCACGCTGTCGGGGGGCGAGCTCGAGCGCGTCGACCTCACCACGGCCGTCGGCTCGTCGCTGGTGAACACGCTCTTCGTCCTGGACGAACCGTCGGTGGGGCTCCACCCCCGCGATACGGAGCGGCTCGTGCGTCTGCTCCAGCGGCTCCGGGACGAGGGCAACACCGTGGTCGTGGTCGAGCACGATCCGGCCATCATCCGCGCCGCCGATCACGTGATCGACCTCGGCCCGGGCGCCGGCGAGGCCGGCGGCACGGTGCTCTTCGCCGGGCCGCCGCACGAGCTAAAGCGCGCCCGGGGCTCGGCCACCGCCGATTATCTCACCGGGCGCCGGCGCATCGAGCTGCCGGCTAAGCGCCGCCGGCCCGTTCCGGGCCTCTCGCTCTGGGTGCGGGGCGCCAGCGAGCACAACCTCCAGGACGTGGACGTCGAGATCCCACTCGGCTGCTTCGTCGCCGTGACCGGCGTCTCCGGCTCGGGCAAGTCCACGCTGGTCGAGGACGTCGTCTACCGGCACGTCATGCGACGGCTCGGCCGCTCGGCCGGCACGCCGGGGGCCTGCCGCGCCGTGGAAGGCACCAACCGCATCGCCGACGTCGTGCTGGTCGACCAGAGCCCGATCGGCACCACGCCGCGCGCCAACGCCGCGACGTACACGGGCGCCTACACTGGGATCCGCACCGTCATGGCCAAGACGGAGGCCGCGCGGCTGCGCGGCTACACCGCCGCCACGTTCTCCTTCAACGTGCCCGGCGGGCGTTGCGAGACGTGCACCGGCGAAGGCTTCGAGCGCATCGAGATGCAGTTCCTCTCCGACGTCTACGTGCCGTGCGCGGACTGCAACGGCACGCGCTTTCTGCCCGAGGTGCTCGAGGTGCGCTGGCGCGGCCGCTCGATCGCGGACGTCCTCGACCTCACCGTGGCGCAGGCGCTCGAAGCCTTCGCCGACGTGCCCGAAGTGTGCCAGCCGCTGCAGCCGCTGGCCGACGTGGGCCTCGACTATCTCCGGCTCGGCCAGCCGCTCTCGACGCTCTCCGGCGGCGAGGCCCAGCGCATCAAGCTCGCCACGCATCTCGCCCGCGAAGGCAGCGCCCACACGCTCTTCCTGTTCGACGAGCCGACGACGGGCCTGCACCTGGCCGACATCGATAAGCTTCTCCGCTGCTTTCGGCGGCTGGTCGAGCGCGGCCAGTCGCTGCTGGTGATCGAGCACAACCTGGACGTCATCAAGTGCGCCGACTGGGTGATCGACCTCGGGCCGGAGGGCGGCGCCGCCGGCGGGCGCGTGGTGGCCACGGGGCCCCCGGAGCAGATCGCGGCCTCGCCGCACTCCATCACCGGCCGCTTTCTCCGCGCCGTCCTGGAGGACGAGCGGCGCGGCGCCAGGGCGATGCCTGCGGCGCCGCCCGCCATGGCCGCCGACGACGGCTGCATCCGCGTCGTGGGCGCGCGCGAGCACAATCTCCAGAGCGTCGACCTCACCATCCCGCGCGGCAATCTGGTCGTGTTCACGGGGCTGTCCGGGTCGGGCAAGTCGTCGCTGGCGTTCGATGTCATCTACGCCGAGGGGCAACGCCGCTACGTCGACAGCCTCTCGACCTACGCGCGCCAGTTCCTGCAGGTGCTGGCGAAGCCCGAGGTCGATCTGCTGCTCGGCATCCCGCCCACCGTCGCCATCGAACAGCGTCTCTCGCGCGGCGCCCGCAACTCCACGGTGGCGACCGTCACCGAGGTGGCCCACTACCTGCGGCTTCTCTACACGACGCTCGGCGTGCAGCACTGCCCGCGCTGCGACACGCCCATCGGGGCGCAGAGCCGGCGCGCCATGCTGGCGCAGGTCCGCCGGGCCCACCGCGGCGGGCGCGTCCGCCTGCTCGCCCCCGTCGTCCGCGGCCGCAAGGGCTACCACAAGGAGGTGCTCGCCGGCGCGCGCAAGCTGCACCTCACCCACGCGCGTGTCGACGGCACCTGGATCTCGCTCGAGCGCCCGCGCCTGCTCGATCGCTATCGCGAGCACGACATCGACCTCCTGGTGGCCGACGCGCAGCCCGGCTCGGCGGCCTTCGAGGAGGAGCTCGGACGCGCGCTGCGGCTCGGCGGCGGCTCGGTGATCGTCTGCAGCGACGAGGGCGAGCAGTGGTTCTCCGAGCGGCTGTTCTGTCCGAGCTGTCGCGCCGGCTTCGCGCCGCTCACACCTCGCTCGTTCTCGTTCAACAGCAAGCAGGGGGCGTGTCCGGCCTGCGCCGGCGCGGGCGTGCGTCTCGAGCCCGACCTGGCATTGCTTCTCGAGCCGACGCGGTCGCTCGCCAACGGCGGCCTGCCGCCGCTCGAGGCGCCCGAGTTCTCGCGCGAGCGCAAACGCCTGCTACGAAGCTTCGGCGAGGCCGGCATCCCGACCGACGTGCCGATCGCGAAGCTGAGCGCCCGGCAGCGGCGGCGCGTGCTCGAGGGCTCGCGCGACGCGCCGGGCGTAATCGACACCGTGCGCACGCTCGCGGAGGAGTGGGAGCTGGGCGACTTCTTCCGGGAGCTGCCCTGCGAGGAGTGCGGCGGCTCCCGGCTGGCGGCCCGCTCGCGCGCCGTTCGGCTCGCCGGCCACCCGTATGGCGAGGTGATGCGGCTTCCGGTGAGCGATGCCGCTCGCGTCGTGGCCGGCCTCACCTTCTCGCCACGCGAGGCCGCCGTGGCGGCGGGCCCGCTTCGCGAGATTGCACCGCGGCTCGCCTTCCTCGACCGGGTGGGCCTCGGGTACCTGGCGCTCGACCGCCGCGCCGACACGCTCTCGGGCGGCGAGGCGCAGCGCATCCGGCTCGCCGCCCAGCTCGGCTCGAACCTGCGGGGCGTCTGCTACGTGCTCGACGAGCCCACCATCGGCCTCCACCCGCGCGACACCGCCAAGCTCCTCGATGCGCTGGCGACGCTGCGTGCGCGCGGCAACACGGTGCTGGTGGTCGAGCACGACGAAGCCACCATCCGGCACGCCGACCTGGTGGTCGACCTCGGGCCGGGCGCCGGACGCCACGGCGGACGGGTGGTGGCGGTGGCGCCGCCGGAGGAGCTGCCGAGCCTGCCGGCCTCCGTCACGGGCCGTTACCTCGGCCGTCGGCACGAGCGGTCGCGGCCGCCGCGCCCGCGGCCCGAGCGCTGGCTGAAGCTCGTGGGAGTGCGCGAGCACAACCTGCGCGACCTCACGGTGCGCGTGCCGCTCGGGCGCTGGACGTGCGTCACCGGCGTCTCCGGGTCGGGCAAGTCGACGCTGGTACGCGACGTGCTCTTCCGCGCGGTCCGCCGCGCGCTCCATCAGCCGCTCGGCCGGGTCGGCGCCCACGACCGCCTGGTGGGCGCGCAGTACTTCGCGCGTGCGGTCGAGGTGGATCAGAGCCCGATCGGCCGCACACCACGCTCCACACCCGCGTCGTACGTCGGCTTCCTCGACGACGTGCGGCGGCTGTTCGCCATGACGCCGGAGGCCCGGCTGCGCGGCTGGGGCCCGGGGCGCTTCTCCTTCAACGTCCCGGGCGGCCGCTGCGAAACCTGCGCGGGCCAGGGACGCATCCGCCTGGAGATGAGCTTCCTGCCCGACGTCTGGGTCGAGTGCGACGCCTGCGGCACCAGCCGCTACAACGCGGAGACGCTGGCGGTCCGCTATGCCGGCCACACCATCGCCGACGTGCTGAATCTTACCATCAGCGAGGCGCGGAGCGTGTTCGCGGCGCATGCGGGCATCTCGCGGGCGCTGGCGCTGCTGGACGACATCGGCCTCGGGTACCTGACGCTCGGCCAGCCCAGCAACACGCTCTCGGGCGGGGAAGCGCAGCGCATCAAGCTCGCCTACGAGCTCGGCAAGGAGAATCGCGGCGCCACGCTCTACGTGCTCGACGAGCCGACGACCGGCCTCCACTTCGCCGACACCGAGCAGCTGATCGCCGTGCTCCACCGGCTGGTCGACCAGGGCAACACGGTCGTCACCATCGAGCACAACCTCGACATCGTGCGCGAAGCCGACTGGGTGATCGACCTCGGCCCCGAAGGCGGCGCCGCCGGCGGCAGCATCGTGGCCGCGGGTCCGCCGGAAGTGCTCATGACCTGTGCGGAATCGCACACCGGCCGCGCTCTCCGCGAGGCCGCCAGCGGCGCCAGCCTGCCAGCGCCCGCCGTGGGCTGAGGCTCAAGTCCGGCCGCCTGCCCGCCGATACTCCCACAGGGGTCCCATGAAGAAGCTGTTTCTGGTCGCCGTCGCCCTCTACGGGCTCGCCTGGTACCAGGGCTGGAGCCTGGCGGATCTCGACGTCCCGGGCATGGTGACCGACCGCAGCAACTGCGATTCGTCCTATCCGGACGTCTGCATCTCCTCGCCGCCGCCCTTTCTCACCTGCGACGACCTCACCGTCAGCGCCTTCAAGGTGTTCGGCGACGATCCGCACGGCTTCGATCCGGACAAGGACGGCATCGGCTGTAACTGACGGCCGGCGCGCCCTACATCCGCAGGACGCCGTGGCGCGGCGGCCCGATCGGGACGCGGTGCACAACGGCGAGCGCCAGCCCGAGCACGTCGCGCGTGTCGACGGGATCGATGATGCCGTCGTCCCACAAGCGGGCGCTGGCGTACCAGGCGCTCGACTCGCGCTCGTAGGTATCGAGGATGGGCTGCACCAGCGCCGCTTCCTCCTCCGGCGACAGCGGCGGCTCGCCGCTCGCGGCCAGCTGCGCCCGCTTCACCGCCAGCAGCACGCCCGCGGCCTGCTCGCCTCCCATCACCGAGATGCGCGCGTTCGGCCAGGCGAAGAGAAAGCGCGGCAGGTACGAGCGCCCGCACATGGCGTAGTTGCCGGCGCCGTGCGAGGCGCCGACGAGCACCGTGAGCTTGGGGACCTGGGCTGTCGCCACCGCGTGCACCATCTTGGCGCCGTCCTTGGTGATGCCGCCCGCCTCGTACTGCTTGCCGACCATGAAGCCCGTGATGTTCTGCAGGAACAGCAACGGCACACGCCGCTGGCAGGCGAGCAGGATGAAGTGCGTCGCCTTCTTCGCCGCCTCGGAAAGGAGTACGCCGTTGTTGGCGAGAATCGCCACGTCGTAGCCGTGGATGCGCGCGAAGCCGGTGACCAGCGTCGTCCCGTAGCGTGGCTTGAACTCGTGGAACTCGCTGCCGTCGACGAGGCGCGCGATCAGCTCGCGCGCGTCGTACGGCCGTCGGGGGTCCGCCGGCACGATCCCGTAGAGCTCCTCGGGCGCGAAGGCGGGCGGTACGGCGGGTCGCGGGCGCAGCGCCGGGGCCAGGCGCGGCAGCTGCGCAAAGATCTCGCGGGCGATCGCCAGCCCGTGTGCATCGTCGGTGGCGAGATGGTCCGAGACGCCGGAGACGCGCGTGTGTACGTCCGCGCCGCCGAGCTCTTCGGCGGTCACGTCCTCGCCGGTGGCCGCCTTCACCAGCGGCGGGCCGCCGAGGTAGATGTGCCCCTGCCCCTGCACGATCACGTTCTCGTCGCACATGGCAGGGACGTAGGCACCGCCGGCGGTCGACGGGCCGTGCACCACGGCCACCTGCGGGATGCCGGCCGCCGACATCACCGCCTGGTTGTAGAAGATCCGGCCGCCGGGCGTGAAGATCTCCGACTGCAAGGGCAGAAACGCGCCGCCCGAGTCGACCAGATACAGGCACGGCAGGCGGTTCTCCTCCGCGATCTGCTGTGCCCGTAGCTGCTTCTGCACCGTGATCGGGTAGAGCGTCCCGCCCTTCACCGTCACGTCGTTGGCGATCACCATGGTCTGGTGGCCCTGCACCGTGCCGATGCCGATCACCAGCCCGCCCGCGGGCAGGGGGTCGTCGTACAGCCCGTCGCCGGAAAAAGGCATCAGCTCGAGAAACGGCGTGCCGGGATCGAGCACGCGCTCGATGCGCTCGCGCACGAGCAGCCGCCCGCGCTGCTTGTGGCGCGCCCGCGCGGATTCGGAACCGCCCTCGTAAATGCGCGCCAAGCGCGCCTTCAGCTCGGCGGCGAGCGCGCGGTGGTGCGCCTCGTTGGCCTCGAACGCGGCGTCCCGCCGCACGGGCGTGCCGATGCGGCTCACCGGACCCAGCAGGGCAGCCGCTTCTCGAGAAAGGCGCTCATGCCCTCCTGCCCCTCCTCGCTCGCCCGCAGCGCCGCGATGCGCGAGGCCGTGATCGCCGCCGCCTCGTCGGGCGTCGTGCCCGCGAGATCGGCAAGCAGCCGCTTTACCTCGCGCAGCGCCTGCGGCCCGCCGCGGCGCAGCTCGTCGGTCACGCGCTCGACGGTGGCGTCGAGCACCTCGGGCGCGACCGCGTGATCCACCAGGCCGAAGTCCACCGCCTGCGCGGCGGTGAAGCTCTCGGCGGTGAGGAAGAGCCGGCGCGCCAGCGCCGTCCCCGTTCGCGCCACCACGAAGGGAGCGATGATCGCGGGCACGATGCCCAGGCGCACCTCGGTGAAGACGAACGTCGCGGTGCTCGAGGCCACCACGACGTCGGCGGCGGCCAGCAGCCCGACGCCGCCCCCTCGGGCCGCTCCCTGCACGCGCGCCACCACGGGCTTCGGAGAAGCCGCCACCGCCGCGAACACCGCTTGCGTCCGGCGCGCGTCGGCCTCGTTCTCCTCGGGCGACGCGCCCCGCATGCTCTTCATGTAGTTGAGATCCGCGCCCGCGCTGAAGTGCTTCCCGGCGCCCGTCAGCACGATGGTCCGCACCGCGTCGTCGCCGGCGGCCCTCGCGAGCGCGCTCTTCACGCCCTCCACCAGCGACGGGTCAAGCGCGTTGCCGACCTCCGGACGATCGAGCACGAGCCAGAGGACCTCGCCGCGCAGCTCGGTTCGCACCACGGGATCAGCCCTCCCCATCCGCAGGCGTCGCGCGCAGCACGTCGTCCGGCACGTCGATTGCCAGCTGGAGCAGCGCCTGCGCAAGCGTCTTGCCCTGATGATCCACGCGCAGCGACAGCGTTCCGCCGCCACCGAGCGCGTGGTGCAGCACGAAGTTGAAGGCCTGCAGCCCCGGCAGCTCGTAGCGCATGACGGGCCCCCGCACCCGCTCCCCGAACAGCGCCGCCACGCGGCTCGCGGGCAGCGCTTCGCGCAAGAAGTCGAACGCGGCCGGCGAGCGCGCCGCGACGCCGATGTTCGCGTGATCCCCCTTGTCGCCCGAGCGCGCGTAGGCGATCCGGCCGAGCGGCACGCGCGACGCCTTGGCCGACCGGGGCGCCGGCGCCGCCGCTGCGTGGCCGGCCACGGCGCTGAACGAGCGGGTCGTCACGACCGGCGGCTCACCGCCGGCGGCCTCCCAGGGCGCCGTCGGGCCGCGGCGAATCTGGATGTCCGGCCGCACGAGCTCGCGGGGCACGAGGGCGGGCCAGTAGCCGAAGGCCGGCTGCACCTCGGGCCGGCCTCCGAAGACCCCGAGCCCCGGGGGGCCCTGGAGGGCGAAGCCCAGCATGGCGTGGGCGAATCGCTCGACCTTGGCGCGGTCCTGATCGCGCACCGCCATGCGCAGCACGCCTTCGTTGGGCACGACCTCGGGCGCCGCCGGGCCCCAGCAGCTCCGGTAACCCACCAGGTCGGCGGTCCGGTCCTGAAAGTCGGCCCCCACGCGGTGCCACACCATGTCGGCCAGCCGCTCGGCCTTGGCCACGACGTCCGGTCCGGAGATCAGCGCGAAGCCGACGGCGCGATAGCCGTCGCGATAGACGATCGTCACCTTCAGTCGATCCGGTGGAGGCGTCCCGGCGGCGCCGGAGACGCGCACGCGATCGGGGCCGATCGTCTCGACCCGCAGGTTGCGGAAGTCCGCCGCGACGTCGGGCGTGAGATACGCGCTGGGATCGCCGATCTCGTACAGCAGCTGCTCGGTGATCGTCATACGCGACACGCGCCCGCCCGTGCCGGGGTGCTTGGTCACCACGAACGTGCCGTCGGCCGAAACTTCGGCGATCGGATAGCCGACGTCGAGCGCCGGGACGCGCCGCCAGTCCGTCAGGTTGCCCCCCGTGGCCTGCGCGCCGCACTCGAGAACGTGGCCGGCGACGGTCCCCGCGGCCAGCCGATCGAAATCGCTCCACGACCAGCCGTGCTCATGCACCAGCGGGCCGAGGATGAGCGCGGCGTCGGTAGTCCGTCCCGTCACCACCAGCTGCGCGCCCGCACCGAGCGCCTGTGCGATCGGCCAGGCGCCGAGATAGGCGTTGGCCGCGACCACCTGCGCCCGCACCGGCGCCAGCGGGCGGCCGTCGTCCATATTGTCGAAGGCGATGCCACGGGCCAGCAGCTCGTCGAGCCGGGGCAGCAAGTCGTCCCCCTGCACCATGCCGAGCACCGGCGCCACACCGCGCGCGCCGCAGGCGGCCGCGATCCGGTCGCCGCAGGCCGTCACGTTGACGCCGCCGGCGTTCGCCACCACCCGGACCCCCCGCTCGACCAGCTCGGGGAGCAGCGGATCGATCATCTGCACGAAGTCGTACGCGAACCCCAGGTTCGGATCGCGCGCCCGCTGCCGCTGGAGGATCACCATCGTGATCTCGGCGAGGAAATCGAGCGTCACGTAGTCCACGGGCCCACCCCGAAGCTGACGCGCCAGCGCTTCCGGATCGTCGCCCCAGTAGCCGCTGGCGTTGGCGATGCGCACCGACGCCGGCATGAGGCTGCTGTCTATGTCGGGCCCGCGCCCAGCTGCAACCCCGGCCCGCTCATGGCCGCGCGTCGGCGATCAGCATCCGGCGCGCGTCGCTTGCGCGGCGCACCTCGACCGCGTGGACGCGCGCGCCGTCGCCCCGGAGCGTGAGATAGGCGAAGGCTCGTCCGTCGGCCCGGCGCTGCAATCGTCCGGTCACCACGCGTCCCGCGCCCACGATCACCCGCGCCTCGTAGACCACGCCCGCCGGTACCGCCGGCAGCCCGAAGGCATACACCACCATCTCGCCGTCGGCGGGCCGCCACAGCACGTGACCGCGCACGGTGCTGAACGGCGGCGCCGGCCGCAGCGCGCGCAGCTCCAGCCCCTCGCCGGCGATCACCTCGTGGGCG
>DATMAZ010000086.1:0-12415 GCA_035559675.1 Candidatus Limnocylindria bacterium
CCACCGCCACGACGGCCGCCACGTCGCCGCTCGCGAGCCCGGCGTCGGCCAGCGCGCGCCGGCAGGCGGGCGTCGTCCGCTCGACGATGGGCGCGATCAGCGCCTCGAGCTCCGCGCGCGCGACGCGGCGCGCGAGACGACCGCCGTCCGGCAACGCGATCTCGACCGGCACTTCGTCACGGAGCGAGAGCGCCTGCTTCACGTGCTCGGCGAGCCGCAGGACCTGCGCCCGCACCTGCACGTGCTCGCGCCAGGACGCCGGCAGCTCGGCCAGCAGCACGCCGGCGAGCGCGGTGTCCATGTCGTCGCCGCCGAGCCGCGTGTCGCCGCCCGTGGAGAGCACCTCGAACACGCCGCGCGCCAGCTTCAGGATCGAGATGTCGAAGGTCCCGCCGCCGAGGTCGTACACCGCGATGGTGCTCTGGTCGTCCTGCTTGTCGAGACCGTACGCCAGCGCGGCGGCCGTCGGCTCGTTCACGAGGCGCAGCACCTCGAAGCCCGCCAGCCGGCCGGCGTCGCGGGTCGCCTGCCGTTGCGAGTCGTTGAAGTACGCCGGCACCGTGATGACGGCCCGGTCGACCGCTTCGCCCAGCGCGCGCTCGGCGCGCCGCTTAAGTTCCCGCAACACGTAGGCCGAGACTTCCGGAGCGGTGAGCGTCCGGTCGTGCACGACGAAGCGGACGGGACCCCGCTCGACGGCGGCGAAGCGATAGCGACGCCGATCTTCGTCGCTCACGTGCTCGATGCCGATCCCCATGAAACGCTTGGCCGAGAGGATGGTCTCGAGCGGCGCCTCGAGCGCCCGCGCGCGCGCCGCCTCGCCGACCAGCACCTCGCCGGTCGGCAGAAAGCTCACCGCCGACGGGAGCAGCCGCTCGCCGGTATCGGGATCGGCGAGCACCCGCGGCCCGTCGTCGCCGAGCACGGCGACCAGGCTGTTCGTCGTCCCGAGATCGATGCCGACCACACGCGCCATGGCCGTCAGCCCCCCCGGGCGGCGTCCACGTCGCGGAGCAACGTGCGCACGTAGGCGATGTCGGAGAGCCGCCGCTTGAGCGCCGCGAGGACGCCGGCGTCGTGTTCCGTGGGATGCGCCGCGAACTCCCGCTCGAGCGCCGCGACCTCGTCCGCCAACCGGCTCGCGAGCGCCTCGCGGACGCCCGCCACGGCCGCGGCATCCCCCCGTCCGGCGCGCAGCTCGGCGAGCTGCTCCTGCACCTCGAACACCAGCGCGGCCAGCTCGGGCGGCACGCGGTTGTTGGCGGCGCCGAGCGAGTCGCCGTGCAGCTCGAGCCAGTAGCGCCCGCGCGCCACGGGGTCGCGCAGCGTGCGATAGGCGCGATTGAGCGCCGCGCTCGCCGCCACGCTGAGCGCCTGCTCGTCGGCACTCGCCGTCTGATGGCGGTCGGGATGCACCAGGCGCGCCGCTGCGTGGTAGCGGCGCTCGAGCTCCGCCACGTCGAGGTCGAGGCGCCGGGGCAGACCGAGCAGCGCGAAGTGGTCCGCGTCGGGCGCCACCGGCTGCGGCGCCGCACACGAGAGGCAGAACGCGGACAGGCCCACGCGCTCCGCGCACCGCCAGCAGGCGCCGTCCCGCTCCACTGCGGGTCGCGAGGCATGCGTCATACGACGAACGACGAGCCGCAGCCGCAGCTGCGCTTCACGTTGGGATTCTGCAGGTTGAAGCCCGATGACATGAGGCCCTCCTGGTAGTCGAGGATGGTGCCGTTCAGGTAGAGAAAGCTCTTGCGGTCGACCACCAGCTTGGCGCCGTTGCGCTCGAACACCTTGTCGCCCTGGCGGACCTCGTCGAGATCCATCTTGTAGGTGAGACCGGAGCAGCCGCCGCCCACGACCTTGATGCGCAGCCCAGCCCCGGGCTGGCCCTTCTCGGCGACGAGCTTCTCGATGCGGGCTGCCGCCTGCTCGGTCATCTCGATCATGACGCCTGCTTCACCCCTTCGCGCTTACGCTTCCAGTCGGCGAGCGCGGCCTTGATGCCGTCCTCGGCCAGCACCGAGCAGTGGATCTTCACCGGCGGCAGCGAGAGCTCGGCGACGATCTGGGTGTTCTTGATCGCCATCACCTCGTCGATCGTCTTCCCCTTCACCAGCTCCGTCACGTAGCTCGAGCTCGCGATCGCGCTGCCGCAGCCGAAGGTCTTAAAGCGGGCGTCCTCGACCACGCCGTCGTCGCTGATCTTCAGCTGCAGCTTCATCACGTCGCCGCACTCCGGTGCGCCCACCACGCCCGTGCCGACGTTGGGATCGTCCTTGGCGAACGAGCCGACATTGCGGGGGTTCGCGTAGTGGTCGAGCACCTTGTCACTGTATGCCATGGGATACTCCTCTTCGGATCATTCGCGTTGCCAGGCGACCGTCTTGAGATCGACGCCTTCCTTCACCATTTCGTAGAGCGGCGAGAGCTCGCGCAACCGGTTCACCTCGTGCACGACGCGCTCGATCACGTAGTCAACTTCCTCCTCGGTGGTGAAGCGGCCGAGGCCGAAGCGAATCGACGTGTGGGCCAGGGCGTCGCCGACGCCGAGCGCCTTTAGCACGTAGGACGGCTCCAGCGTGGCCGAGGTGCACGCCGAGCCCGACGAGACCGCGATGGGCGGCTGCGAGGCGCCGGCCGCGACGGGATGGACCGACCCGTTGAGCCCCATCAGCAGCGACTCGCCCTCGACGTATGCGAAGCTCACGTTCAGGTTGCCGGGCAGGCGATGCGTCGGGTCGCCGTTGAGATAGACCTCGTCGAGGCGGCTCCAGATGCCCTCGCGCAGCCGCTCGCGGAGCCGGAGGACGCGCTGCGCCTCGTCCGCCATCGACTCCCGGCAGATCTCCGCCGCCTTGCCGAAGCCGACGATGCCGGGGACGTTCAGCGTTCCCGACCGCATGCCGCGCTCGTGTCCGCCGCCGTAGATGATCGGGGTGAGCCGCACCCGCGGTCCCCTGGAGCGCACGTAGAGCGCGCCCACGCCCTTCGGCCCGTAGATCTTGTGGGCGGTGAGCGACGCCAGGTCGACGTGCGCGGCTTCAACGTCGAAGGGCAGCTTGCCGACGCCCTGCACCGCGTCGGTGTGAAACAGGACGCCCTTCTCGCGGGTGATCGCCCCGATCTCCGCGATCGGTTGAATCGTTCCGATCTCGTTGTTCGCGTACATGATCGACACCAGCACCGTCTGGTCGGTGATGGCGCGCCGGACGTCGTCGGGATCCACGCGGCCGAATCGATCGACGGGGAGATAGGTCACCCGCGCCTTCCCCTCGCGCTCGAGCGCGCGACAGGTGTCGAGCACCGCCTTGTGCTCGGTCACCTGGGTGATCACGTGATTGCCCTTGTCCTTGTAGAACTCGACCACCCCGCGGATGGCGAGGTTGTCGGCCTCGGTGGCGCCGCTCATGAAGACGATTTCCTTCGGCTTGGCGCCGATCAGCCGAGCCACCTGCTCGCGGCCGGTTTCCACGGCCTTCTCGGCCTCCCACCCGAATCCATGGGTCCGGCTCGCGGCATTGCCGAAAATCTCGTTGAAATACGGCAACATCACGTCGAGCACGCGAGGGTCTACGGGGGTGGTCGAATGGTAGTCCATGTAGACTGGCTTGCCTTGCATCACGCGCCTCTCCACAAGTCAGACTGTTCAGGTCCGAATAATCTGCCCTTGGGATTGGACAGTCAAGGGGCCGGGGTCCGGGCCGCGTCTGCCCGGGCGACTGCCGTGCGCCTTCCCGCAGCCCCGGCGGCCAGGAACGCCCCGGTGGCCGACTCCGGGCAGCGAGCCACCTCCTCCGGCGTCCCCGCGACCACGATCCGGCCACCGGCGTCGCCTCCTCCGGGACCGAGGTCGATAACGTAGTCGGCGGCCCGGACGACGTCGAGATTGTGCTCGATCAGCAAGACGGTGTTGCCGGCGTCGACCAGCCGCCCCAGCACCGCCAGCAGCCGCCGCACGTCCTCGAAGTGGAGGCCGGTGGTCGGCTCGTCGAGCACGTACAGGGTCCGGCCGGCGGCCCGCCTGGAGAGCTCCCGCGCCAGCCGCACGCGCTGCGCTTCGCCCCCAGAGAGCGTCGTGCCGGCCTGCCCGAGCGTCAGGTAGTCGAGCCCCACCTCGCGCAGCACCTCGAGACGGCTGCGGATGGCCGGCACCGCGCCCAGCACGTCGAGGGCCTCGGCGACCGTGAGCGCGAGCACGTCGGCGATGGACAGGCCCTTGTAGCGGACGGCTAGCGTCTCCCGGTCGTAGCGCCGGCCCTCGCAGACCTCGCAGGTGACCAGCACGTCGGGCAGGAAGTGCATCTCGATGGTGAGCACCCCGGCCCCCTCGCACGCCTCGCACCGCCCGCCCGCCACGTTGAACGAGAAGCGCCCCGGCCCGTAGCCGCGCGCCCGCGCCTCGGGGAGCTGCGCGAACAGCTCGCGGATGGAATCGAACACGCCGGTGTACGTCGCCGGGTTCGAGCGGGGCGTCCGTCCGATGGGACTCTGGTCAATCTGGATTACCTTGTCGATCAGCTGCCAGCCGGTGACCTCGTCGTGCGCCCCGGGCTCCTCCCGACCGCCGCCGAGACGGCGGGCGAGCGCGCGGTAGAGCGTGTCGACGACCAGCGTGCTCTTCCCCGATCCCGAGACACCCGTCACACAGGTGAGCGTCCCCACGGGAATGCGCACGTCGAGATGCTGCAGATTGTTGGCGCGCGCGTTCTTCACCTCGATCACCCAGCCGCTTCCCCGCCGGCGCTCGGCCGGCGGGGCGATGCGCTCCGCGCCGGAGAGATACCGTCCCGTGAGCGACGCGGGATTCGCCATGATCTCCTCCGGCGTACCGACGGCGACGACCTCGCCGCCGCGCGTGCCGGCGCCCGGCCCCATGTCGATCACGTGATCGGCCGCGAGGATGATGTCGCGGTCGTGCTCCACGACCACTACCGTGTTGCCGAGGTCGCGCAGGCGCTCGAGCGTGGCCAGCAGGCGGTGGGCGTCCCGCGGATGCAGCCCGATCGACGGCTCGTCCAGCACGTAGAGCACGCCCGTGAGCCCCGAGCCGATCTGGGTGGCGAGCCGGATGCGCTGCCCTTCGCCGCCGGAGAGCGTCGCCGCCCCGCGGTCGAGGGTGAGGTAGTCGAGTCCGACGTCGACCAGGAAGCCGAGGCGGGCCAGAATCTCGCGCACCACCGGCCGGGCGATCTCTTCCTGCTGGCCGGCGAGCGGCAGCGTTTCGAAGAAGGTCCGCGCCGCCCCGATCGCCATGCCGCTCACCTCGACGATGCTGCGGCCGCCCACCAGCACGTGACGCGCCTCGCGGCGCAGTCGGGTGCCCTCGCACGCCGGGCAACGCGACTCGACGACCAGCGCCTCGAGCTCGCTGCGAAGACGCGCCGAGGTCGTCTCGCGCTGCCGCTTGGCCAGCAGCGCCACCAGGCCCGGGAACGGCGCCCGGGGTGCGCCGCGCGCACGGGTGCCGCGCGGGCCGGCAGCCGGCTCGTCGCCCGTGCCCTCGAACAGCGCGCGCCGGAACGCCTCCGGCAGCGCCGCGAACGGCTCGGCCAGCGACGCGCCGTACTGCCCGGCGAGCGCGAGCGCCGTCGCACCCAGGTCGGGGAGCGCGCGCTCCACCTCCGGGGCGAGCGCCCGGCCGAGCGGCAGCTCCGGGCGGGGGACGATCAGCTCGGGGTCGAAGCGCCGGGCCACACCGAGCCCGCCGCACTCCGGGCAGGCCCCGTGCGGGCTGTTGAAGGAGAACAGCCGCGGCGCCAGCTCGGGATACGAGATGCCGCAGGTCGGGCAGGCGTGCCGCTGGCTCGCGAACACGCTCTCGGCGGCCTCGGCGCCCGGGCGGCGTACGTCGAGCACCGCGACGCCGCGGCCCTCGGCGAAGGCGACCTCCAGCGAATCGGCCAGCCGGCGCTCGAGGCCGGGGCGCAGCACGAGGCGGTCCACCAGCACCTCGATCGTGTGGCGCTGGCCGCGCGCCAGCGTCCACTCGTCCGCCAGCTCGCGCAGCACGCCGTCGACCCGCACGCGCACGAAGCCGCGGCGGCGAAGATCGTCGATCTCCTCGCGATGCTCCCCCTTGCGGTCGCGCACCACCGGTGCGAAGAGCTCGAGCCGCGTCCCCGCTGGCCACGCGAGCACCTGATCGACCACCTGCTGCACCGTCTGTGCGCTAATCGGCCGGCCGCATGACCAGCAGACGGGCGTGCCGATGCGCGCCCACAGGAGCCGCAGGTGATCCGCGATCTCGGTGACCGTCGCCACCGTCGAGCGGGGGTTCCGGCCGACGCCGCGCTGCTCGATGGCGATCGCCGGGGACAGGCCGTCGATCAGGTCGCAATCCGGCTTCTCGGTCTGCTCGAGGAACTGCCGCGCGTACGCCGAGAGGGACTCGACGTAGCGCCGCTGGCCCTCGGCGTAGAGCGTGTCGAAGGCCAGCGTCGACTTCCCCGACCCGGAGAGACCCGTGATCACCACCAGACGATCCCGGGGGATGTCGACGTCGATGTTCTTGAGATTGTGGTTGCGCGCGCCGCGGATCCGGATGGTTCCCGGCACGGCCTACGGCCCCTCGACGGCGCTCCGCGCGGCCGCGACCGCCCGCTCCACCGCCGCCCGGTACTCGGCCAGCGCCGCCGGCGACTCCGCCTCGAATCGCATGACGAGGACTGGCTGGGTGTTCGACGCGCGCAGCAGTCCCCAGCCGTGCGGGAACCGGACGCGCACGCCGTCGACGTCGATCAAATCGAGCCCGTCGGCGGCGAACGCGTCCCGCACGCGGCGCGCCACCTCGAACTTGACGTCGTCCGGGCAGTCGACGCGGATCTCGGGCGTCGAATGCGACGGCGGCAGGTCCGCCAGGAGCGCGTCCACCGTGCGTCCGGTGCGGCCGAGGATCTCCAGCAGCCGCGCGCCGGCGTACACCGCGTCGTCGTAGCCGAAGTAGCGCTCCTTAAAGAAGATGTGCCCGCTCATCTCGCCGCCGAGGAGCGCGTCGGTCTCCCGCATCTTCGCCTTCAGCAGCGAGTGGCCGGCCTTCCACATGATGGCCCGGCCGCCTCGGCGCGCCACGTCGTCGTAGAGGCGCTGCGAGCACTTCACCTCGGAGACGATCACCGCCCCGGGGTTGCGCGCCAGCACGTCGCGCGCGTACAGCACCAGCAGCTCGTCGCCCCAGATGATGCGCCCGTGCCGGTCGACCACGCCGATGCGGTCGGCGTCGCCGTCGAAGGCGATGCCGAGTTCGGCCCCGTGCTGGCGCACCGCCGCGATCAGCTGCTCCATGTTCTCCGGCAGCGTGGGATCGGGATGGTGGTTCGGGAAGCGACCGTCCATGTCGCAGAAGAGCTCGATCACCTCGGCGCCGAGACGCCGGTAGACCTCGGGCGCGACCGGCCCCGCCGTGCCGTTGCCGGCATCCACCACCACCCGCAGCGGGCGCCCGAGCGGGCCGATGTTCTCCACCAAGTAGTCTTGATAGGCGCGCACGACCGGCCGCTCGCGAATCGTGCCCTGCCCGCTCCGAAAGCGCCCGGCCTCGATGCGGGCGCGCAGATCCTGGATCTGCGCGCCGTGCAGCGCCTCGCGGCCGAGGCAGATCTTGAAGCCGTTGTAGTCGGCGGGATTGTGGCTACCCGTGATCTGGATGCCGCCGTCGAGCTGCCAGGCGAAGAGCGAAAAGTAGACCAGCGGCGTCGGGCAGACGCCCAGGTCGAGCACGTCGAGCCCGGCGGCGGCGATGCCCGCCCGCAGCGCCTCGGCATAGCGATCCGAGGTGAGCCGGCAGTCGCGACCGACGCTCACCAGCCGCGCGCCCTGCTCGAGCGCCAGCGTGCCGAACGCGAGCCCGAGGCGGTGCGCGAAGGCGGCGTCGAAGTCGACGTCCGCGACGCCCCGGATATCGTATTCGCGGAAGATCGCCGGATTCACTGCAGCACCTCCACCTGATGGCGCTCTCGGAGATCGCGCTTGAGCCAGTCCTGGTAGCGCTGCTCGAGCGCCTCCCCGTAGAGCTTCTCGCGAATCTCCTCTCGCAGCTCGTCGTCGAGCGGCCGGTATTCCGCGTCGACGACCTCGTCCACGCGCAACACGTGAAAGCCGTCGGCCGTCTGCACCGGCTCGCTCACCTCGCCGGGCTCGAGCGAGAACACCACCCGATCGAGCTCGTCCGCCATCTCGCCCTTCTTGAACGTGCCGAGCAGCCCGCCGTCCTGCCTCCCGGGCAGCTGCGAGTGCTCCGCGGCGAGCCGCGTAAACGCGCGCCGCGAACGCGCCTGCTCGCGGAGCTCGAGGGCGCGCGCGCGCAGCCGCTCGATCTCGGCCTCGTCGGCGCCCGGCGGGATGGCAAGGAAGATGTCGCGCACGGTGACGCCGCCCCCGGTGCGGTACTCCTCGCGGTGGGCCTCGTAGTAGCGCTCCACCTCCTCGTCCGTGACGCTCACGCGGCCGCGAATCTCGCGCGCCAGCAGCTGGCTCTTCACCAGCTCCTTGGCGACCCGCTCGCGGTACGTCTCCGGTGTGAGCCCCTGCTGCGCGAGCGCGGCGGCGAACGCCTCGTCGTCGACCTTCCCGCGCTCCCGGATCTCCTTGATGTAGGCCTCGACGTCTCCCGGCGCGGCCTTGATGCCCCGCGCCGCCGCTTCCTTCTCGAGCAGCCGTTCGGTGATGATTGCCTCGAGGATCTGCTGGTCGGTGGCCGGTCGATCGCCGAGCTGCGCGCGATAGCCGGCCAGTTCGAACGCGGTGATGGGCTCGCCGTCGATGGTGGCGACGATGCGGTTCACGACCTCCCCACGCGCCGCGACGACCCCCACGACGACCAAGGCCAGTGCTGCGCCCCGGACGCCACGCATGGCGGGCGTGCGTATCACGGCGCGTTCAACTTCCGCAAGACGGTCCCCACTTCTTCGAGCAGTTCGTCCGGGTCGGTGGCCAGCGGACGGATCTCCAGCGTGGTGCCGTTCACCAGTCTGAGCCGCCCCCCGCTCCCCCGGATGCCCTCCAGGAGACGGTCCACCCCGAGCGGTGTACCCGGATCGAACTCCACCTGGATCGTGCCGCCGCGCCGCTTGGCGGTGCGGACGCGCAGCTCCTTTAGCAGCCGGCGCAGGTCCATCACGCGCAGCAGGGTCACCACGAGCGGCGGCACCGGCCCGAAGCGGTCGACCAGCTCCTCGGCCACCGCGTCCAGCTCGGCCGTGCTGCGCACGGCGGCCAGACGCTTATACACGAGCAGCCGCTGGCCGACGTCGGGGAGATAGCTCTCGGGGATGAAGGCCGCGATGCCGAGCTGAATCTCCGGCTCGACCTCGGGCTCCGGCGCCTCGCCGCGCGCCTCGCGCACCGCCTGCTCCATCATCTGGGTGTAGAGCTCGAGCCCGATGGCGGCGATGTTGCCGGACTGCTGCTTGCCCAGCAGGTTGCCCGCGCCGCGGATCTCGAGGTCGTGCGCGGCGAGCCGAAAGCCGCCGCCGAGGTCGTCCAGCTCCTGCAGCACCTGCAGCCGCTTCTGGGCGTCGCTCGTGATCAGGTGCTCGCCGGGAATGAGCAGGTACGCGTAGGCCCGGTGATGCGAGCGGCCGACCCGCCCGCGCAGCTGGTAGAGCTGCGCCAGGCCGAAGGTGTCGGCACGGTTCACGATGAGCGTGTTCGCGTTCGGAATGTCGAGCCCCGATTCGATGATCGCCGACGTCACCAGCACGTCGGCTTCGCCATGCATGAAGCGCAGCATGGTTCGCTCGAGGGCGCTCTCGGACATCTGCCCGTGCGCGACCGCCAGCCGCGCCTCCGGGACGACCTCGGCGAGCCGCGCCGCCATGCGGTCGATGCTCTCGACGCGGTTGTGGACGAAGAACACCTGCCCGCCCCGCGCCAGCTCGCGCAGCACGGCGTCGCGGATGAGGCCCTCGTCGTAGCGGGCGACGTAGGTGCGAATGGCGAGACGGTCGACCGGCGGCGTGGTGATGACCGAGAGGTCGCGGATGCCCGAGATGGCCATGTTCAGCGTGCGGGGGATTGGCGTGGCCGTGAGCGTCAGCACGTCGACGCTGGTGCGCAGCGCGCGGATGCGCTCCTTGTCCTTCACGCCGAAGCGGTGCTCCTCGTCCACCACCAGCAGCCCCAGGTTCCGGAAGGCGACGTCCTTCTGCAGCAGCCGGTGCGTGCCCACCACCACGTCCAGGCGGCCGGCTGCCAGCCGGGCGATGGTCTCCTTGTTCTCGGCGCCGGTGCGGAACCGGGACAGCAGCCCCACCTCGATGGGATAGCCGGCGAAGCGCGCGCGGAAGGTCTCGTAGTGCTGCTGGGCAAGCAGCGTGGTCGGCACCAGGACGGCCACCTGCTTGCCCGCCAGCACAGCGAGAAACGCCGCCCGCATGGCGACCTCCGTCTTGCCGAAGCCCACGTCGCCGCACACCAGGCGGTCCATCGGTCGGTCGCGGCCGAGGTCGGCCAGCACGTCGTCGATCGCGCGCAGCTGGTCGGGGGTCTCCTCGAACGGGAAGCGCGCCACGAACTCGTCGTAGAGCGTGTCGGGCCGGCCGTAGGCCGCACGGCCGTGCGCTTCGCGCGCCGCATAGATCTTCAGCAGCTCGTGCGCCATGGCCATCAACGATTCGCGCGTCTTGGCCTTCGTGCGCTCCCAGGTGGCGCCGCCAAGCTTGTCGAGCGGGGGCGCGGCGCCGTCGGCGCCCACGTAGCGCTGCACGGCGCCGATGCGGTCCACCGGCACGTAGAGCCGGTCGCCGCCCTGGTACTCGAGGTGGAGGTAGTCGCCCTCGAGGCCGGCCACCTGCATGTGCCGGAGCCCCCGGTAGATCGCGACGCCGTGATCGACGTGCACCACGAAGTCGTCCGGCTTGAGCTCGGCGAGCGACGAGAGGAGGTCGTCCAGCCGCTCCCGGCGCGCCCGGCGGCGTGGCCGCTCGTCGCCGAGCAGCTCGCTCTCCGTGACGACCACGAGGCCGTCGGCGGGCCCCCGCATGCCGCGGGTGAGGTCGCCGACCAGGCCGAGCGGACCCCGGCCCGGCGTGGCGAGCGCCTCCGGGAACGGCAGGTCCGACGGCGTGACGGCGACGCCGTGGCTCGCTAGCAGCCCGGCGAGACGGTCGCGGTGCGCCGGCCCGCTCGCCACGACGACCAGGCGCGTCCCCTCCTCGCCCCAGGCGGCGAGCTGCGCGGCAACCGGAGCGAGCGGGCGCTCGCGCTCGGCGGCCGCGCGCGCCGCACCCAGGTCGACGGTGTAGCTCGCGGCGCGGATCGTGTCGTGGTCCGCGGCGTCCAGCGCCTCGACCTCCACCCGGCGGCGTCCCTCCAGCGTCGCGCGCCACGCCGTGCCGGTGACGTACAAGGCTTGCGGCGGCGCGAACACCCGCCCCGCGCGGGCCGCAGCCTCGGCGAACTCGTCGAGCCGAGCCCACCAGCGTTCCGCGCTCGCCTCGACGTCCGCCGCGCCCTGCAGCCAGATCAGCGTATGCGGCGGCAGATGGTCGGCCAGGACGTCCAGCCGATCGTGCAGGTAGGGCAGGAGATGGTCGAGGCCGGGGACGACCAGCCCGGCCCGGATCGCTTCGACCAGCTCACGCCGCTCGCCACGCGCCACGCCCAGCTCCTCGGCGCGCTCTTCGACGCGGCGGGCACTGGCCGCCGACAGGCTCGCCCGCGAGAACTCGCGGACGGGCAGCAGCAGCACGTCCTCAAGCTCCCCCTCGGAGCGCTGCGTGGAGGGATCGAAGCTGCGCAGGTGCTCGATCTCGTCGCCGAGGAGCTCGAACCGTACCGGCCTGGCGTAGCCGGCCGGGAAGACGTCGACGATGCCGCCGCGCACCGCCAGCTCGCCGGGATCCTGCACCAGCGGCACGCGATGGTAGCCCCAGTCGATCAGGCGCTCCGCCAGCTCGTCCCGGTTGATGGGCTCGCCCGCAACCAGGTAGGACACCGCGGCGCGGAAGGTCTCGCGCGCCATGCAGCGCTGCCCCCAGCCGTCCGGCGTGGTGACGAGCACCGGGTCGGGTGTCTCGAGAAGGTGGTAGAGCCCCTCGGCACGTGCGGCGAGCACTTCCCGGGACGGCGAGAGCGGCTCGAACGGCGGCACGTCCCAGGCCGGCAGCAGGTGGATCCGGCGGGTGAGCGGCGTGGTGGCGGCCGTCTCGCCGAGATAGAAGCGCAGCTCGGCGACGAACGTCTCGGCGGCGGCGGCGTCCGGCAGTAGCGCGACCACGGGCCGCCGCTCGGTCGCGAGCAGCTGCGCGAGCGCGTAGGCCGGCGAGCTGCCGCGCAGCCCCGCCAGGCGCAGCACGGCCGGCGGACCCGCGAGCGCCCGCTGCACGGCCGACATGGCGTCGGCGACCGATCGGCCAGCCATCGTCTCGCGATACCGGCCGTCCTCCGCAGCGGCAAGCGGGGCCGCGTCGATTATCGGCGG
>DATMAZ010000087.1:0-5472 GCA_035559675.1 Candidatus Limnocylindria bacterium
CGGCCGCATAGTCGGCGATCGTGACGTCGATCTCGTGGCCCACCGCCGAGATGACGGGCACCGGCGAGGCCACGATGGCGCGTGCGACGGCCTCGGTGTTGAAAGCCCACAGGTCCTCGAGCGATCCGCCGCCGCGTCCGACGATGACGACGTCGAGCCCCGGCACGGCCGTGATCTCGCGGATGCCGGCGGCCACGTCGGCCGCTGCCTCGGCGCCCTGCACCCGCACGGGACGCACGAGCACCCGGGCCGCCGGCCAGCGGTCGGCGAGCACGCGCCGGATGTCGTGGATGGCGGCGCCGTGGAGCGCCGTCACCACGCCCACCTGGCGCGGGAAGCGCGGCAGCGGCCGCTTGCGCTCGGCCGCGAACAGCCCTTCGGCCTCGAGCCGCTCCTTCAGCTGCTCGAACGCGAGCCGCAGCGCGCCCAGCCCGAGCGGCTCCATCGACTCCACGTAGAGCTGGAGGGCGCCGCGCTCCGCGTAGAGGCCGACGCGGGCGCCCACCACCACCTGCAGCCCGTCGTGCGGCACGAACGGCAGCACGGCGAGCGTGCGGCGGAAGCAGACGGCGCCCAGCTGGCAGCGCTCGTCCTTCAGCACGAAGTAGACGTGACCGGAAGCGGCCCGGCGGAGACTCGAGATCTCGCCGGCCACCCAGACGACCGCGTATTCCCGGTCGAGGGTCCCCGACAGCCGCGCCGCCAGCTCGCTCACGGTGAGCAGCCGCGGGCGAGCGGCCGCCCCGATCATCCCGCGTTCGGCGACGCCGCGGCGGCCTTGAAGTCCTGCCAATGCTTCAGCATCTCGAGGGCGTAGTCGAGCTGCGGATCGGCCCCGAGCTCACCTTCGCGGACGTCCGCCGCATCGGCATCGTCGGGCACCTCGAGGCTCGTCTCCTCGTCGTCCGTCGCCTCGGGAGCGGCCTCCTCGCCGTTGTCCAGGTGACGCGGCAGATCGGCCTCACGCACGATCGGGAAGCGATCGGCGCCGCGCCGCGTCTGCCGGACCACGACGTCGGGCTCGATGCCCTTCGCCTGGATGGAGCGCCCGCTCGGCGTGAAGTACCGCGCCGTCGTCAGCCGGAGCGCCGCGTCCTCGTGGAGCGGCAGGATGGTCTGCACCGAGCCCTTGCCGAACGTGGGCTGCCCGACGACGAGGGCCCGCTTCTGGTCCTGCAGCGCGCCGGCCACGATCTCGGAGGCGCTCGCGCTGCCGGCGTTCACCAGCACGACCATCGGAAAGGCCTCCCAGGTGCCGGCCTTGTGCGCGAAGTACTTCTGCCTCTGGTTCTCGAGACGGCCGTCGGTGTAGACGATCATGCCGCCGTCGAGGAACACGTCGGCGACCTGGACCGCCTGGCTGAGCAGCCCGCCGGGGTTGTTCCGCAGATCGAGCACCAGGCCGCGCATGCTGCGGTTCTCGTCGGTGAGCGTGCGCAGCGCGCGGTTCAAATCTTCGTCGGTGCGCTCCTGGAACTGCGTGATGCGGAGGTAGCCGTAGCCGGGTGCGAGCTCCTTCGACTTGACGCTGCGGATCTTGATGACCTCGCGCGTGAGCTTCACCTCGCGCAGCCTCTCCGACCCTTCGCGCTTGATGGTGAGGCGCACGGTGGTGTTCTTCTTCCCGCGGAGCTTCTTCACCGCCTCCACCAGGCTCATGTCCTTGGTGAACTCGCCGTTGATCTTCAGGATGACGTCGCCGGACTTGAGACCGGCTCGGTAGGCGGGCGTATCCTCGATGGGCGCCACGATCGTGAGCATGCCGTTGCGCTGCGTGATCTCGATGCCGAGGCCGCCGAAGGCGCCCTTCGTCTCCACCTGCAGCTCGCGGTAGAGCTCGGGCGTGAGGTAGGCGCTGTGCGGGTCGAGCGCCGCCAGCATGCCGTCGATCGCGCCGTCGACGAGCTGCTTGGTCGTGACCTCCTCCACGTAGTGCTTCTTTACGATGGCGAGCACGTTGGTGAAGGTCTCAAGCTCCTCGTAGTCCTTGTTCGCCGCCGCGTCGACGTCGGTGACGAGCCGGCCGTTCGACACGGCGAGACCGATCACCAAGCCGCCGAGCAACGCCACGAGCAACGGGGCACGGGAGGGCCGTCTGTCCGGGCGGCGAGGCGTGCGAGAGGTCATGATGCCCCCTCACTATACGCGCCCGTCGGCGTCGACGAAAGCACCTACTGCGGCCGCGCCGCCGCCGCACCGCCCTGCATGAGCGCCCGCAGCGCCGCTACCTGCTCCGGCGCGTCCCAGACGCGCGGTCCGATCACGCGCTCGACCACGTAGCCCGCCCGGTCGATGACGAAGGTCTCCGGGTAGCCCCAGACGCCAAAGCGGCTGCCGACCTGCCGCTCCGGGTCGTAGAGGACGGGGAAGCTCACGTCGAGGTCGTGCACGAACTCGCGCACCAGCTCGATGCCGCCCTCGTCCTCGCTCACCGCCAGCAGCTCGAAGTCCGGGCCGGCGAGCTGCCGGTAGAGCCGCTCCATGGACGGCATCTCCTCGCGGCAGGGCGGACACCAGGTGGTCCACACGTTCACCAGCACCACCTTGCCGCGCAGCGCCGAGAGCCGCACGGTCTTGCCCGAGAGGTCTACCACCGAGAAGTCGGGGGCGAGCGTCGGTGTCCGCCCCCGCAGCCAGGCAAGCCCGCCCGCCAGCAGGACGCCGATCGCCAGCGTGCCGACGAGCACCCTCAGGCCGCGGCCGGACGCCATCGGGCTCCACGCGCCAGCAGGGTCGCGCCGGCCGTCATGAGGACGAGGCTGGTGAGCTGTGCGGCCGTGAACCCCGCGGCCACCACCTCGTTGGTGCGCACGAACTCGACCAGGAAGCGCGCGCCGCTCGCCAGCACGAGATACCAGGCGAAGATCGTCCCGTCCGGTGCGGCGTGCTCGCGCCGCCGGAGCAGGAAGAAGAAGATGGCGAAATAGGCCGCCGCCTCGTAGAGCGGCGTCGGGTGCACGCGGATGCTCGGGTCCTCGTACGGCCAGCCGACCACGGCGTGCGGGTAGCGCATGCCCCAGGGCAGCGTGGTCACCACGCCCCAGTCGCCGTCGCCCGACACCTGGCAGCCGAGCCGGCCGATCGCCTGCCCGACCACGATGGCCGGCGCGCACGCGTCGGCGCCGCGCAGCCAGGGCACGCCGTCGCGGCGAAAGACCCAGCTGACGGCGAGCATGCCGCCGAGGAGCCCCCCGTAGAACACCCAGCCGCTGCCGCTCAGCAGGAAGTCGATCGGCTGGGCGACGAACGCCCGCCACTCGGCCACCACCAGCCAGAGCTTGGCGCCGAGCAGGCTGCCGACCACCGCGGCGGTGAGCACGCTGCCGCCGAGCTCCTCGGAGTAGCCGAGCCGCACGAGGCCCTTGGTGGCGACGCGCCCGGCGACCAGGAAGGCGATGGCCAAGAACAGGCCGAACAGGTGCACTGGAATCGGCCCCACCCGCAGCGTGTCCGGGATCATGCGGGCAGGCATGCTAGCGGCTGGCCGGGCGCGGCGCCACTCGCGGCGCCGCGGCGATCGTGTTTCAATGACGGCGTGCGCGCGGTCGTGCAGCGGGTGCGCGAGGCCGCCGTCCACGTCGACGGCACGGTGGTGGGCGCCATCGGGCGCGGGCTCTGCGTGCTCCTCGGGGTGGCCGCCGCCGATCGCGACGAGGACGCCGAGCGCCTGTGCCGCAAGGTCCTGACGCTGCGCATCTTCGCGGACGAGGCGGGCCGCTTCGACCGCTCGCTGCTCGACGTGGGCGGCGCGCTGCTGGTGGTCTCCCAGTTCACGCTCTACGGCGACTGCCGCCGGGGCCGCCGGCCGTCGTTCTCCGCGGCGGCGCCGACCGAGCAGGCGCGCGCGCTCTACGAGCGCTTCGTCAGCCACGCGCGCAGCGCCGGCGTCGACGTCGCCACCGGCCGCTTCCAGGCCCACATGGCGCTCGCCCTGGTGAACGACGGGCCGGTCACGCTGCTGCTCGAGACCGCGGAGGACGCCGCCTAATGGCCCGCCAGGGCTTCACCGCCATTCACTCCGGCACGATCACCTTCGGCCGCGACGGCCGCTGGTACTGCGACGGCGAGCCGATCACCAACCAGGCCATCTGCCGGCTCTACGCCCGCTCCATGACCGTCGACGCCGACGGCACCGCGCGCCTGCAGTTCGGCGAGGACCGGGCCGTCGTGCACCTCGAGGACACGCCGTGGGTGGTGGTCGGCGTCGACGGCGATCCGGCGCGCGGCTTCTCGGTGCGTCTCAACGACGAGACCAGCGAGCCGCTCGACGTGCGCACGCTGCGGGTCGGCCCCGAGCACGTGCTCTACTGCCGCGTGAAGGGCGGCCACGAGGCGCGCTTTCTCCGTCCGGCGTACTACGCGCTCATGCGGCACGTGGAGCCCGCCGAGGGCGGCGGCGTGCTGCGCGCCGGCTCGGTCGAGGTGCGGCTGCCCGACCCGAGCTGAGGCGTGCACGTCGTCCTGGTGGCCCCCGAGATTCCGCAGAACACCGGCTCCGTTGGCCGGCTCTGCGTGGCCACCGGCGCCATGCTGCATCTCATCGAGCCGCTCGGCTTTCTGATCGACGATCGGCACGTCAAGCGGGCCGGCCTCGACTACTGGCCCCACGTGCGGCTCGCAATCCACGCGAGCTGGGAGCAGTTTCTCGCCGCTCGCCCGCCCGGCCGGCTGCTGTTCTTCGCCGCTCGCGCCGAGCGGCGCCACACGGACGTGCAGTACCGGCCGGACGACCTGCTGGTCTTCGGGTGCGAGAGCCGCGGGCTGCCGCCGGCCTTGCTCCGGGCGCACGCGGATGCGACCTACGGCATTCCCATCGCGAGCCCTCACGTGCGCAGCTTGAACCTGGCCACCGCCGTCGCCGTCGTGCTGTTCGAGGCCCAGCGGCAGGTCCACGGATGGTAGCCCGCCGGCTCCTGCCGGCGCTGCTGGCGGGCGTGCTCGCCTGCGCGCCGACGCCGTCGCCGCGTCCCGGCGACCACCACGGCTCCGACGCCGACCTAGCGATCACGCGCCTCGGGCACGCGGGCCTCCTCGTCACGCTCGGCAGCACGCATCTGCTGGTGGATCCGTGGTTCCACGACCGGCTGCTCGTCCGCCAGCGCGAGCCGATCGGCGTGCAGCCGAGCGGGCTGCCCGCGGTGCGCGCGGTGCTGCTGACGGACGACGAGGCGACCCGGGCCGACCCCGATGCGCTGGCCGAGCTGGCGCCGAGCGTGCCGCTGGCCGTGGGGCCGCCGCGGCTACGGCGCCGGCTCGCGGCCCTGGGCTTCCGGCAGATCGTGACGCTCGAGCACTGGCAGCAGGCGGCGATCGACGGCGTGCGCCTCACCGCCGTGCCCGGTCGCGGCAACGGCTACCTCCTGCAGGCCGGGCCGTCGACCGTGTACGTGGCGGGCGAGGACGCCGACGCGGCGGTCGCCACCGAGGTCGCGCGGGCGGCCGGCGGCATCGACGTCGCGCTGGTGCCGATCG
>DATMAZ010000088.1:0-17919 GCA_035559675.1 Candidatus Limnocylindria bacterium
GGCGGGGGCGAGCCGCCGACGAACGTGCGGATGGGCGCCGTGCGCGCCGGCTCGGGACGGGTGAGGCGTATCGACGAACTCATGGGGAATCCTCCGAGTTCAGGGGTGGTCGTATCCGACGATCGCCTCGAGGGCCGGCGATCCGGCGAGCGCGTGAGCGGCGAGCCGTCCGGAGATGATCGCCGATTCCACGCAGCCGACGTTGAAGCCGTTGGCCGTCCAATCGCCGGCGATGGTGAGGTTGTCGTACGTGCGGTCGAGCGGCGAGATGCGAAAGCGGCTGCTTCCGGGGAGCGCGAGCACGTAGCGGTCCGACGGATTCACGTTGGCGGTCCAGTACTGCGTCTCGAAGGCGGCGGGCCCCGGGGGACAGGCGCCGTTGCTGCTCGCCAGCAGGCTCCAGCGGAAGCGGCCGGCGTCGTCGACCGCCCGCGGCCAGAGGTGGCAAACGTCGTGCTCGAGGAATCGAATCGCGTTGTCGCGCACCATGGCGCGGGCGCGCGCGGGGTAGGTGGGGTCGTCGCGTCGCGGCGCCGGCTGGAGATCGGGCATGGCGTTGCAGAAATACGCGATCGCGCGCGGTGGCGCCGGCCATTGCTCGCGCGCGATCAGATGCCGCATGTCGGCCCAGGTATCGAACGGCTCGACGAACGCGGAGAGGTGCACCGGCGGACCGCTCCAGCCGAGTCCCGCCATGTCCTCGCGGAGCCACAGCTGAAACGCCTGCGACGGCACGGTGCGGACGCGATCCACCATGGCGCGCCACCGCGGGTCGCGCGCGACCAGCTCGCGGCAGACGAACGGCACGGCACCGAGGCCGACGCCCAGCACGACGAAGTCGAAGTCCTCGCTCACGCGAAGCGTGCGGGTGCCCACCCGCCTGGTGTCCCACCAGCTCTCGAAGTCGCGCCCCTCGCGCGCAAGCCGCTCGCCGTCGACGAGCTGCGAGTAATCGGGCGCCGCGGGCCAGCAGGGAAGCCCGCGCACGTCGATCAGCGGCTGGTATTCGCGGCCGCCTGCGACCTCGGCCTGGACGTCGAACTCGAGCGCCTCCACGTGACGCTGTGGCGCATCCCACGCGATGCGCACGTTCTCCAGGCGATGGAAGAAGCGGAACTGCACCCCGCGCCGCCTGAGCACCTCGTAGAGCGGCGCGAACACCACGTCGCCCATGCCCGCCTGCATGCGCCAGTAGAAGGAGCCCCGGTAGGTGAAGAACGCGCGCACCATGCTGCGCACGGCCTGCCCGGCCGACGTGCGCGGACGATGCGGGTCGCCGTCCTCGTAGGACAGCCCGAGGTCGTAGAGGCCGCGCAGATAGCCCGAGTCGAGGGATCGGGCGGTGCAGCCGTTCAGCAGCAGCCACTCGCGGCAGTCGTAATCGTCGATCGCGTCGAAGCCCTGCGGGTGCGTCAGCAGCCCGAAGCGCACGATCCCCCGCAGCGTGGCGAGCGTGAGATCGACCACCGTCCACAGGCGCTCGATGGCCCGGTCGGCGGCGGCGCGGGCTTCGATCTGTGAGCGGGCCGCCGCGGCCACGGCGTCGAGCAGCCGCACGACCAGGTTCTGCTCGCTCACCGCCCCGGCCGGGAGCATCGCCTGGAGCAGGCCGATCGCATGGACGATCGCCGCCAGCGAGGTGAGCTCCCCGACCCGCAGCATGCGACGAAGCTGGGCTGCGCCGTCGGTCGGCGGCGCGCCGGCCGCCGACTCGGCGGCGGGGTCGAGGTGCGTGAGCAGCGCGCGGAGCATCTCCACGGCACGACTCACGTAGGTCGCGATCGTCCAGCGGTGCCCGTCCGGCAACGGGTCTCCCGGCGCTCCGGGAGCGGCGGGGAATGCGACGGTCCACGGCAGCCAGCCGCCGTCGGGGAGCTGGTCGACCACGGCGATGTGCGGCGCGGGCGTGAACGCGTCCTCCCAGCGCGCGATCGGGCACCGACCCGGGTCGCGCGCCAGCTCGGCGTAGCACTCGCGCATGAGGCGAAACGCGTTTTCGTAGAACCCCATCCAGACGTGCAGGCCGTGCTCTTCGATGCGCTGCGCCGCGCCGCGGCCCGACGCCCCCTTGCCGCCGAGCCGCCAGCCGACCTGGTACACCGTCACCGCGAATCGCCCGGCGAGCTCCGGGCGCGTGAGCTCGAAGGCGGCGGACATGGCGCCGCAGCCGCCGCCGACGATGGCGACCTCGATCGGCCGGCTGGCGGGGGAGGAACGGCGTGTGCGCATGGGTGGTCGGACGCTCGGGATGGCTGGCGCGCGATGGCGCTCAGGTCACCGCCAGGACGAGGAGAGCGACCGTCGTCTGCTGCGCTGCCGCAGGGGTGTGGAAGGCGGGCACCAGGAAGAGGTCGCCGGCGGTGAGGTTGCCGAGCCCCGTCACCGCGAACTTGTACGTGCCGTCGGGTTGCTTCGGGAAGCTCGCATTGCCGGTTGCCGCGGCATTCGTCGACCGCACCCGGATCAGCGCCGTCTGCACGACCGTGCCGGAAGGGAGTGCCTGGATCGACAACGGGTCGCTGTCGTATCTGGCGGCGCCGGCTCCCACGGTGCCGAAGATGACCGGGGTACCGTCGGCGGGCACGAAGCCCCAGAGGCGCTCCACCGTGCCGATCCAGAACTTCGCTCCCGCCCGGACGACGTCGTGCGAGGTGAGCGTGCCGGCCTCGGTCTTGTTCGTGATGTCGTTGAAGATGTCCTTGGCTTCCTTCAGCTGTGTGGTGAGGAAGTCGATCACCTTGTTGGTCATCGTCATCGGCGGCCTCCCATGTGCACGTCCCGTGCTCGCGTCACGGGAGCTGACAGCAGGCGGCGAGGTCGATCGCCGCTTCGGTCATTTCCTTCTGCGAGAGCCAGAAGATCCCCCAGACGCTGGCGTTCGTCCACGGGTTCGCGAATTTGACGTTCTTGCGCACGACGACGTCCGAGCCGGTTCCGCTGGCCGGCGTGCAGATCGAGAGATCGCCACGATCGTCCACCATGTCCTCGTGCTGTCCGCCCGCGCAGAAATACAGCGACGCGCCGGAGCAGAGCGCAGGACCACTCGGGGGATGGCCGCAGGGCACCTGGGCCCCAACCAAGCTGTAGCACGCTTGATAGGCCGCGTTCGATGTCCCGCAGACCTTCGGCCCCGAGCTACAGTCGGCTCCCGTGCGCGTGTTGATGTCGAGCAGGGTCGCCGCCTCGACGTTCTGGTAGCGGACATGCTCGAACAGCCTCACGTCGTACGGGGTCGATCCGGGCGTCTTGACGTCGTCCTCGGGGGCCTCCGGTGGCGACGCGCTGCAGGAGGTCTCGCGCGGCGGTAAGTGCGTCGTGAAGAACGTGGCAGAGAAGAAGTGCGGGCTGCAGGTGTCCCAGTGCTGCGGGTCGAGACGGGGAGCGACCCAATCCTGGGTGGCGTCCGTCCAGAAAGACACTTTCCAGGAGTTCAGCCCCTCCTTGAAGGCGGGCCCCTCGAACGTCGCGTTCTCGACGTCCTTCGGACAGTTGGAGAGCAAGGCCGCCTTCTCGAAGAGCTTCACTTCCAGCCCGGCCCCTCTCTCGTGTGACGCAGCGATCTCGGCCGCGAACTTCGCGATGAGGTCCCCGTCGATGACCAGTTGCTTCCAGGCAGAATCGAGCGCCGGGCTGGCGCGGGCGTACGCCGCGATCTTCGCCGCCGCGCGACGCCGGCGCATGGTTCCCTGCGGCGCACAGTCCCGCAGCAGCACGTCGACGACCTGATCGAGAGGCGGGAGATTCAGCGACGCCGGCGTCAGTCCGGCTGGGAGCGCCTCCATCGCGTGGTACGCATGCGCATGGACGCTCAGCATGGCGCTCGCGATCTGCTCGTTCGACGGCGGCGAGCCGGGGTGGCACCGCGCGTCCGGAGCGAGGGTCTTGGGGCTGGCGGGGGGCGCGTCGCTCGCCTCGTTTGTTTGCTCGCATGCACCAACGAACACCGCGGACGCGACCAAGATCGCCAGAGTGATTGATTGCACGACGCCCCCTCCTTTGGCACGCGGGCATCGAAGCAGTCAAGGTTGTGTCGTGCCCCGGCGCCGGTCGCGTGGCGGAACGCGACGGCACGTGACGCTCTGTGAGGCGCCTGCACGGCGTGGCCGCCGTCCGGCGGCGCGGCGGACCCGGCGCCCCCCGGGCCTTTTCTCGCCTGTGTCGTGCTGCTACGGTTCCCAGAACTGACCGGTCAGTTCTGAGACGCGCGATGCCCGACGACCACAAGCGCCAGCGCATTCTTGCCGCCGCCACGGCGGTGTTCGCCGAGCGCGACTTTCACCGCGTGCAGGTGAGCCACGTCGCCACCCGGGCGAGGGTCGGCAAGGGCACGGTCTATCTCTACTTTCCGAGCAAGGACGACCTCCACCAAGCGGCGCTCGAGGCGAGCCTGAAGCACCTGGCGGACGAGGTGGAGCAGGCGGCGGCCGCCGAGGCTTCGGTCGAGACGGTGCTGCGCGAGATCGTGCTGCGCATCATCCGCTTCTTCTGGAAGCGCCAGCACCTGCTCACCTTCGTGCAGCGCTACGAGCGTCGCGGCGGCCGGCCGCGCGGCCGCCGCCACCGGGCGCTCAAGGCCGTCGACGGCGTGCTGGCGCGGCACGGGTTCGGGGGGCACCGAACCCGGCACCTCGACGCGGCGTTTCTCCTCGGGCTCGCGCGTGCCGCCATCCTGGAGCACGCCGCCTCGGATCGGCCCGAGGCCGTGGCGCAGCACGTGGTGGACGTCTACCTGCGCGGTGTGCCGAGGACGGCGTCATGACGCGCGCGCTGCTGGTGCTGTTGGCGCTTGCGGCCTGCGGCGGGCGCGACGGCACGGTCGCCACCACGTCGCCGGCCACCACGCCGCCCGAGGCGATCGCGGTGACCGTCGTCCCGGCCGCCGTGCGGCCGATCGAGCGCGTCGTCTCCGTAGTCGGTACGCTCGCCGCCGCCGAGGAAACGGATCTCGCCAGCGAGACCGAAGGGCAGGTGATCGCGATCGAGGCCGACCTGGGCGACCGCGTGCACGCGGGCCAGGTGCTGGCGCGCGTGCGCAGCGACGTGCTCGAGGCGCAGCTGCGGGAGGCGGAAGCCGCCTTCGAGAAAGCCAGCGCCGACGAAACACGCGCCGAGCCGCTGCGCGCCAGCGGCGTGATCGCCGTGCAGGAGTACGAGCGCGTACGCACCGAGCGGGAGGTGACGCGCGCGCGCCGCGACCGGCTGCGGATCGAGGTGGAGCGCGCCGCGATCCGCGCGCCGTTCGCCGGCTCCGTGTCGGCGCGGCTGGCGAGCGTCGGCGACTACGTGCGGCCCGGCGCGCCGGTCTTCCGGCTGGTTCAGGACGATCCGCTCAAGTTCCGCGCCGAGGTGCCCGAGCGCGACGTGCCGGCGCTGCGGGTCGGGCAGACGCTGCGGGTGGCGGTCGACGCGTACCCGGGCGAGACCTTCCTCGGGACGATCGCGCGCGTCGGCGCCGCCGCCGATCCTGTGGCGCGCTCCCTCGCCTTCGAGGGCGAGGTGCCGAACGCCGACCACCGGCTCCGCCCGGGCTTCTTCGGGCGCGGCGAGGTTCTCGTCGAGCGCAACGCGCGGGGGCTCGCCGTGCCGCGCTCGGCCGTCAGCACGTTCGCCGGCGTCACCAAAATCTTCGTGGTGGACGAGGGGGTCGCCCACGAGCAGCCGGTGATGCTCGGCACCGACCTCGGCGACGGCTGGGTCGAGGTCGTGAGCGGGCTCGCTCGCGGCGTCGCGGTCGCCACCAGCGGGCTCTCCCGCCTGTCCGACGGCGCGCGCGTGACGGTCAAGGCCGACGCGCCCCCGGACGCCTGATGCGTATCGCCGACCTCTGCATCCGGCGGCCCGTGTTCGCCACCATGCTGGTGGCGACGCTGGTCGTGCTCGGCGCCTTCTCGTACCGCCGGCTCGGCGTCGATCTCTTTCCGAACATCGACTTCCCGATCGTTTCGATCACCACGACGCTCAAGGGGGCGGGCGTCGAGGAGATGGAAACCGGCGTCACGAAGGTGCTCGAGGAGGCGGTGAACGCCATCGACGGCATCGACTCGCTCCAGAGCACGACGCGCGAGGGCGTCTCCACGATCGTGGTGAGCTTCGTGCTCGAGAAGTCGCGCGAGATCGCGGCGCAGGACGTGCGCGACAAGGTGGCCGCGGTGCTCGCGCAGCTGCCGACGGGGACCGATCCCCCCATCATCGATAAGTTCGACGTCGACGCCGTGCCGGTGTTGGGCATTGCCGTCTCGGGGCGCCGCAGCCTGCGCGAGGTGACCGAGCTGGCGCGCCGGCAGGTGAAGGAGGTGATCGAGACGCTCCCCGGCGTGGGGCAGGTTCTGCTGCTGGGTGGTCACGAGCGCGCCATCAACGTGTCCGTCGATCCGGACCGGCTGACGGCCCAGGGCGTCTCGATCGACGAGGTGCGCGCCGCCATCGAGGCGCAGAACATCGAGCTGCCGGGCGGTCGCCTCGACCAGACGCGCCGCGAGCTGCTGGTGCGAACGCTCGGCCGCATCGAGCGGGTGGCCGACTTCGACGACCTGATCGTGGCGCGGGTGGGGGAGCGGCCCGTGCACCTGCGCGACATTGGACACGCCGAGGACGGCATCGTGGAGCCGCGGACCCTCACGCGGCTCAACGGCGAGACCGCCGTGCAGCTCGTCGTTCGCAAGCAGTCGGGCACCAACACCGTCGAGGTGATCGACCGCATCTTCGCCCAGCTCGACCGCCTGCGTCCGGTCCTGCCGCCCGACGTGCAGCTGCGCGTCATCCGCGACCAGTCGCGGTTCATCCGCGCGTCGATCGACACCGTGCGCGAGCACCTCTGGCTCGGCGGGGTGCTGGTGGCCTTCACCGTGCTGCTGTTCATGCGGGACTGGCGCAGCACCATCGTGGCCGGGCTCGCGATCCCCACCTCGATCGTCGCCACCTTCACGTTCATGCACGCGTTCGGCTTCACGCTGAACAACCTGACGATGCTCGGGCTGGTGCTGGCGGTGGGCATCGTCATCGACGACGCCGTCGTCGTGCTCGAGAACATCTTCCGCCGCATCCAGGACGAGGGCGAGTCGCCGATGGAGGCCGCCTCCCGCGGCACCGCCGAGATCGCGCTCGCGGTGACCGCCACCACGCTGTCGCTGGTCATCATCTTCCTCCCCGTGGCGTTCATGGAGGGCCGGGTGGGCCGGTTCTTCCACAGCTTCGGCATCACCACCGCCGTTGCCATCCTCGTCTCGCTCTTCATCTCGTTCACGCTGACGCCCGCGCTGAGCGCCCGCATGCTGCGGCGCAAGGACGCCGGCCGCGCGCACGGCGGGCGCGTGTATCGCTGGCTCGAGAACCGCTACGGCGCGCTGCTCGGCTGGTCGCTCCGGCACCGCTGGGCGATCGTGCTGGTGGCGGCGGGGGTCGTCGCGACCACGGTGCCGCTCTTCGGCATGGTGGGAAAGACGTTCCTCACCCAGGACGACCAGAGCGAGTTCGAGGTCTCGCTCCGCACGCCGGGTGGCTACACACTCGCCGAGTCGAGCCGCGTGCTGGCGGAGATCGAAACACAGCTCCGCGCGCTGCCCGGCGTCACCGACACGCTCACCAGCATCGGCGACCAAAGCGGGCGGCTGCGCGCGGGCGAGGGCGACGTCACCAGCGCGTCGATCTACGTGAAGCTGGTGGACCTCCACGAGCGCGCCGTCTCCCAGTTCGAGGTGATGGACCGCGCCCGCGCCATCCTGCGCCAGTACCCCGATTTGCGGAGCTCCGTGCAGGGCGTGAACCCGCTGGCGTCCGGTGGCGCGCGGCTCGCGGAGCTCGAGATCAACCTGCGGGGTCCGGATCTCGGCCGCCTGCAGGACTACGCGGATCGGCTGATGGCCGGCATGCGCGAAATGCCCGGCATCGTCGACGTCGACACCACCATGGCGGTGCGCAAGCCCGAGCTGCGGCTCGACATCGAGCGCGAGAAGGCGTCCGATCTCGGGCTCGACGTGCGCGACGTGGCGGCGACTGTGCAGACCTACATCGCCGGCCTGCCCGTCTCGAAGTTCAAGGAGGACGACCAGCAGTACGACATCTGGCTGCGGGCCGACGCCGGCCGCCGCCGCGCCCCGCAGGACATCCTCGACCTCACCGTGCGCGCGCGGGACGGGCGGCTCGTGCGGCTGGCGAGCGTCGTGCGTCCCCAGGAGGATCTCGGGCCCTCGCAGATCGACCGGCTCGATCGCCAGCGCGTCATCACCATTCTGGGCAACATCCTGCCGCACGTGGCGTTGGGCGACGCCGTCGCGCACACCGAGCGGGTGGCCGCCGGACTCGACATGCCGGCGCTCTACAACTTGCAGTGGGCCGGCCGGGCCAAGGGGCTGGCCGAGACCACGCGCAACTTCACGCTGGCCTTCGCGCTCTCGTTGCTGTTCATGTACATGGTGCTGGCGGCGCAGTTCGAGAGCTTCGTACATCCGATCGCGATCCTGCTGGCGCTGCCGCTCACCATCCCCTTCGCGCTGCTGTCGCTCGTGCTGCTCGGCGAGCCGCTCAACATCTACAGCACGCTCGGGCTCTTCATGCTGCTCGGCGTGGTGAAGAAGAACGGCATCCTGCAGGTGGACTACACGAACACGCTGCGCCGCCGCGGCATGCCGCGCGACCAGGCCATCCTCGAGGCCAATCGCGTGCGGCTGCGACCGATCCTGATGACCACCATGATGCTCGTCCTCGGGATGATCCCGATCGCGCTCGGGCAGGGACCCGGCGCCGGCTCGCGCAGCTCGATCGCGCGGGTGATCGTCGGCGGCCAGATGCTGTCGCTGCTGATCACGCTGCTGATCACGCCGGTGGCCTACTCGCTGTTCGACGACCTCGGCCGCACCACCGTTTTGGTGCGGGTGGCATCCTGGCTGCGCGCGCGGGTCCCCGCCGCTAACTGCCGGCTGCGTGTGCGTTCCGGCACGGGCGGCGGCGCGCCGGGCGCGTAGCGCGCCGCCCGGCGCGGCGGGTCACTTCGTCTCGCGCTCGAGCCCGAACGCGCGGATCAGGTTGTAGACGTGCGAGCGCGCGAGGTCGAGGCGCTTGGCCGTCTCGACCACGTTCCAGTTGTTGTCCTCGAGCGCCCGGCGCAGGAAGTCGGCCTGGAACTGGCGCGTTGCGGCCTGGAAGGTGAGCGTGTCACCCGGGCCGCCGGCCGGCGACCCGGACGCCTCAGGAAAGAGATGCGCTCGCTCGACCTGCAAGGCGTGCTCACCTGCGGCCCGGATGACGGCGGCCTCCACGGCGTGGGCCAGCTCGCGCACGTTGCCCGGCCAGTCGGTCGACTCGGCGGCGCGCAGCGCGTTCGGCGACAGCGCGAGCCGCGGGAGGCGGTAGCGCTCGTAGGCGCGCGCGCAGAAGAAGTTCGCCAGCGTCGGGATGTCCTCCCGCCGCTCGGCCAGCGTCGGCATGCGGATCGGCAGGACCTGGATGCGGTAGAGCAGGTCTTCCCGGAAGCGCCGCTCCGCCACCGCCTGCCTGAGATCGGTGTTGGAGGCGACGATCAGCCGCACGTCGGCCAGCACCGGCTTGCTGGCGCCGAGCGGATAGTACTCGCGCGACTGCAGGAGCTGGAGCAGCTTCGCCTGCGCCGACGAGGTGAGCTCGCCGATCTCGTCGAGGAACAGCGTCCCACCCTCGGCGGCTGCGACCTTGCCTTCGATGCGCCGGGTGGCGGTCGAGTGCGCGCCGGGCAGCGCGCCGAACAGCTCGCTCTCGATCAGGTTCTCAGGCAGCGCGGCGCAGTTCACCTCGACAAACGGCCGGGCGGCGCGCGGGCTGTTCTCGTGGATGACGCGCGCGATCTGGCTCTTGCCCGTCCCCGACTCGCCGGTGAGGAGCACGGTGACGTCGAGCGGCGCCGCCAGCGCTACCTGCCGCAGCACGTGGGCGAGCGCGGGGCTGCATCCCACGACGTCGGACGGCCGGAGCCGCTCACGGAGGTCGGCGGTCGGGTCGACACGCGTGCGCTCCCGGTGCCGGGCGAGCACCAGGTCGACCAGGGGAGCCAGGTGGTGGGCGAGGGTTTCCGCACAGGAGCGGTCTTCGTCCGAGAAGAACTCGGGCCGCGCCTGCCCCTGGAGGTACAACACGCCGCGCGGTGGCGCGTCCCCTATGGGCGTGCACAGCACGGCTTCGATGTGCGAGAGACGGACGCTGTCCAGCCGGTCGAAGCGCGGATCGAGCATGGCCGACGGCGTCACGATCGTGCGCCCGGTGGCGAGCGCCTCGGCGATGATGCCGCGGGAGATGACGTGCCGGACGCCATCGACCTGCTCGGGGCTGAGCCCGTGGGCAATCCACCAGCCCGGTCCGCCGCGATCGTCGTGCAGCTCGAGGTAACCGTGGAGCGCGTTCACCATTTCTACGACGAGCGTGAGCGCTTCGCGCAGGAACGGCTCGAGCTCGCTCTGCTCGCCGAGGCGCAGCAGCCGGAGATAGAGATCGCGCTCTCGAGTGACGCGCACCAGCTCGCTCGCGTTCGCCACGCTTTGTGTGTAGGCCAGTGCCGCCCGTCGGCGCAACCGTGCGAGGGCGACGTCGTGTGACAATGTCCGGCTCCGTAGACGCGTGGGCGCCGGCGCTGTCCACGCCAGTGCACCCACGAGCTCGGCACAGTCCGCGCCCGCGCGCCCGCGGTCACCGCGACGGTGCTGCGGCGACCCACATGCGTTGGCCCGCAAGTTGCACGGGACGCGGCCATGACGAACTCGGTTCTGTACGGGGCAATGGGGGCCACGGGCAGTCCGATGGCGGCCGCTTTGGTCAGCATCGATGCGTCGCTCGTGACGGCAATGGGCTTTGCGACCGTGCTCGTGGGCGGCGTGCTGTTCTCGGCGGTCGTGCGGAGGCGGCGGCGCACCCGCCGCCTCACGCTTCGTCACGCGGTGCACGTCCCGCGGGCAGCGGTGTGAGGAGCGCGCCGCCATGTCGGGCGTGCCGGAGGCGATCGGGGTGCTCACCGCACGCAGCATCGAGGAAGCGCTGCGGTTTGCGTACGCGGCATCGCAGCTGATGCCGGCGGGATTCGTGGTCGGAGCGGCGGCGGTGCTGGCCGGCGTGCTGGGCGCCACCGCCATGCGGCGGGAGCGCTCGGTTCCGCGCGAGACGCCGGGCGCGCAGCTGCCCTGGGTGCTCGTGGCGGCGCTCTGCTGGGGCCTTGCCGCGCCCGCCGGCGCGACGGTCGTCTGTCGCAAGGGCGACTCCGCGCGGCTCGTGCTGCGCGCCGACGCCTGCCGCGCCCGCGAGCACGCGGCAGGCGCCGCCGAGCTGGGTCTCGGGCGCGCGACCACCTGCGTCGAGGACGTCGCGGCCGCGTGGGATGCACTTCGGCTGCTGCGCGGGCGGTTGGAATCGGCACGGCGCACGGCCGAGCTGCTCGCCGAGGCGCCGTGGGACGGCGCCGAGACCTGGCTCGCGCTCGAGGCCGCCGCGATCCGGCTGGCGCTGGATCGCTTCGCCGCCGTGGCGGCCGCGCTGGGTGTCGTATCGGCGGCCGAGCCCGTCGCCCGCATCCGTGCCGCCCTCACGGACGACTGGAGCCAGCCGGTGTATGCCTGCAGCGAGGCGCTGGCGGCCGTGGCGCTGCTGGAGGCGGCCTTGCCGGTGCCGGCCGCCGATTGACGCCGCCGCTCAGTCGGCGGCGCAGTGCGCGTCGGCCACCGAGCAGCTGCTCCCGGCCGGGCAGTCGCCGGGGAGCCCCGTGCAGACGAGCGACTCGACGGGGACGCGCTTCTGCGCCCGCTCCACCACCTTGAGCCCCCACGGTCCGGGCTCGGTGTCCGTGAACGAGCAGAACGAACAGGCGGCCAGGAGGGATGCCGTGCTCGGCTTGTCTCCCTGTTCGACCCAGCGCGTGAGCGCCGGCAGCGCCATGAACATCTCGCCGATGAAGCCGCAGTGCCCGCCTTGCGTCGTCGTGAGCTGCACGAGCTGCTCGGTGCGGCCCGCCGCCACGAACGCCTGGCGGTACTTGGTCTCGTTCTCCGGCAGCACGAGCCCGTCGTCGAGCGCGTGGACCGTCAGCACCTTCGCGTTGGTCGCGGCGCGCGGCTCGTAGAAGCGCCGCATGTACGCGACCGCCGAGGCGTCTTCCTTCACCCGGTAGATGCCGGCGTTGAGCGCGGCCTTCTCCTCGGCGGTGAGCGCGGGCGGGTCGTAGGTGACGCCCGCGTTGCCCCACGGGTGCTTGCCCTTGGTGCGGACGTGCACAACCTCCGCCATCCCGATCGAGGCGAAGAACATGTCGGTGAGGATGAAGTCCTCGGGGATCTGCGTGAGACGCAGGAAGAGGTCGCGGCGCGCCGCCTGCTCCGGCGTTGGCGGCGTGTCGCCGGTGAGGTCGCCAAAGCACGCCGTGACGGGCGGCGTGACGAAGCTGCCGCCGACCGACGTCGGGGTTTCGCTGAAGCGATCCGGGTGCGCGAGCAGGAACTTCGTGCACTGCCGGGTGAGCCCCAGCTCGGGCGGCGGCGGCGCTTCCCGCGCGCTGCATGTCTGCCGTCGCGGGCAGTCGGCGTCGACGAGGCAGCGGCGCTCGCCGCCCGAGCAGATGCCGCACACGAAGGCCGCGCCGGGCACGTCCTTGCACACGTACTCGAAGGCGGCCCGCAGATCGAAGGCCGCGTTGAAGTTCCGCCGCCCGCCCGCCCCGGGCGCGCACATCGGCAGCGCTCCGTCGTAGGTGTCGGGGAAGTATTCGATCACGGCCTGCGTCACCATGCCGCCGCCCGAGTGCCCCCACATGTACGTGTACGTCGGCTCGCCGTACTTCTTCACGAACCGGCGGCGGACGTTCTCGATGTCCTTGATGGCGTCCTTTACCGCCCAGCCGGCGGACCGGAAGGTCGTCGTCCCGACGGCGTAGCCGGACATCGTGGGCAGCACGGCCGGGACCAGCAGCTGCGGCAGCTTCTGGAAGGCATTTTCCTGCTGAAGGTCGGGCGGGATCGGCGCCAGCAGCCGCCGGTCGGCGCTGTAGCCGTGCGCGTAGAGGAAGAGCCCACCGTTCCAGTCCTCGGGAATGGCGATGAACCCGTGCGCACCCTTCAGCGTGAAGGTGTCGACCGTCCGCCACGCGGCCGCCGCCGCCGATGGCCCGAGCGCGGCGGCGAGCGCGACGACGATCGCCAGGAGCCGCGCGCGACGTCCCCCGGCGCCGCGCGTGCGCCTGGCGAGGCGCCCGCCGCCCGGCGCTGGGGTGCGATCGATCACAGGGTCGGATCGCAGATCGTGCCGACGCACAGGCCGCCGCCGCACTCGGCGTCGCTCAGACACTTCGTGCCGGCGAGCGGGCCGCTGCCGGCGTCGCACGTGCCGCCGCCCGGGATCTCGATCGGCTCGGACGCGTCGCACGTCCCGTTGCAGTAGTTGATGATCTGCCCGCCTGGCTGCAGGAAGTCGTAGAACTGGAAGACGTGGGCGGGCGTGCGCCGCGGGCTGCCGTGCGGGTCGCACTTGTCGGTCGGGAACAGGTTCGCGAGCGGCGGGATGTGCGGCTGATGCGCCACATTGAACAGGTCGAACGCCCCCGATGAGTACATCACGTACGCGGAGTCGACCGGGCCGGTCACGTCCGGGATCTGCTGCAGCTGGGCTTGCAGCGAGCCCTCGAGGTTGGGCACGTTCAAGGTGCGCGCCATGATCTCGGTGCACTGGTTCGAGACCTGCTTGTCGAGCCAGGCGACCGACATGAACACCTTCTTCGCCGGACCGCTGCCGGGCAGCGGGTCGCTCGTCACGTGCGTGGCGAGCGCCGCCGGCTCCGCGCTCACCCAGATCTCGTGCAGCAGGTCGAGGAAGAGCGCGTATTCCATCGGATCGTTGATGCCGATCCCCGGCAGGATGGCGTCGAAGGTGACGAACTGCGTCGAGCGCTGCAGCAGGCACGAGAACGCGATGGAGGGCACGTCGAGATTGAAGCGTTCGACGTCCGGCGTGAGGCCGGCGAACAGCGTGCCGTAGATGCCGCCGAGGCTGCTGCCCGAGTAGTACATCTCCTCGCTCGGGCCCGGGAACACGCCGTTGCCGGGCGAGGTCTCGAACGCGGGGTCGCGGTTGAAGATGCCGAGCTTCATCATCCGGGCGAGCACCAGCGTGTTCAGCACGCCCTGCCGCAGCCGGTCGGGGAAAGCCGCGAACTGGTGCAGCTTGCTGGAGCCGAGGCCGACGATATGCGTGCCGAGCCAGAGCAGATCGCCGCTCGCGTCGCGGTTGTCGCTCAAGCCGAGCCAGTCGGTGCCGCCGGCGATGTACGTCCACTCGGCCCAGGGCGCCTTGGCGTCGATCTGCGATTGCACGGCGCCGACGCCCGTCCCGAACAGCCCGTGGCCGATCACCATCGGACGCGACGTCACCATCGGATCGTGCACGCTGCACGGAATCGAGATGTCGAACGGCGCGTCCATGAAGCCGTTCTGCACCGGCATGTCATCGAAGTCGGTGAGCAGGTACTGCACGCCGGTCTGGGAGAGCGGGGCGTCGAGGAAGTACGGGCTCTGGAACGTGCCGCTCACCTTGCGCCAGATCACCGTGCCGGGGACGTCGCAGTCGAAATCCTGCGTGCTGGTGACCGTGAACGGCACGGTGGCCGGCGTCGCGTCGACTTCCGCCAGCCACGCGAACGCCTGATCGCGCATGGACACGAGCTGGCGGGTGAGCTGGATATCGCTCGCCACGCGGAAGTCGAACGCCAGCACGAGCTCGCTGCGGTCGATGCCGTTGGCGGTGAGCACGGAGAAGATCTGCTCCTCGAAGTAGGCCCGCCGGCGTTCGACCGAGGCGTCCGGCGCGTTGTCGCGCAGCGCGGCGAATGCCGCCTCCGCCGTCACGTCGTCGTTGGCCGGGGTCTTCAGATTTCGCATCGCCACGATGTAGCGATGGCCCGGCGTGAGGCTCTTGCCCGGGCGCAGGAACAGCGCCTGCCGGCCCGGTACGTTGCCGCCCGTGGCGCGGGAATCGACCTCGAGGAAGTGGACGATCCGCTCGTTGGTGTCGGCGTCGATCAGCACCGAGGGGCTGTCGGCGTCGAGCGAGCGGTCGTCGTAGGTCCGCGTGTCGATCCACGGCGGCCCGGCGGGCTGGCCGCAGCAGCCCGGCTCGAGGAGCCGCGGCGCGTCGGAGAGGGTCACGTCCACGCCCTGAGGGAAGTGCATCAGGATCTGCGTGGTCGGCGAGAAGCCGTCGAGCTGGTTGAACTCGCGGGCCGTGAGCGGCGGGCCGGTGAGCGTCAGCAGCCCCGACTCCTTCAGATTGAGCCGCCAGCCGCTCGGGGTGGTCGGATCCGGAACCAGATACTGCGACGACGGGTAGGGCAGCAGGCATTCGGCGGCGTTCAGCGGGTCGCACTCCGGCTCGCAGGGCACGCCGTTCTTCGCGACCAGCTTGCGGCCCGTGCCGCCGCTGATTTCCTTGAAGGAGACCGTGCTGCCGTCGGCGACCGAGAAGCGCGTGCACATGCGCGTCACCGACTTGTCGGCGTGGTTGCGGACGGTGAGAATGGCGGTGATGCCGCCGGCGTCGGTCGGCGCGCCGCCCGACACGAGGTCGATCTCGTGGCCCGGGTCGCCGAGGGCCTTGCCGACCACCTTGGCGAGGGTGCCCGGCTTGATGACCGACACCTTGACGGCGCCGTCGCTCGGGGCGCCCTTGTTCACGTACTTGGCGACCGTCTCCTTGTTCACCAGCCACTTCCCGTTCGCCGGCATGAGGAAGCCGCCGCGTACGTCGGGCCGGTCGGTATAGAAGAAGGAGAGATTCGCATCGATCGCCGCCGTGTCGGTTCCCGAGCCCTTGCCGATCGCTGGATCCTTGGCGACGAACACGGCTTTGGCCTTCCCGGTGGCGGCCATCTTGTCGACGATGATCAGCTTGAGCCCCGCCACGCCGACCTCGTCCGCGGCGCGTGCAGCCGCCGGGGCGAAACCGGTCGCGAGCGCGACCGCGAAGGCGAGATGGCGAAGGGAGGCTCGTCTCATCATGGCCCGGCACGAAACGTCAGCCGCCCATCGTCTGTCAAGGAGAATCGGAGTCATCCCCCCTGGCGCGGCGACGAACCGGCAGGTAAAGGGCCGAACGAGGGACCTCCCATGATGCTCGACCCCGCACAGCACGAGTTCTGGCGCCGCAGCGGCTATCTCTGGCTTCGCGGCGTTCTACCCGAGCCAGCAGTCGCCGACGTGGCCCGGTGGACGGCCGAGATCGCCGCGTGGCCGGACACGCCGGGTAAATGGATGCGCTATTACGAGCGAGCCGCCGATGGCGGCAAGATCCTGGCGCGGGTCGAGAACTACCTCGCTTACCATGGGGGGCTGGCCGAGACGCTGTGCCATGGACGGGTCGGCGCGGTGCTGGCCGAGCTGCTGGGCGAGCCGGCGGTGGTGTTCAAGGACAAGGTCAACATGAAGGCCGCCGGCGGGGCGGGCTTCGCCCCGCACCAGGACGCGCCCGCCTACGTGGATTTCGGCGTGCCCTATCACGTGACGGTGATGGTGCCCGTCGACCCCTTCACGATGGACAACGGCTGCCTCGAGATGGCGCGCGACGCGGCGCAGACAGCGTTTTTGCCGCAGAACCCGGACGGCACGCTGCGCGCCGACCAGGTCGAGCGCTTCACCTGGGACCCGGTGCTGGCGGTGCCGGGTGACATCATCCTGTTCGACTCGTTCGTGCCGCATCGCTCGGGCCCGAATCGCAGCGGCGGCCCGCGCCGCGCGCACTACGTGACCTACAACCGAGCCTCCGACGGCGATCGGCGCGCCGCCTACTACGCCCGCAAGCGCGAGCTGTTCCCGCAGGAGTGCGAGCGCAAGCCGGGCGTCGACTACGCGCGCATCGGCGCGCAGTTCAATCTGGCGAATCCCTTCGAGTGACGCCCGGCGCCTCGGGCGGCGTGATGCCCCGCGCCTGCGCCCAGGCCGCGCCGAGCGCTTCCAGCTCCGCGTCCCCGAGCGCGGTGCGGGCGGCCTCGAACAGCACCTGCTCCTCGCGCGCGAGATGCCGACGCGTGATGGCGAGCACGTCGCGAACCGCCGCGCGCATCGTGTCGGGATCGCGAAGCCGGAAGAGCGCACGGATCATCCGGTCCATCGTCTGGTGCTCGTGCCGCAGGCAGTGCGTCGGCCCGCCACCGCCGAGCCGCTGCTCGAGCGGGACGAACAGCGTCTCCTCCTCGATGCGGGCGTGGCCGAGCAGCGAGATGGCCAGCGGTGCGGCGGCGGTGTGCAGCTCCTCGATCGTGCGGCAGCGGGCGAGCGCGTCGTCGAGCTGCTCGACCAGCAGGTGGAAGACTCCGTGCTCGCCCGCGAGCGTGTCGGCGACGTTCATCGCGCCGCCACCTGTAGCGCGCCGCGCGCCGTCACGCGAACGGTTCGTCTTGACCGCCGCCGTGGCATGTGGGACGCGTCGCGCCACGTGCGCTTGACCACGGCCGCACTCGTCTGCTTCGCACTCGCCCGCCCGGTGGACGCGCTCACCGTGCGGGCGCTCTCGCTGGACGAGCTCGTCGGCCGCGCCGCACGCGTCGTCCACGCGCGCTGCCTCGCGGTGACGCCGGCGGCGTCGGTGGACGGTCTCCCCGTGCTGGAGATCACGCTCGGCGTGACGGAAGCGTTGAAGGGGCCGGCCGACGAGCGGCTCGTCATCCGGCAGCTGGGCGGCGCCTGGAGCCGGGTGCTGCCGCCGTGCGTGCCCGGCGACGAGGTCGTGCTGTTTCTGCACGAGCCGTCTCGCCGGGGACTCACCAGCCCGGTCGGCATGCAGCAGGGGCATCTGCGCGTCGTCCGCCCTCCCGGCGCCGTGCCGCGCGTGGTGGGCCCGCGAAACGTCGTGCGTGCGCTGGCCGCAGGCGCGCCGGCAGCCGCCGCGAGCGCACGGACGGGCGGGACGGCGCAGACGCTCGCGGTGCCGCTC
>DATMAZ010000089.1:0-3164 GCA_035559675.1 Candidatus Limnocylindria bacterium
GACGTGGCCGCCCATGGGATCCACCTCGAGCAGCCGCTCGACGAAGCGCCGCGCCTCCGCCGGCACCTCGAGCTCGGGCGCGCCGCCGCGCGCCGCGGCGCGCGCGCACGTGGCGACGAAGAGCACGTCGGCCACCGCGCCCGCGTCGCGCGCAGCGAAGGGCCGGATCGCAACCGCCATCAATCCTCGTCGCCGACCGGCGCAACGAAGAGCACGCCGTGCGGGCGCGCCGGTCCGGTCGCACCGTGCGGCCACTCCTCCCGGTCGAAGCTCACGCCGACCTCCCCGCTCGCTTCGTCGCGGAAGCGCTCGTCGAGCGCGAAGGCCCCGGTCTCCTCGTCGAAGCGCAGCATGTGCACGCGGCGGTCGCCGTCGAGCCGATGCGAGCGGACCTCGAGCGTGTAGTTCGCCACCGCCACCTTGCCCCCGTCGGCGCTCATCGCCAGCGCGCTCGGCCCGGCCGGCCCGCGACCCTGCGAGGGGATCTCGATGCGCGAGGCCACGGCCGGGCGCCATGGATCGCGCAGATCGAGCGCCACCACCTCGTCGCGCCCGGCGAGCGCCACGAGCAGCATCCGGCCGTCGGGACGGACGACCGCCCCGCTCGGACGCGACCCCGCGCCGAAGTCGTACGCCAGGCGGAAGATGGGGCGGTCGAGGTCGATCGAGTCGGAGACGTAGAGGGCGCCGCCGTCGTGCGTCGCCACGTAGACCGTGCGGCGGCCGGGCACCGGCGCCACCGCCAGCGGCCCGAGGTTCTCCTCGCCCCGCGGACCCGCCTCGAGCGGCACGGTGGCGCGCACGCGCCGCTCCTTCAGATCCCACACCTGCACGGTGATGCCGGGAAGGAACGCGCCCTGCGTAGTGTCGATCCAGCCGTGGCCGCGGTTGGTGGTCACCAGCGCGCCGCGCGCCAGCGCCCCCCCGCTCGGCGCGACGATGTAGGAGCGCGCCTCGGCGGACGCCGCGGAGCGCTCCCGGAGACGGCGCCCGGGGAGGTCCAGCTCGAGGAGCCCGCCCGGCGCATCGAACACCTCGCGGCCGAGGCCGCGGTAGCGGGCGCGGTCGGCCTGGGTGACGAACGCTGGGCCGGAGCGACCGGTGACGACGGCCACCGGCGCGCGCAGCACGCGGCTCGCCGACGGCTCGATCACGCGGCGGAGCTCGCCCCGCACCGGATCGCGCATGTCGAAAATGAAGATCCGGTCGCTGCGCAGCCCCGTGGCCACCACGAACCCGTCGGCCCGCGCCAGGTCGTTCACGCCGTGCGGCTCGTTGCCGCGGCTGCCCACCGGGATGGTGGCGAGCACGCGCCCATAGCGGCGCGAGCGCGGATTGGCGTCGAGCACCGCGAGGAAATCCTCGTGGCGCCGGTCGTCGTCGCCGGCCCAGACGAGCAGATACGGCTCGTTGCCGAGCCGCATGTCCCGCGGGCCGCCCGAGCGACAGCCCGCCGCGGCCGCCGCCAGGCACACCAGTCCCACCGCCACCACCGACCGCATCCCGCCTCCCTCCTAGTGGTACATCTCCATCAGCTCGATGATGCCGAGGCTCTTCATGCCGTCGAAGAGGTGCCCCTTCACCTCCTTGACGGTCGGCAGGCTCAGCAGGTCGCGCGCCAGCGCGCGCACTTCGGTGGTCGAGACCGAGCGCACGATCCGCTTGATCACCGGCACGAAGAACGGGCCCATCGACAGGTCGTCGAGGCCCATGCCGAGCAGCACGAGCGAGCAGATCGGGTCGGACGCCATCTCGCCGCAGATGCCCACCCACTTGCCGGCGCCCTTGGCGGCCTGCACCGTGTGGTGGATCGCGGCCAGCACCGCGGGATGCAGCGGCTCGTAGAGCGACGCGACCTTGTGGTTGTTGCGGTCGACGGCCAGCAGGTACTGGATCAGGTCGTTCGTCCCGATCGAGACGAAATCCACCTCGCGGACGAGGTGGGTCGCCATGGTGACCGCCGACGGCACCTCGACCATCATGCCGAGCGGCACGTTGGGCTCGTGGGGCTTGCCCGCGCGCTCGAGCTCGTCCTTCGCCTCGTCGAGCAGCTCCGCGGCGCGCCGCACCTCCTCGATGCTGGTGATCATCGGCAGCATGATGCGCACGGGGCCGTGCACCGCCGCGCGCAGAATGGCGCGCAGCTGGACCTTGAAGAGCTCCGGCTGCTCGAGCGAGACGCGGATCGAGCGCCAGCCGAGGAACGGGTTCTCCTCGCGGTGGAACGTGAGATAGCTGGGATACTTGTCGGCGCCGACGTCGAGCGTGCGAATCGTGATCGGCAGCCCGTCGAGGCCCTGCACGACGCGCCGGTAGAGCTGGTACTGCTCCTCCTCGTCCGGAAATTCGCGGTAGGTGAGGAACGGAAACTCCGTGCGATAGAGCCCGACGCCGTCGGCGCCGTGGCGGCGCACGAACGGCAGGTCCGCGACCAATCCGATGTTGGCGAACAGGCGCACGCGGTGGCCGTCGGTGGTCTCAGCGACCTTGTCGCGGAGCGAATCGAGCTCGCGGTTGAAGGCGCGGTACTCCCGGTCGAGCCGCTCGTACTCGCGCAGCACGTCGCTCGGCGGGTTGACGAACACCGTGCCGGCGTTGCCGTCGACCAGGAGATCGTCGCCCTCTCGCACCACCTCCGGGGCGCCCTCGGCCCCGACCACGGTCGGGATCTCGAACGACTTGGCGAGAATGGTGGCGTGCGAGGTGACACCGCCCGTGGCGAGCACGATGCCGCGGAGCCGGCGGTGGTCGATCAGCACGAGGTCCGAGATGGTGACCTCCTCGGCCACCAGCACGCTGTCGGCGGCCACCGCGCGCTGCTGCTCCTCGACGCCCAGGAGATTGCGCAGGATCCGGAGCCCCACGTCCTTCACGTCGTGCGCGCGCTCGCGGAGGTACTCGTCCTCCATGCCGGCGAACGCCTGCAGGTACTCGTCCACCACGTGCTTCAAGGCCGATTCGGCGGCATAGCCCTGAACGATCAGCGCCTCGGCCTTCTCGAGAAAGCCGCGGTCCTGCAGCATGAGCGCGTGGGCGTCGAAGATGCCGAGGTCGAACTCCGGCAGCCGCGACTCGAGCCGCTCCTTCAGACTGGTCACCTGCTTGAGGGACGCCTCGACGGCCCGGGCAAACCGCTTCTGCTCGCGCCCCGGGTACTTCACCCG
>DATMAZ010000090.1:0-6114 GCA_035559675.1 Candidatus Limnocylindria bacterium
CGACCGCCGCCAGCGCGGCGGCATGGCAGGCGAGCGCGTCGCGGCGCAGCCGGTCGCGGGCGCTCACCGCGGCCGTCCACTGCGGGCAACCGCCGCCTCAGGAGTTGTCGTCGTCGGCGCCGTCGGTGCCCAGCCGTCGGGCGCCACGGTCGTCCTCGTAGCGCCGGTTCAGCTTCGACTCGCGCTCGCGGTCGGACTGGCACGACACGCAGAGGCGCGTAAACGGCAACGCCGCCAGCCGGCCCTCGGCGATGTCGAGCCCGCACTCCTCGCAGAGCCCGTAGCTGCCGTCCTCGATGCGGCTGAGGGCCTCGTCGATGGCGGCCAGCTTCTCGCGCACCCGGTCCGTCAGGATGACGTTGATCTCCTGATCCCGCGCGTCGCTGGCGAGATCGTAGGTGTCCATCCCGTCGTCCTTCTGGTGCTCGCGACCCTCCTCGAGGTCCTGCTGCACGCTGCGTACCGTCTGGGCACGCATCTCGTCGAGCATGGCGCGAGCTTTCTTGAGAAAGGCCTTCCTCACTGGGTCCTCATTCCTGGGGCTGCGCTACGTAATGCGCCCTTGCGTCACTGTCAACCGTGCCGAGGACCTCGCCTTCGAGGTCGTAGGTCGCGGCGCCGGTCACCCTGGCGCGGACCATGTCGCCCGGGGCCGCTTCCCCCCGCAGCCGGATGACGCCGTCGATCTCGGGGGCCTGGGCGGCCGTGCGCCCGACGACGATCCCCGCAGCCTCCTCCCGTTCGACCAGCACGTCGAGCTCGCGGCCGACCTGGGCTCGCATGCGGCGCGCCGAGACCCCGGCCTGGACGGCCATCACCCGCTCCCAGCGGGCCCGCTTGGTGCGCTCGGGCACCTGCTCCGGCAACGCCGCGGCCGGCGTGTTCTCCTCCCGCGAGTAGCGAAAGACCCCGGCGTGCTCGAACTCGGCCTCCTCGAGAAAGGCGCAGAGCTCGTCGACGTCCCGCGCGCGCTCGCCGGGGAAGCCGACGATGAACGAGGAGCGCAGCGCGATGCCCGGCACGGCGTCCCGGATGCGCCGCACGAGCCGCCGGATGGCGGCGCCGCTGCGCTCGCGGCGCATGGCGCGCAGGACGCCGTCGGCGATGTGCTGCAGCGGCATGTCGAGATAGCGGCACACGGCGGGCTCGTCGGCCATGACCTCGAGCAGCGCGTCGTCGACGGAGGCGGGATAGGCATAGAGAAGGCGCAGCCAGCGGACGTCCGGCACGCGCCGCGCGAGCGCGCGCAGCAGCACGGCGAGCGAGCTGCCGTCACGCCGGTCGCGGCCGTAGGCTGTGAGATCCTGGGCGACCAGGTTGAGCTCGAGCACGCCGTCGGCGGCGAGCGCCGCGGCCTCGTCGAGGAGATCGTCCATGCTCCGGCTCTCGTGGCGCCCGCGGATCTTCGGGATGATGCAGAAGCTGCAGCGGTGATCGCAGCCTTCGGACACCTTGAGATACGCGCTCCACCACGCGCCGGTGCGCACGCGCGGCGCCGCGGCGTGCAGCGGCAGCACGTGCGGCGCACCCAGGTACACGCTCGGCGCGGACGCCGGGGCCTCGGCGACCGCGGTGGTGATGTCGTCGAGCGCACCGGTCCCGACGAAGGCGTCCACCTCGGGCAGCAAGGCAGGCAGCTCCGCCGCGTAGCGCTGCGCGAGACACCCGCTCACCACCAGCCGGCGGCCCGCACGCGCCGCCTTCACGCGGGCCGCGTCCAGCACGGCGTCGATCGACTCCTGCTTGGCGTCGGCCACGAACGCGCAGGTGTTCACCACCAGCACGTCGGCCTCCTCGGGATCGAGCACGATCTCGTGGCCGGCGCGCGCCAGCCGCCCGAGCATGATCTCGCTGTCCACCTGGTTCTTCGGACAGCCGAGCGTGAGCAGATGGACCTTCGCCAGAGCGCGGCTCAATAGGTCGGCGGGCCCACCACGTCAACCCCGGGTGGCGGCTCGAAGCGGAAGCGGTCCGGCGGAATCTCGACGTTGCGGGCTTCGTCGCTGAACGTGAGGCTGGTGGTCGTGCCCACGGGGTCGGTGATGCGCGCCTCGGCGAGCCCGGCATCGGACTTGCGGACGACCAGCACCAGCGTGCCGAGATGCGCGTCGCCCTTGGGCACGAGCCGCAGCACCCAATGCCGGTCGTCCTCGCGCTCGAGCGTGGTGTCGAAGTCGCGCTCGACCTGCCCCAGACCCGCCAGAAAGGTGAGCGGCGTCTGCGCCTCGAACGCCTCGCGCAGCGGCGTGCGGATCGCCTGCTTCAAGTCGGGCTGATAGATCCAGAGCGTCTTGCCGTCGCCCACGATCAGCTGCTCGTCTGGCGGGGCGTAGTCCCACCGCATGTGGTTCGGGCGCTCGAACAGCACGGTTCCGCGGGACTCGAGCGGGGCGGCGAGCGTGGGGGATTCGACCCGCTGGTGGAAGCTGGCGCGCATGGTGCGCGTGGCCTCGTAGCGCGCCTGCAGCCGCGCCACCGCTTCGCTGCGCGCGTCGGCCAGCGCACCGCCCGCCAGCGCGAGCCACCCCAGCACCAACGCCGCCCGGAACCGCATCCGTGCCTGGCTAGCCCGACGGCGCCGCGCGCGCAACCGCAGCCGCGCGAGGCCTAGACCGGCGCGGCGGCGGACGAGACGACGGACGGCCGCAGCCGCTCGCCGAGCCGCGGCTCCAGTCGCTGCCAGATGCGCTCGCTGATGCGCTGCACCACGTCTTCGAGCTCGCCGGCGATGGCGTGTCGCACGTCGCGCACGCACTGCTCACGTCCGGCCTTCTTTAGCGTACGAAAGCGGAGCAGCGCCAGCTTCGCCACGAACGGCGGCAGCGTCACGCGCTTCACACCCTCGCGCACGCGCTCGCGGCCGAGGTAGAGCCCGGCGCCGGCGAGCGCCCCGCCTCCGAGCGCGCCGAGCAGCCAGCCGACCGGGCCGCTGTGGACGATGCCGACGAGCAACGCCGTGCCGAGCGCATGGCCGAAGCCGCCACTCACCGTGCCGGCCACCACGGCGGTGGCGCCTGTCACCACGCTGCCGAACCCGGTGGTGAGCACATTGCCCACCTGCTCGCTCACCGCCGCGCCCGCACCGCTCGAGGCGCCGTCGACGGCGGCCTGCACGCGGTCGCTCGCGATGGCATCGGCGGGCTCGATCTCGCCGAGCCGCCAGGCGATCTGCTCGGCGAGCCGGCCCTCGAGCGCGCGCTGCGCGCGCGCCACCTCGGTGGCGAGCGTGGCCTCGAACGTGCGGCAGCACTCGGCGAGCTGCGCGTCGAGCTCCACGAGCGTGCCGCCCCGCTCGCGGAAGCGCTCGATCGTGGGGACGATACGGCGGTCCCACAGCTCGTCCGCCACGAACACCGCGACGTCGTCGGCGAACCGCTGGCACGCCGCCCGGACGTCATGCTCGATCGACTGCCGCACCTCGCGCGCGTCGAGGCGCGCGGCGAGCGCCACCATCTCGCGCACGTAGCGGTCCTGCGGATCGAGGCAAATGCAGCCGAGCGCCCGCCGGTACGCCGCGGCGTTGGCGAGCGCCAGCCCGAGCCGCGGCAGCCCGACCACCACGGCGATCGTGGCGGCGTAGAGGTGGATCCAGGGCGCCGCCGGGCTGCCGGCCCGAGACAGCAGCGCCGCCACGTCCGCGGCCCCCGGCCCGGGGCGGCCGAGCACGAGTGCGCCGGGCAGCAGCAGCAGGTCGCACAGGCGCTCGATCGTGTGCGGATCGGTGACGAACGTGCTGCGCCACACGACGTCGTACTCGAAGAAGAGCCCGCGCACGTACATGCCGGCGACTGCGCCTGCCGCCATGCCGATCGCCCCGAGGTGGCAGAGGCAGCGCAGCGCGGGCTTGAGCGCCGGCCGCATCATGGCGAGCCAGCTCCGCACGAAGCGGGGCCCGAGCGACACCATCTCCGCGGTCGCGTGCTCGCGCCAGGGGCCGGCCTGCACGCGCGCCGAGAGCAGGCGCTGCGCGATCGGCCCCAACGTGAAGCGGCCGAGCATCCCGAGCGGCGCGCCCCCGGCTCCGGGCGCCGGCCGGCGGCGAAGCCGCAGGAAGCCGAGGCCGAGATAGACCAGCACGTTCCAGGCGAGCAGCAGCACGATCGGGTTGTAGACGGCGTGGATCTTGGCGGTCGGGCCGAACGAGTTGGCGAGCAGCCCGACTGCGGCGGCGAGCGGTACGATCCAGAGGAAGGCGCGCACGCGCAGCTCAAAGCGCTCGGCCAGCGGGCGGACCGGCGCCAGCACACCGTCGAGCAGATAGCGGGCGCGGTGCACGAACCAGGCCTCCGCATCGGCGGGATCGCCGGCCACGAGCTGGGCCTCGACCAGCATCGTGGCCGGCAACAGCGCGCGCGCGTGCGGACTCTCGTCGACCGCCCGCACCAGCGCCACGGCGCGCACCTCGGCTTCGGTCATGCGATCCGCCTACGATTGGCTGACGCCCGCGGGATGCGGGCGATCGGAGCCCTGGGGCGCCGTCGGCACGTCCAGCACCCGATCGGAAACCCGCGCGTCGGTGATGCCGAGACGGATGCGCATGACGCCGGGGCCGGGCTCGTCCACGAACGCGAACTCCTCGCCGAGTCGGGTCCGAACCGCGTCCTGGAACTCGGAGACGAGCCGCAGGAGATCCTCCTCGGGGACCGGATCGAGCGACTTCCGCCCGCTGCGCCAGAGCGTCACCGGCTCGAGCAGCACCTTGCGGTAGACCGTCCCGTCGACGCTCTCGTCGCGGGAGACGAGCGGCAGGTCGCCGGGGCCGCCTGCCCGCAGCAGCGAGTAGTCGTCGAGGAACCCCGACATCTCGGCGTTGGGTGGCAGCGGGGGGCGGCGGGCACAGCCGACCAGCGCCAGCGCCAACAGCGACGCGGCGATGCGTTTCATGCGCGAGTCGTGTGTACCTGGCCCGGGCCGAGCGAGCAACGCGCGCTTCGACCATGGCCAAGGGCGAGGCGACTTTGCTACAGTCCGCTCACCGCATGGCGCGCGCCGCATCCATCGCCGGGCTCACCATCGCGCTGGTCGCGGCCGCGGCCGGCGTGGCACGCGCAACGGAATACCCCGGCTGGGGCGACACCGGCTGGGGCGACGCGAGCAAGCGCGAGTGCTGCAACGAGGCGATCGCCATCGCGTCGCAGTACAGCGCCCAGGCGTGCATCAACTCGGGCGGCAATCCGAGGTCCTTCGCCGGCGGCGGCCAGCGCGGCTCGTGCAGCACGCAGTGGCAGCAGGATGGCACGAGCGCGCTCATGTACCGGTGCTACGGCGAAGCGAGCGTGTGGTGCCGGTGACTCGGCGCGAGTCGGCGCCGTCTCCGCGCGCCGTGTGTCGGGTGTCCTAGTCGCGCCCCTGCCGGCCGCCGTCGCAGCAGGTCTCGACGATCGCCCGGCAGCGCGCGCACACGAGCTTGCCGCGCACCTCCACCGTCGGTCCGTCGCATACCGGGCATGCCGTGCGGCACCCGCGCACGTCCTCGTTCATCCTCGTTCTCCTTCTACCATGGCCGGCCGGGGCGCGCGCACGGGGTCGGCGCCGATCAGCCACGAGCCGGCGACGCAGGCGAGCGCGCTGGCCACGAACATCGCCGGGTATCCGAGCCACTCCGCGAGCGCGCCGCAGAGCGGCGTGCCCACCACGGCGCCGAGGTCGATGGCGGCCGTGTGCAGGCTCACCACCGTGCCCTGCAGCCCGGCGGGCGCGCGCTGCGAGACGAGCGCGTTCAGCACCGGGAACAGGGTCCCGTGGCCGACGCCGCAGGCGATGCCGGACGCCACCAGCAGCCCGGGCGCGGGCATGAACGCCAGCGCCGCGAGACCGCCCGCGAAGACCGCGAAGGCGGGGACGCTCACCCGGTGCGCACCCCAGCCGTCGAGCGCGCGCCGCCCGAAGAAGCGGATCACCACGCTGGTCGCCGAGTAGGCGGCGAAGAACGGGCCGGCGCGGGAGAGGCCGAGCCCGTGCACGAACGGCGCCACGAAGAAATAGGCCGCGTTGATCGCCACGCCGAGCAGCACCGTGACCACCAGCACGCGCGCGATGCCCGGGTGGCGGAGCGTTGTCCGCATTCCCTGGGCGAGGCCGCGCGGCACCGCGGCGCCGGCGGGGCGCACCGCC
>DATMAZ010000091.1:0-23912 GCA_035559675.1 Candidatus Limnocylindria bacterium
CGTGTCGGGAAGCCGATCGAGGATACTCGAGGTCGGCCGGTTGCGCTGCCCGATCACGATCAGCAGCGACGTGGCCATGAAGGTGATCGCCATGCCGGTGGTGAGCTTGGTGAGCAAATTGCCCGCGCCGCTCGCGCCGAACAGCGTCTGGCTGCCGCCGCCCAGCACCGCGCCCATCTCGGCGCCCTTGCCGGTCTGCAGCAGCACGACCACGATCAGAAAGATGCACGCCAGCACGTGCACCAGGGGCAGCACGTACGCGAAGAAGACGGTGATCATCGAGACTCCTCGTAGTTGACGATCCGCGCGAACGCCTCGGCGTCGAGGCTGGCGCCGCCGACCAGCGCCCCGTCGATGTCGGGCTCGGCCATGAGCGCGTCCACGTTGTCGGGCTTCACGCTGCCACCGTAAAGGATGCGCACCGATTGCGCCACCACGGCGGAGGCGAGCGTGGCGAGGCGCTGGCGGATCACCGCGTGCACCTCCTGTGCCTGCGCCGGCGTGGCCGTGCGGCCCGTGCCGATGGCCCAGACGGGCTCGTAGGCGACCACCAGCCGGCCGAGGTCGGCCGCCGGGATCCCGCCGAGCGCGCCCTCGAGCTGGGAGGTGACGACGGCATTCGTCGTGCCGTCGTCGCGCTGGGCGAGCGTCTCGCCGACGCAGACGATGGGCACGAGGCCGCCCGCGAGCGCCGCGCGCGTGCGCTTGCCGACCGTCTCGTCGGTCTCGCCGAAGTATTGCCTGCGCTCCGAGTGTCCGACGATCACGTGCGTGCACTTCGCTTCCTTCAGCATCGCCACCGAGACCTCGCCGGTGAACGCGCCCTTCGGCTCCCAGTGCACGTTCTGGGCGCCGAGGAACACGCGGTGGCCGGCGATCGCCTCGGCCACCGCCTCCAGCGCCGTGAACGGCGGCGCGAGCAGCACCTGGCGCCCGGTCGCCTCGGCGATGCGGGGCAGCAGCGCGTGCACCAGCGCCAGCGCCTCGCGGCGCGTACCGTGCATCTTCCAGTTGCCGGCCAGCAGCGGGATGCGGCTCATACGGCGTCCTCCAGTGCACGGATGCCGGGCAGCTCCTTGCCCTCCAGGAACTCGAGCGAGGCACCGCCGCCGGTCGAGACGTGCGTCACCGCCGACAGCTTGCCCGCCTGCGCGAGCGCCGCGATGGAGTCGCCGCCGCCGACCACCGTGGTGCCCCGGCACCGCGACAGCGCCTCGGCGACCGCCCGCGTGCCGGCGCTGAACGCCGGGACCTCGAAAATGCCCATCGGGCCGTTCCAGAAGACCGTGCGCGCGGCCGCCACCGCTTCACCGTAGCGGCGCGCGGTCTCGGGACCGATGTCGACGCCGAGGAGGTCGGCGGGGAAGGCGTCGGCGCTCACCACGCGCCCCGCGGCGGCATCCGGCTTCTCGGCGGCCACGTGGTCGGTGGGCAGCAAAATCTCCACACCGGCCGTCGCGGCGCGCGCCAGCACGTCGCGCGCGGTCTCGAGCTTGTCGTCTTCCACCAGCGAGCGGCCGACCGGCTTCTCCTGCGCCTTGAGAAACGTGTACGCCATCGCACCGCCGATGCAGAGGCCCTGCACGCGGGTGAGCAGGCTCTCGATGACGGCGATCTTGTCCGACACCTTGGCACCGCCGAGCACGGCCCAGAACGGACGCTCCGGTGCGGTGAGCAGCGTGGAGAGGAACTGGACCTCGCGCTCGAGCAGCAGCCCCGCGGCGGCGCGGCCTCGAAAGTGCGTCACCATGCCGGCGGTCGACGCGTGCGCGCGGTGCGCGGCGCCGAAGGCGTCGTTCACGTACACGTCGCCGAGCGCGGCGAGCCGCCCAGCGAACGCGGGGTCGTTCTTCTCCTCCTCGGCGTGGAAGCGCAGGTTCTCGAGCAGCAGGATCTCGCCTGCCGGGAGCCCGGCCGCCTGCGCCTCGACGGCGGCGCCCACGCAGTCGTCGGCGAAGCGCACGGGCCGGCCGATCAGCTGGCCGAGCTTCTCGGCCACCGGCACCAGCGAATACTTCGGGTTGCGCGTGCCTTTCGGGCGGCCGAGGTGCGAGGCCACGATCGGGCGGCCGTTCTGGTCGAGGAGCGCGCGCAGCGTCGGCAGACTCGCCTCGATGCGCGTCGCGTCCGTCACGCGACCGCCGTCGAGCGGGACGTTGAAGTCGACCCGGACGAAGACGCGCTTTCCGGCAACCGGCAGGTCGGCGAGCCGCCGCATGCCGCGGCCGCCTAGAGCTTCTTGCCGACGAGCAGGGTCACGTCCCGCATGCGGTTCGAGAAGCCCCACTCGTTGTCGTACCAGGAGAGCACCTTGCAGAAGTTGCCGTCGATCACGCGCGTGAGCTTGGAGTCGAAGATCGAGGAGTACTCGGAGTGGTTGAAGTCGGCCGAGACCAGCGGCTCGGTGCAGTAGTGCAGCACGCCCTTGAGCGGCCCCGCGGCGGCGGCCTCCATGGCCTTGTTGATGGCCTCCTCGGTGGCCGGCTTGGCGAGTTCGGCGGTGAAGTCGACCAGCGACACGTTCGGGGTGGGCACGCGCACGGCCATGCCGTCGAGCTTGCCCTTCAAATCCGGGATCACCAGCCCGATGGCGCGGGCGGCGCCCGTGCTGGTGGGGATCATCGAGAGGGCGGCGGCCCGTGCCCGGCGGAGGTCGGAGTGGGGCAGGTCGAGGATGCGCTGGTCGTTGGTGTACGCGTGCACCGTGGTCATGAGCCCGCGCGTGATGCCGAAGCTCTCGTGCAGCACCTTCGCCACGGGCGCGAGGCAGTTCGTGGTGCACGACGCGTTCGAGATGACGTCGTGCTTGGCCGGGTCGTAGGCCTGGTCGTTCACCTTGTAGCAGATGGTGATGTCGGCGCCGCTCGACGGGGCCGAGACGATCACCTTCTTCGCGCCCGCCCCGAGGTGCTTCGCGGCCGCGTCACGCTCGGTGAAGATGCCGCTGCACTCGAGCACGATGTCGACCTTGAGGTCCTTCCAGGGGAGGCTCGACGGATCGCGCTGGGCCAGCACCTTCACGGTGCGGTCACCGACCGTGAGGCTGTCGCCGCTGGCGCTCACCGGCTCGGCGAGCGGCCCGTGGACCGAGTCGTACTTCAACAGGTGGGCGAGGGTCTTGGCGTCGGTGATGTCGTTCACCGCCACGACCTCGATCTCCCGAGTGCTCAGCGCGGCCCGGTAGACGAGACGGCCGATGCGCCCGAATCCATTGATGCCAACGCGAATCGCCATAAGAGGCCGCTAATTCCACGTCGGCTCCCCAGGGTCAAGGTAACGCGCGGCGTACGATTGACGGCCTTCCGGGCCTCCGGTACGTTCCCGTCGCGGCGGGGTTGAGGTGCTGGTAACGAGACGTTTGTCGCTCGTGTTCGTCGTGCTCGCGGCGTCCGGTGTGGCGCTGGCGCAGCCCGCCCCGATGTCGCTGCCGCCGCCCGCCGTTGCGGCTCCCCCGCCGGAGTTCGAGTTCTGGCATCTCATCTGGGGGTCCGGCTGGGTCGTGCGGATCGTGCTGCTGATCCTGGTCGGCTGCTCAATCGGCTGCTGGGGCATCGCCATGGCGAAGGCGCTCGAGATGCGGCGCGCGGCCCAGCAGTCGCTGCAGTTCATCGACATCTTCTGGGACGCGAAGAACCTTGCCACCATCCAGGCGTCGAGCACCGATCTGAAAGACAGCCCGGTCGCCCACGTGTTCCGGGCCGGGTATCAGGAGCTGCAGCGGCTCACGCGCAAGCGCGCCGCCGACGAGGAGCCGCCCTCGGACTTCGGGGGCATCGAGAACGTGCAGCGTGCCATGATGCGGGCGCGTACCCAGGAGGTCACCCGGCTGGAGCGCGGGCTCACGTTCCTCGCCACGACGTCCAGCACCGCGCCGTTCATCGGGCTGTTCGGCACGGTCTGGGGCATCATGACGGCCTTCATCGGCCTCTCCTCGGCCACCTCTTCGAGCATCCAGGCTGTCGCCCCGGGCATCGCCGAGGCCCTGATCGCCACGGCCGTCGGGCTCGCGGCCGCCATCCCGGCGGTGGTCATGCACAACCGCTTCGCCCGGCAGGTACGGGTGCTCACGGCCGACATGGACACCTTCATGTCGGAATTTTTGAACATCGCCGAACGTCACTTTCTGGGCAAGAAATGAGCTGAGCGGACGATGGCCTTCGGGAGCGGAGAGAGCGGCCAGTCGATCAGCGACATCAACGTCACGCCGCTGGTCGACGTCATGCTGGTCCTGCTGGTGATCTTCATGGTCACCGCCCCCATCCTGCAGCAGGGCGTGGCCGTGAATCTGCCGCAGGCCGCCGGCGATGCGCTGCCCGCCGACGAAAAGCAGCTGGTCGTCTCGATCGACGGGCAGGGCCGCATCTTCCTGAACGACGACCAGTACACCAGCGAGCGGCTCGCCGCCGAGCTGGCGCAGCTCGCCGCGGTCGACCCCGACCGGCGGCTCTACGTGCGCGCCGACGCCGGCGTCCCCTACGGCCAGGTGATCGAAACGCTGGCGGCCGTCCGGCAGGCCGGGCTCTCGCGCGTCGGCCTGATCACCGAGCCGCCCGAGCGACGCTGATGCGCACCGCGATGGCGATGCGGCGCGACGACGTGTGGGCGCGCCGCGTGACCCGCATGGTCGGTCTCTCCACCGCGGCGCACCTCGCGCTGTTCGGCGGCGTGGTGCTGCTCGGCACCTATCTCGCGGCGCGGCGTCCCGCGCCCATCATTGCCTACAGCGTCGAGCTGACCGATCTCCCGGGCACGGGCGGTGCGTTGCCGAAGGGGCCGGGAAGCGGGCTCGTGGGACGGAGCAAGCCGGCCGCTGCGAAGCCGAGCGCGCCCGCGCCGTCGATGCCCGCGGCGCCCGCTGCGCCACCGCCTACGCCGGCCGCGCCGCCGGCTGCCCCGTCCGTGGAGGCGAAGCCGGTGCCGCCGCCTCCGCCACCGCCGCCGGTGGCGAAGCCGGCCGAGGTCCCGCCCGCGCCCGTGGCACGCGTCGAGCCGAAGAAGGCGGAGCTCAAGCCCGAACCGAAGAAGGTCGAACCGAAGAAGGTCGAGTCGAAGCCGGCCGAGGTAGCGAAGCCCGAGCCGGTAAAGAAGGTGGAAGCGAAGCAGGTGGAGGCGCCGAAGCCGGCGCCCAGGGCTGCGGAGCCGCCGCAGGTGGCCGCCAAGCCGGCTGAACCGCCCCCGACGGCGAAGGCGCCGCCACCCGCACCGCCGCCCGCGTCCGACCCGAAGCCGGCGGCGGGCAACGCGGCGGCGAAGACTGCTGCGCCTGCGGACGACTACGCCAGCGCCGCGCGCCGCTTCCGCGAGCGCATGGCGGCGGTCGGCACTGGCGCCGGCGTGCCGGGCGAGGGCACGGCCGGCGGCGGACCCGGCGGCCGCGTGCTCGGCGACGGGGGCGACGGACGGGGAGGCGGCCGGGTAAAAGGCCTCGAGTGGTTCGCCTACCGCCAGCGGGTCATCGACACGGTGAAGGAGCGCTGGTCGAACGCCATCAAGCGGCCGGGGCTTCTCACCACGGTTCGCTTCCGCATCGCGCGCGACGGCACGGTGAGCGGCGTGCAGGTGGCGCGCGCCTCCGGCGACGTGGTGTATGACCAGACGGCCGTGGCGGCGGTCGAGCGGGTGCGGCAGCTGCCGCCGCCGCCCCCGGCGTACGCCGACGAGTTCGCGCTCTTCGAGATCAACTTCCACGGCGACGAGACAGGAGGAGCCAGTTGACGAGCTCATGGATGCGATGGGTGGCGGTGTCGCTCGCGTGCCTCGGCGCGGTACGCAGCGCGCCGGCAGTGGTGAGCGGCGACATCTACGGGCCGGGCAGCACGCAGATTCCGCTCGCGTCGGTGCCGCTCAAGGGGTCGGGCGACGCCGACGCGCCCGCGCTCGGCGCGCGCTTCGCGAGCATCCTGGCGAAGGACCTCGAGCTGTCCGGCTACTTCAAGGCCCTCGACCCGCGCTCCTTTCCCGAGCGGCCCGACACCATGGGCCTCACTGCCGACACGACCGACTTCACCGCCTGGAACGCCACGGGCGCGCAGGACGTGGTGAAGGGTGCGATCACCGTGAACGGCGGCCGCGTGCAGCTCGAAGCGCGCATGTTCGACGTGCCGTCGCAGGTCGAGGTGTCGGCCGTCGGCCGCCGCTTCGAAGGCTCGGCCGCTGACGTCCCGCGCATGGCGCACCGGATGGCGGACACGATTCTCGAATACCTCACCGGCGAGCGCGGGCCGTTCGACTCGCAGATCCTGTTCACGAGCCGCCGCGGCGGGCCGCTGAAGGACGTCTACGTGTTCGACTTCGACGGTGATCCGCCGAGGCGGCTCACCAACGAGCGGGCCATCGTCGTCGCGCCGCGCTGGCATCCGAGCGGCGACGAGTTCCTGTTCGTGTCGTACCGCCGGCACCTGCCGCAGCTCTACCGCCAGGCCCTCGGCAGCCGCACGGCCCGCAGCGTCGTCTCGGGCCGAGTCGCGATCCTGAACGGCGCCTGGTCGCCCGACGGCTCGAAGCTGCTGGTGGCGCGCGACGTCGGCGGCAACACCGACATCTACCTGCTCGATAGCGCGGGCAAGCCGCTTCGGCGGCTCACCGACCACTGGGGTATCGACGTCTCGCCGACCTGGGCGCCCGACGGTCGCCACTTCGCGTTCTGCTCGTCGCGCAGCGGCTCGCCGCAGATCTACGTCATGGACATCGACGGCGGCGGGCTCCGCCGCGTCTCGTTCCACGGCAGCTACAATACCTCGCCGGCGTGGGCGCCGAAGGGCGACCGCATCGCCTACACGACGCGCCAGAACGGATTCCAGATCGTGGTGGCGGGCGCGGACGGAACGGGCGGCCGGCTCGTTACGCGCGACGGCGTGAACGAGGACCCCTCGTGGGCGCCGGACGGGCGCTACCTCGTGTTCTCCGCGCGGCGCGGCGGGCGCCGCGTGCTCGTCATGACCGATCGCGAAGGACGCATGCAACGTGAATTGACCACTGGTCAGGGGGATGATACGTCGCCGGCGTGGTCGCCGCGGCGCGATTATTGACGCGCGACTTCGATGGCACGGTAGCAGCGATAAGGAGCGTGGTGAGGGGCATGAGGCGGGCGAGAACCGGTGCGGTGGTGATTATCTGCGTGGTGGCTCTGCTGGGTAGCTGGGGCTGCAAGAAGAAGGGCCCGTCGCCGCTCGACGGCGACCTTGCGGGTGAGCGGGGCGGCCTCGACGAGGGCGGTCTCGCGGGACGCGGCAGCATGGCGCGCGTGCAGCGCGGCGAGCTGCCCGAGGAAGACGGCATCCTGAAGGATGTCCGCTTCAGTTACGACTCGGCCGAGCTCGACGAAGAGGCGCAGCGCATCGCCAGCCAGAATGCGGCCTGGCTGCGCGCCAATCCGACCGCCAAGGTCGAGATCGAAGGGCACTGCGACGAGCGCGGCACCATCGAGTACAACCTCGGCCTCGGCTCCCGGCGGGCGAAGGCGGCGAAGGACTATCTGGTGACGGCCGGCGTCGACAGCTCGCGCATCTCGACCATCAGCTACGGAAAGGAGCTGCCGCTCTGCCACGAGCAGAACGAAAGCTGCTACGCGCGCAACCGGCGCGTGCACTTCGTCGTCCTGGGACAGTGAGCCCGCTGCGCACACTGGCCGCCGCGGCGGCGCTCGGCACCTGCGCGGGTTGCGTCACGCAGGCCCAGCTCATGCAGCGCGACGAGCAGATCATGCGGCTCATGCGCGAGCAGCGCCGGCAAATCGACGGCGTCCAGCGCGAGCTCGAGCGGCTGCGAAGCGACGTCGAAGGCGGCGGCGTGCGACGGGGCCGAGGCGGCTCGACCGACCAGCGCATTGCGGCGCTCGAAGAGCGCGTCACGCGGCTCGAGGGGGGCGCGGTCACGCCGGCGCCGTCTCCCGGCGCGCCGCAGGCGCTGCCACCCGCGGGTGGTCTTCCGCCCGTCGTGTCGGTCGAGCCCCCGGTTGTGGAGCCGCCGGTCGGGCCGGTGGGCAAGCTTACCGCCGACTGGGACCAGTCGGTCGCGGCCGAGCGGGCGGCCGTCGCAGCGGTGGATGTGCCGGAGCGCGCCGACTTCGAAGAGATCCTCGGCACGCTCGCGCAGCGCGACTGCGGTCCCGCGGTACCCCGGCTGAACGCTTTTGCGGCCTCGCACAAGACCTCGCCGCTGGCCGACAACGCGCTCTACTGGGCGGGCCGCTGCTACATCCTGATGGGCGACTCGACGCCCCAGCGCTCGACCGATTTCTACAACCAGGCGATCGCGAAGTTCTACGATCTCGGCACGACTTACCCCGAGGGCGAGAAGACCCCGGCGGCGCTCTGGGAGCAGGGGCAGCTCTTCCTGGAGATGAACGACGAGCCCGACGCCCGGATCGTCTTCTCGCGGCTCATCCGGGACTATCCCGGTTCGCCCGAGGCGGCGCGTGCGCGCCAGAAGCTCGCCGATCTGCAACAGTAGCCGTTGCGTTCCACCATCTCGGCGGCTGCGCTATAGGCCGAGACCATGCGGGTAATCCGGCACCTCGAGCGCGGCGCGGTGCCGCCCGCTGACGTGGTGCTGACGCTCGGCAATTTCGACGGCGTGCACGTCGGCCATGCCGCCATCATTCGACGGGCGCGCGCGGAGGCCACGGCTCGCGGCGCCGCGCTGGTGGTGCTGACGTTCCACCCGCATCCGGCCACCGTGCTGGCGCCGGCGAAGGCGCCGGCGCGGCTCCAAGCGTTGCACGAGCGGCTCGTGTGCGTCGCCGGCCTGGGCGTCGACGTGGCCGTCGTGCAACGCTTCACGCCTGCCTTTGCGCACCTGGAGGCCGAGGACTTCGTGCGCGAGTATCTTTGCCGCTGGCTTTGCGTCCGGCACGTCGTCGTGGGGCACCGCGTGAGCTTCGGGCGCGGGCGGGTAGGCTCGGCGGCGCTCTTGGAGCGGCTCGGCGCCTCGCTGGGATTCACGGTCGAGAGTCTTGGGCCGGTGCAGGTCGACGGGGAAGAGGTGAGCAGCACGTCGGTGCGCACGGCGGTGTCGGCGGCAGACATGGCGCGCGCGGCGCGGCTGCTCGGCCGGGCCTACGGACTCCGCGGGCGCGTGGTGACGGGCGACCGCCTGGGCCACACCATTGGCTTTCCCACTGCGAACTTGCACGTGCCAGGCGGCGTGTTGCTGCCGCCCGACGGCGTCTACGCCGCCTGGACGGAGGTGGCCGGCACCCGCCATCGGGTGGCGCTCAACATCGGAGTACGGCCGACGTTCGCCGGGCGCCGGCGCACCGTCGAGGCGTATCTCCTCGACTTCGACGGCGACCTCTACGGCGCGTGGCTGCGGCTCGAACTGGTGGCGCGGCTCCGTGGCGAGGAGCGCTTCGCGGACATCGCCGCTCTCAAGCGCGCCATCGCCCGCGACGTTGCGCAGGCGCGGGCGGTGCTCGACGCTGCGCCGGCGGGCCGGGCCTGAGTGGCATCGCTGGTGGTTACCGTACCGCCGGCCGCCGCCGGCATGCGCCTCGACCGCTTCCTCGCCACGCTGCCCGAGATCGGCACTCGCGCGCGTGGCCGGCAGCTGATCGACGGCGGCCACGTGCGCGTGGACGCCGCGGCGCGCAAGCCCTCGACGGCGCTTCGCGCCGGCATGGAGATCACGGTCGCGCTGCCGGCCCCGGTGCCGTCGGCGCTCGAAGCGCAGGACATCCCGCTGCGCGTCCTTCACGAGGACCCCGATCTGCTGGTGATCGACAAGCCGGCCGGCATGGTCGTGCACCCGGCGCCGGGCCGGCGGCGCGACACGCTGGTGAACGCGCTGCTCCATCGCGCGCGCCACGTGGCCGGCGTCGGTGCCTCCGAGCGCCCGGGCATCGTCCATCGCCTCGACCGCGACACCTCCGGCGTGCTTGCGATCGCGCTCACGCCCGCGGCGCTCGAGGGGCTCGCCCAGCAGTTCCGCGAGCGCACCGTGCGCAAGGAGTACCTCGCCGTCGTGCACGGGGCGCTCCGGCAGCCGCGGGGGCGCGTCGCGCTGCGGGTCGGCCGCGATCCTCGCGAGCGCAAGCGCATGCGCGCGTCGGCCGCGGGGCGCGGGCGCACGGCACTCACGACCTACGAGGTGCTCGAGCGACTACCGGGTGCCAGCCTGGTGCGTCTTACGCCCCACACCGGCCGCACCCACCAGCTCCGCGTGCACATGCAGTCGCTCGGCCACCCGATCGTCGGCGACCGCCTCTACGGCGGCGCCCGTCGTGTGACCCGCGGGACGCTGCCGCCTGCCGCCGCCGCCATCCAGGCGTTCCCGCGCCAGGCCCTCCACGCCCACCGGCTCGCCTTCACGCACCCGCGGACGCACGAGCCGCTCGCGTTCGAGGCCGATCTGCCGGACGACATCCGCGCGCTTCTCGACGAGCTGCGGCGGGCGGATTCGGGAAGCCGGGCGTCGTGACGGCGACCGCGAGGGACGGGCCCGGCGCGTGGGCGCCGCTCGGCCCGACGCGGGCCGCGGGCGCCCGCCCCGGATTGCGCCAACTCTCCGTTTCCTGCTACACGACCCCAATTTGCCTAGCCCTGCCATGGGAGGAGCGACCGGCGACACTCTATGACTGACGTGACCATGAAGAACTTGCTCGAGGCGGGGGTGCACTTCGGACACCAGACCAGCCGCTGGAATCCGAAGATGAAGCCCTACATCTTCGGCGCCCGCAACGGGATCTACATCATCGACCTGCAGCAGACGGTGAAGATGTTCCGGGACGCGTACAACTTCGTGCGCGACCGCACCGCCGAGGGCGGGCAGATCCTCTTCGTCGGCACGAAGAGCCAGGCGCAGGACGCCATCCGCGAGGAAGCGGAGCGCTGCGGCGCGTTCTACGTGAACACGCGGTGGCTGGGCGGCATGCTCACCAATTTCCAGACGATCAAGCAGTCCATCGACCGCCTGAAAAAGCTCGAGGAGATGCTCGAGGATCCCCAGATCCTCGACGCGCTCACCAAGCGGGAGATGCAGGGGCTGCGGCGCGAGCGCGACAAGCTCATGGCGTCGCTCGGCGGCATCAAGGGCATGCGCAAGCTGCCCGACATGCTCTTCGTGATCGACCCGAAGAAGGAAGAGATCGCGGTCAAGGAGGCCAACAAGCTCGGCATTCCGGTGGTGGCCGTGGTCGATACCAACTGCGACCCCGACCTCATCGACTACCGCATCCCCGGCAACGACGACGCCATCCGCGCCATCCGGCTGTTCTGCGCGGCCGTGGCGGAGGCGGTGATCGACGGCCGGAACCTCTTCGAGGAGCGCCAGCGCGGGGCCGGTGCCGAGGAGACGGGTGCGGCCGAGGCGACGCCCGCCGAGGAGTCGATGGAGGGGGTCACCTCCTTCGAGGTGCCGCAGGCATGAGCCTGGCTGCGGTCAAGGAGCTGCGCGAGAAGACGGGCGCCGGCCTGCTCGACTGCCAGAAGGCGCTCGGCGAGGCGCAGGGCGACGTCGAGAAGGCGCTGCGGCTGCTGCGCGAGCGCGGCATCGCCAAGGCGGCCAAGAAGGCCACCCGGGTCGCGACCGACGGGCAGATCGGGGCCTACATCCATCCCGGCGGCAAGATCGGCGTCCTGATCGAGGTCAACTGCGAGACCGATTTCGTCGCCAAGACGGAGGAGTTCCAGCGCCTGGTGCGCGACCTCGCCATGCAGGTGGCGGCCAGCGCGCCGCGCTACGTCCGCCGCGAGGACGTGCCGGCGGCCGAGATCGAGAGCGAGAAGCAGATCTACCGCGCGCAGGCGGAGAAGTCGGGCAAGCCGGCGCAGGTGATCGAGCGGATCGTCGCCGGCCAGCTCGATCGCTATTTTCAAGACACCTGCTTGCTCGAGCAGGCCTACATCAAGCAGAGCGACCGCACCGTGGGCGACGTGCTGAAGGAGGCCATCGTGCGCTTCGGCGTGAACGTCGAGGTGCGGCGGTTCGTGCGCTTTCAGCTCGGAGAAACCGTCGGCAGCCAGGCGGGGGAGAAGGACAGTGCCTCTGGGGGTGACGCCGGAGCGTGAGTCGGAAGGAGCGCCCGCCAAACGGCCTCCTTACCGACGAGTCCTGCTCAAGATGAGCGGGGAAGCCCTTGCGGGCGCGACGGGATATGGGATCGATCCGGGCGTGCTGGCGCGGCTCGCGGCGGAGATCCGGGAAGTCTACGCGTTCGGGTGCGAGCTGGCGATCGTCATCGGCGGCGGGAACATCTTTCGCGGCATGGCCGGCGCGGGGCGGGGGATCGACCGGGCGACCGGCGACTACATGGGCATGCTCGCCACCGTCATCAACGCGCTCGCCTTCCAGGACGCGCTCGAGAAGCTGGGCGTCCCCACCCGCGTGCTGTCGGCGATCGGCATGCAGCAGGTGGCCGAGCCCTACATCCGCCGCCGCGCCACTCGGCACCTCGAGAAGGGGCGGGTGGTGATCTTCGCGGCCGGCACCGGCAATCCGTTCTTCACGACCGACACGGCCGCGAGCCTGCGGGCGATGGAGATCGGCGCCGAGGTCATCTTCAAGGCCACGCGGGTCGACGGCGTCTACAGCGCCGACCCGAATCAGGACCCGAGCGCCACCCGCTTCGACGAGCTCACCTACATGGACGTGCTGCGCCGCGGCTTGAAGGTGATGGATTCCACGGCGATCTCGCTCTGCATGGACAACGACCTCCCGATCCTCGTATTCAACATGCTCGACGCCGGAAGCATACTCCGGGCCGTGGGCGGGGAACGCATCGGCACCCTGGTGCACGGGGGACGCACATGACCGACGACGTCATAAAAAACTGCCGGCAGGAGATGGAAGCCACGGTGAAGGCCTTCCAGAAGGAGCTGTCGCACGTGCGCACCGGACGGGCAACCACCGCGCTGCTCGACGGCATCCACGTCGAGTATTATGGGGCGCAGATGCCGCTCAACCAGGTTGCCACGCTGACGGTCCCCGACGCCACGTTGCTGGTGATCCAGCCCTTCGACAAGAGCGCGATGCAGGCGATCGAGAAGGCCATCCAGGCCTCCGATCTCGGGCTCAACCCGCAGAACGACGGCAAGGTGATCCGCGTCCCCATCCCCCCGCTGAACGAGGAGCGGCGCAAGGAGCTGGTCAAGCATTGTCGCAAACTGGCCGAAGAATATCGCGTGTCCACGCGCAATCACCGTCGCGACGCGCTCGAGATGCTGAAGGAGCTCGAGAAGGAGAAGACCATCACGCAGGACGATCACCGGCACGGGCACGACAAGGTGGAAGCGCTCACCAAGGAATTCGTCGAGAAGATCGATCACCTGCTCAAGGCAAAAGAGCAGGAGATCATGGCGGTCTGACGATGGAGCTCGATCCCGCCCGCCTTCCCCGTCACGTCGCAGTCATCATGGACGGCAACGGCCGCTGGGCCGAACGCCGGGGGCTCACCCGGCTGCATGGCCACCGCGTCGGCAAGCAGTCGGTGCGCGCCATCGTCGAGACCACGCGCCGGCTCGGCATTCCGTACCTCACGCTCTACGCGTTCTCGACCGAGAACTGGGGCCGGCCGCCCCGCGAGGTCGACGGGCTCATGTCGCTGCTCCGGCGCTATCTCGCCAGCGAGCTCGACAAGATGATGCGCAACGAGATCCGGCTGATCGCCGTGGGCAATCTGCGGCGGCTCCCGCCGGCGGTGCGCGAGGCGCTCCGCTCCACCGTCGAGGCCACGCGCGGCAACACGAAGATGACGGTCGTGCTCGCCGTCAGCTACAGCGGCCGCGAGGAGATCGTCGACGCCATGCGGCGGATTGCGCGGCGCGTGCAGAAGGGCGAGATCAGCCCGAACGCGATCACACCCGATACGGTGCGAGCGCATCTCGCCACGGCCGGCATTCCCGACCCGGACCTGCTGATCCGCACCAGCGGGGAGATGCGTCTCAGCAACTTCTACCTCTGGCAGATCGCATACAGCGAGCTCTACGTCACCGAGGCGCTCTGGCCGGATTTCCGCGAGCGCGAGTACCTGGAGGCGTTGGATTATTTCCAGCGGCGCCAGCGCCGCTTCGGTCGGACCTCGGCCCAGGTCGAGCGCCTGCGTGCTGCGAACTAGGCTCGCGACCGCCGCGGTCGCGATCCCGCTGCTGTGGCTGGTGGTCCAGTGGCTGTGGCCGCCGCTGTTCGCGGCCTTCATCCTGGCCGTGATCGCGGTGGGCGCGGTCGAGTACGCCGCCATGGCGTTTCCGGAGGAGCCGCGCCTGCGTGCGACGGCCGTCGCGGTCACCGTGGCGGTCGGGGCGGGGATGATGCAGCCGCCGCCCTGGCCCGGCGTGACGGTGACGGCGGCATTCGTGGTCATGCTGCTCGGCCCCCTCACGGCGTCCGCCGATCTGTCCAGCGGCGTGCGTGCCTGGGCCGTCGCCTGGTTCGGGGTCATGTACGTGGGGTTCCTCACGCCGCACGTCGTGCTGCTCCGGCAGACGCCGCCGCAGGGCTGGCAATGGGTGCTGTTCACCATCTTCGCCGGCATGGCGTCGGACTCGGGCGGCTACTTCGGCGGGCGCTGGTTCGGGCGGCGCAAGCTGTTCGAGGCCGTGAGCCCGTCGAAGACGATCGAGGGGGCGCTCGGCTCGATCGCCGGCGCGGTGCTGGTGGCGCTGTTCTGCCGCGCCGTGTTCTTCGAGCGGGCGGACGTGCCGACGGTGATGGGGCTCGCGGTGGTGGTGAGCATCCTCGGGCAGGCCGGCGACCTCTGCGAGTCGGCGTTGAAGCGCGCTTTCGGCGCCAAAGACTCGGGCTGGATTGTGCCGGGCCACGGTGGCATCCTGGACCGGCTCGACAGCCTGCTGTTGCCCGTCGTGTTCATGTACCATTGGGTCGCAGTGGTGGGCGGGTAGTCGACGAGGAATCATGACGCTCACGTTGCTGGCATTCGTCGTGGCTCTCGGGGCCCTGGTGATCGTGCACGAGCTGGGCCATTTCTGGGTGGCGAAGCGGCTCGGGGTGAAGGTGCTGCGCTTCTCGGTCGGCTTTGGGCCGATCGTCGCGCGCCGCAACTGGGGCGAGACCGAGTACGCGCTCTCCGCCGTGCCGCTCGGCGGCTACGTCAAGATGCTCGGCGAGGGCGACGACGCCGGGGTCGCGGCCGAGCCCACACGCTCCTTCGAGGCCCAGCCGCTCGGGCGCCGCATGGCGATCGTGCTGGCGGGGCCGGTGATGAACCTGCTGTTCGCCTTCGTCGTCTACGCTGCCTTGCTCGCGACCGTGGGCATGGACGCGCCGTCGACCCTGCCGCTCGTCGGCCAGATCACGCCCGACTCGCCGGCCGCGCGCGCGGGGCTCATGCCCGGCGATCGCGTGCTTGCGATCGACGGGAGGTCCATCACGAGCTGGGATCAGCTCGCGGCCACCGTGCGCGCCTCCGGGGGCAAGCCGCTCGCCATGCGGCTCGAGCGCGACGGCGCCGAGCGCACCGTCGAGGTCGTCCCGGAGCTGAAGGAGACGAAGACGCTCTTCGGCGAGTCGTCGGGCAGCACGTATTTGATCGGCGTCGGCATCGCCACCGAGCGCAAGCACTTCGGGCCGGTCGAGGCCGTCTGGCGGGGCGCGCAGCAGACCGTCTCGGTGTCGTACATCGTGCTGAAGGGCTTCGTGCTGATGCTGACGGGCCGCGTCTCGGCGCGCGAGCTCGGCGGGCCGATCGCCATCGCGCAGACCGCGGGCGAGCAGGCGCGGGCGGGGCTCGAGCAGTACCTCACCATGCTCGCGTTCCTGTCGATCAACCTCGGCGTGCTGAACCTGCTGCCCATTCCGCTCCTCGACGGCGGGCAGCTCACGCTCTTTGGCATCGAAGCCGTCCTGCGGCGGCCGCTCCGCCCGCGGGTCCGCGAGGCGGCGCAGAACGTCGGGCTGCTGGTGCTGGTCGGCCTCATGGTCTTCGTGCTCTTCAACGACATCTCGCGGCTCGTACAGGGCTGAGCCCTGATCGTCCTCGGCATCGACACCGCCACCTGGACCGGCAGCGTGGGCGTCGTACGCGACGGCGCCGTGCTCGCAGCCGCGCACTGGCGCACCGATCATTCGCACGTGGGCGAGCTGCCGGCGCACGTCGAGCGCGTGCTGCGCGAGGGCGGCATCGGCTGGGACGACCTCGACGGGCTCGCCGTGTCGATCGGGCCGGGCTCGTTCACCGGCCTGCGTATCGCCGTTGCCTTCGCAAAGGGCCTGGCGTTCGCCGATGGGCTGCAGCTCGCCGCCGTCTCCACGCTCGAGGCGCTGGCCGCGGTGGCCGAGGCCCCGGGCGGCGGGCGCGTCTGCGCGGCCATCGACGCCCGCAAGCAGGAAGTCTATGCGGCGCTCTTCCGCGTGGACGCCGGGGGTGCGCTGCGGCGCGAGTCGCCCGACGCGGGCTGGAAGCCGGCGGCCCTCGCGGCCGCGCTCGACCCCGAGACGACCGTGATCGGCGACGCGCCCGACGTCTACCCCGAGGCCTTCGCGCACGTGCGCGTGCTGCCGTTCACCACGCACCATCCCCGAGGCGAGGTGGTGGCACGGCTCGGCGCGGCGCGGCTCGCGGCCGGCAACGCCGTGGAGCTCGCCGCGCTCGAGCCTGCCTACGTGCGCGCGCCCGACGCCACGCTGCCGGCCAACCCGCTGCGTTGACAAGGGTTTTGGGGCCGTAATACCCTCGCGACGCGTTTCGAGGCAGGGAGCTCGATGGAAAAAAAAGACGAGGAACTGATCATCACCCTGCTGGATCGTGAGCCCGAGCTGAAGCGCTACTACGAGGAGCACGTCGACCTCGAGCGTCAGCTCGGCGCGCTTCAGCAGCGTCCGTATCTCAGCCCGGAGGAGGAGCTGCACAAGAAGCGTCTCCAGAAGCTCAAGCTCGCCGGCAAAGACCGCATGATGGAGATCCTGGCGCGCCACCGCGTGCACTGAGCGGGGCATGCGCCATACCATCTCCATCCTGGTCGAGAACGAATTTGGCGTGCTCGCCCGCGTCGCGGGCCTGTTCAGCGGCCGGGCCTTCAACATCGAGAGCTTGTCGGTGGCCGAGACGATGGACCCGAGTGTCTCGCGCATCACGCTCGTGACGCGCGGCGACGATCAGGTGCTCGAGCAGGTCGAGAAGCAGCTGAACAAGCTCATCAACGTCATCAAGGTCATCGACTTCACCGACACGCCGCACGTCGAGCGCGAGCTGGTGCTCATCAAGGTCGCGGTCGACGAGCGCACGCGCGGCGAGGCCGCCAACATCATCGACATTTTCCGGGGCAAGATCATCGACGTGTCCGCGCGAACCTACGTCGTCGAGGTGACGGGCGCCGAAGAGAAGATCGAGGCGCTGATCGCGCTGCTGAAGCCGATCGGCATCCTCGAGATCGTGCGCACCGGCCGGGTCGCCATGTTCCGCGGCCCGCGCGTACTCAGCATCGACGACAAGGACGAGGATCACGCGGCATGATGAAGATCTATCGCGACGAGGACGCTTCGCTCGAGCCCTTGCGGGGCAAGAAGATCGCCATCATCGGCTACGGCAGCCAAGGGCACGCGCACGCGCTCAACCTGCGCGACAGTGGCATGGACGTGCGGGTGGGGCTGCGCGCCGACAGCGCGTCGCGCCCGAAGGCCGAGAAGGCGGGGCTGCGCGTCGTCGACACCGCCACGGCCGCCGAGGAGGCGGACGTTGTCATGGTGCTCGTCCCCGACGAGCAGTGTGCGGAGATCTGGGAGCGCGACCTCGCGCCCGGCCTCACCAAGGGCAAGTACCTGGCGTTCGGCCACGGCTTCAACATCCACTTCAAGCGGGTCGTGCCGCCGGCCGACGTGAACGTCTTCATGGTCGCCCCGAAGGGGCCGGGTCATCTCGTGCGCGGCGAGTACGAGAAGGGCCGCGGCGTGCCGTGTCTGCTCGCCGTGCACCAGGACCCGAGCGGCGACACCACGCAGGTGGGGCTCGCCTACGCGAAGGCCATCGGCGGCACGCGGGCGGGCGTCATCGAGACCAACTTCAAGGATGAGACCGAGACCGACCTCTTCGGCGAGCAGGCGGTGCTGTGCGGCGGGCTCACCGAGCTGATCCGCGCGGGCTACGAGACCCTGGTGGACGCCGGCTACCCGCCGGAGATGGCGTACTTCGAGTGCCTCCACGAGGTGAAGCTCATCGTCGACCTCATCTACGAGGGCGGCATCGCCAACATGCGCTACTCGATCAGCAACACGGCGGAGTACGGCGATCTCACGCGCGGCAAGCGCGTGATCACCGAGCAGACGCGCGCCGCCATGAAGCAGATCCTGGCCGACATTCAATCGGGGAAGTTCGCCGAGGAGTGGACGACGGAGTACCGGTGCGGGCTGCCGCACTTCCGCGAGCTGCGCCGCGAAGCCGAAAAGCACCCGATCGAGGAAGTCGGCGCCCGGCTGCGCGGGCTCATGCCCTGGCTGCAGAGCAATCGCCTGGTCGATCGCAGCCGCAACTGACGGCGTGGGCGGCGTACCGATCGCGCCGGAAGGCTGGCGGGTGGTGGGCGTGGTGGCCGCGGGGCTCGGCGTCCCCGCGCTCGTGGGCTCGCTCGCCGGCTGGTGGGGCCTCTGGGTGCCGTGGGCGCTCGGCGTCGGCTTCTGCCTGTGGTTCTTCCGCGATCCCGAGCGTGTCGCACCCGGCGACGACCACCTGGTGGTCTCGCCCGCCGACGGCAAGGTGATCGACGTGCGGCCGGTGGCCGCCCCCGAGCTGCTCGGGACGCCCGCCACGCGCGTGAGCATCTTCATGTCGCCGCTCGACGTGCACGTGAACCGCAGCCCGGTGGCGGGCCGCATCGAGGCCGTCCGCTACACGCCGGGGCGCTTCCACGCGGCGTTCGCCGACAAGGCCTCGGACGACAACGAGCGGACCGCGATGGTGCTCGCCGGCGGCGGTCGCCGCTACCTCGTGGTGCAGATCGCGGGCGCGCTGGCGCGGCGCATCGTGTGCCGGCGCCGGCAGGGTGACGCGCTCGCCCGCGGCGAGCGTTACGGCCTCATCATGTTCGGCTCGCGCGTGGATCTCTACCTGCCGCCCGACGTGGCGGTGCGGGTGGCCGAGGGGGCGCGTGTTCGTGCCGGCGTGTCCGTGATAGGAGAGATCCCATGACGACGACGAAGGCGCCCGTGGTCCCGTTCCCTCGTCGTCGCCGCCGGGGCATCCCGCCGCTGCGCAAGGGCGTCTACCTGCTGCCCAATCTGTTCACGTCGGCGGGGCTGTTCGCCGGCTTCTATAGCATCATCTGCACGCTGCGCGGGGACTTTCACCTCTCCGCCATCATGATTCTCGTGGCGCAGTTCTGCGACGTGCTCGACGGGCGCATCGCGCGGCTCACCCGGACCTCGAGCTCCTTCGGCGTCCAGTACGACTCGCTGGCCGACCTGATCGCCTTCGGCGTGGCGCCCGGCGTCCTCGTGTGGAGCTGGGCGCTCGAGCCCTGGGGGCGCTGGGGCTGGCTCGCCGCCACGGTCTACGTCACCTGCGGGGCGCTGCGGCTGGCGCGCTTCAACGTGCAGGTGGGCAGCGTCGAGCGCCGGCACTTCGTCGGCCTGCCGACGCCGGCGGCGGCCGACGTGGTGGCGTCCACCGTGCTCATCTACTTCTACTTCGGCGGGCAGGGGGCGGCGAACAAGATGCTGGTGATGCCGCTGCTCATCCTGGGGCTCGCCGCGCTCATGGTGAGCGAGGTCCGCTACTTCTCTTTCAAGGAGTTCCAGCTCCACCACCGCCACCCGTTTCCCGTCTTGCTGGCTGCCTTGCTGCTGATCGTGCTCACGATCGCCGAGCCCGAGCTGATGCTGTTCGTGGTGGCCACGACCTACGCGCTCTCCGGCCCGGTCGGCGCGGTGGTGCGCTTTCTCGTGCGCCGGCGTCACGCGCGGCGTCCCCCGCCGGCCGCGGGGGACGACGCCGGAGCGGTGCGTCCCGTCCGACTTGCTTGACAAGGCGGGGGCCCGGCGCTAATCGACGAGGCGTGTCGATGACGTTCCTGCTTTCGTGCGAGGACCGGCTCGCGGGGCTGCTGCTTAGCACCCCGCCCGCGGCCCTCGCTCGCGTGTAGGGACCCACCGACCCACACTCGCGTGAGGATGCCACGGGCGGCTACCGTCCGTGGCGTTCGTGTTTCTGGAGGCGAGGCACGGTCGGTGGCGGGTGGCGGAAAGGGAGCCTGCAATGGACCGAGTTCAGATCTTCGACACGACGCTGCGCGACGGCGAGCAATCGCCCGGCGCCACCATGAACATCGAGGAGAAGCTGGTGATCGCTCGCCAGCTCGAGCGCCTCGGCGTCGATGTGATCGAGGCGGGCTTCGCCGCCTCGTCCGAGGGTGACTTCGAAGCCGTGCGGCGCGTGGCGAGCGCGGTGAGCCGGCCCGTCGTGCTGTCGCTCGCTCGCACCCGCGAGCAGGACATCGAGCGCGCCATCCGGGCGGTCGACCGGGCCGCGCACCCCGGCATCCACGTCTTCATCGCCACCTCCGACATCCATCTCAAGCACAAGCTCATGATGAGCCGGCAGGACGTGCTGGACGCCGCCGTCTGGGCCGTCTCCAAGGCGAAGCAGCACGTGAGCCACATCGAGTTCTCCGCCGAGGACGCCTCGCGCAGCGATCTCGACTACCTGATTCAGGTGTTCGCGGCGGCGATCGAGGCGGGCGCGACGGTGATCAACGTGCCCGACACCACGGGCTACGCGCTGCCCGAGGAGTACGGCGAGCTGTTCAAGACGCTGCGGGAGCGCGTGCCGGGCGCCGAGCGCGTCACCTGGAGCGCGCACTGCCACAACGACCTCGGCATGGCGGTCGCCAACTCGCTGGCCGCGGTCCGCAACGGGGCCCGCCAGATCGAGTGCACCATCAACGGCATCGGCGAGCGGGCCGGCAACACGGCGATGGAAGAGGTGGTGATGGCGATCAAGACCCGGCGTGACCGCTTCGGCGTCGACACCGGCATCGTCACCGAGGAGATCTACGGCTCGAGCCGGCTGGTCTCGCAGATCACGGGCATTGCGGTGCCGATCAACAAGGCGGTCGTCGGCGAGAACGCGTTCGCGCATGAAGCCGGCATCCATCAGGACGGCGTGCTCAAGTACCGCCAGAACTACGAGATCATGACGCCGGAGAGCGTCGGGCTGTCGTCCAACCGGCTGGTGCTCGGCAAGCATTCGGGCCGCCACGCCTTCATCAACCGGCTGAACCAGCTCGGCGTGGATCTCGGCGACCTCGATCGCAACGTGCTCTTCGAGCGCTTCAAGGCGCTCGCCGACACCAAGAAGCACGTCTACGACGAGGACCTGATCGCGCTGGTGGCGCAGGAGTCCACCCGCGGGGTGGCCGACCGCTACGAGCTGGTCTACCTGAACGTCACCTCGTCCAGCATGGCGGTGCCGCACGCCACCGTGAAGATGCGGATCGACGGCCAGGAAGTGCTCGGCCACGGCGTGGGCGACGGGATGGTCGACGCCTGCTTCAAGGTGATCGGCGACCTCACGGGGCAGCACCCGCGGCTCGACCGCTACGCCGTGAAAGCGATCACGGGCGGCACCGATGCGCTCGGCGAGGTGAGCGTGCTCGTCTCGGGCGACGGCGTCACGGTGACCGGGCAGGGCAGCCACACGGACATCATCCAGGCGAGCGCGCTCGCCTTCGTGAGCGCGCTCAACAAGCTCGAGGTCCGGCGGGCCTACCGGCACCGCGAGGCGCGCGCCGAGGTGGGCCCCTGATGAGCGACGCCGCCACGGTCCACGTCTTTCCCGGCGACGGCATCGGGCCGGAGGTGACGCGCGAAGCCGTCGCCGTGCTCGAAGCGGTGGCGCGACGCCACGGGCTCCGGCTCACGCTCACCGAAGGGCTGATGGGCGGGTGCGCGATCGACGCCACCGGCGCGGCGCTGCCGCCCCCCGAACTCGAACGCGCGCGCGCGGCCGACGCCGTGCTGCTCGGGGCCGTCGGCGGTCCCAAGTGGGACGATCCGAAGGCCACGGTGCGGCCCGAGCAGGGCCTGCTGGCGCTTCGCAAGGGCCTCGGCGTGTTCGCCAACCTGCGTCCGGTCGCGACCATTCCGGCGCTGCTCGATGCCTCGGCCATCAAGGCCGAGGTGCTCCGCGGTGTCGACCTCGTGGTCGTTCGCGAGCTCACCGGCGGCATCTACTTCGGCCAGCCGAGCGAGCGCCGAACGGGGCCGCACGGCCGGGAAGCGCTCGACACGATGTACTACACCGAGGGCGAGATCGCGCGGCTCATGCACGCCGCCTTCGCGCTCGCCCGCACGCGGCGGCGCCGGCTGGCGTCGGTCGACAAGGCCAACGTGCTGTCGTCGTCGCGACTCTGGCGCGAGGTCGCGCACGAGGTGCACCGCGAGTACCCCGACGTCGCCTACGAAGACGTGCTGGTCGACGCGATGGCGATGCATCTCATCCGCCGCCCGCGCGACTTCGACGTGATCGCCACCGAGAACCTCTTCGGCGACATCCTCACCGACGAGGCGTCCATGCTGGCCGGGTCGATGGGGCTGCTGCCCTCGGCGTCGCTGGCCGGGGCGCCGGTCCCAGGCACGCGCTGCCGTGGGCTCTACGAGCCGATCCACGGCTCGGCGCCCGACATTGCCGGACAGGACCGTGCCAACCCGTTGGCCGCGATTCTCTCGGCGGCGATGCTGTGCCGCTACTCGCTGGCCGCGCCAGCAGCCGCCGCCGACATCGAAGCCGCCGTGGCTGCGACGGTGGCGGCCGGGTATCGCACCGCGGACATGGCGCAGTCGGGCGAGCACGCGGTCGGCTGCCGCGCCATGGGCGCCGCCGTGCGCGAGCGGCTCGGGGCCTGAATGGCGGATCGCGAACTCGCAGTGGGCCTGGTCGGCGCCACCGGGCTCGGTGGACGCGAGGTGCTGCGGCTGCTCGAGGAGCGCGGCTTTCCCGCCGGCCGTCCTCGGTTGTTCGGGACCACGCGGACGGCGGGTGGGGCGCTGGAGGACGACGAGGGCGCGTCGCATGGCACGGTCGAGCTGCTCGGGCCCGACTCGTTCGCCGGCCTCGACCTGGTGTTCTTCACCGCCGGCCGCGCGGTCGCCGAGGCGCACGCCCTCGAGGCGGCGGCGCGCGGCGCGCTCGTGGTCGACACCAGCAGCCAGTACCGCCTCTCGCCCACCGTGCCGCTGGTCGTGCCCGAGGTGAACGCCGACGTGCTGGCGGGGTACGAGAGCGGGGTGGTCGCGTGTCCCAGCGCGGCGGTGACGGCGCTCGCGGTGGTGCTGGCCCCGCTGGCGGCCGCGTTTCCGCTGGCCCGGGTCGTGGTCTCCACCTATCAAGGCGTGGCCAGCGCGGGCACGCGCGCGCTCCAGCACCTGGTACGGGACTCGATCGGGCTGCTCAGCGGACGGGGTGACCAGCGCCGGACTCGCACCAGCGTCGCGTTCGACTGCATGCCGGCGATCGGGGCCATCGGCGCCGGCGGACAGAGCGCGTACGAGGAGCGCTTCGTGGCCGAGCTGGAGAAGGTGCTCGGCGATGCCATGCCGCCGCTCACCGTGACCGCGGTGCGCGTGCCGGCGTTCATCGGCATCGGGCTGTCGGTGAGCGTGGAGAGCGAGGAGCCGATGACCGCGGCCGCCGTGGCAGACGTGCTGCGCCCGGCGCCGGGCGTGCTGCTTCACGAGGGCCAGGACGCGCGCGGGCTGTCGCTGCGCGCGGTCGTGGGCTCGGAGGCCACGCACGTGGGCCGGCTGCGCACCGATTCGAGCGTCCGCCACGGCATCACCATGTGGATCGCCATCGACTCGGTGGTGAAGGGCCGCGCCCTCAACGCCGTGCAGGTCGCCGAGCGGCTGATCCGCGTGCGGCACTGACGGCGCATGCAGCTGCGGCTGGTCGTCCAGTACGACGGCACCGACTTCGAGGGCTGGCAGCTCCAGCCGAGCGGCCCGACGATCCAGGGCGAGCTCGAGCGCGCGCT
>DATMAZ010000092.1:0-63305 GCA_035559675.1 Candidatus Limnocylindria bacterium
CGCTCGCCGCCGCCGGAGCCGCCGCCATCGCGGGCGTGCTCGGCCTTCGGCGGCTCTGGCCGGCTCGCATGGTGGCCGCTTCGGCGTCGGTCACGGCGCTCGCGTTGGTCGTGGCTGTCGTCCTGGCCATGCCGGCGCTCCAGGCGTACCTGGCGGCGCTGGCGCTCGGCGTGCTGGTGGCGCCGTGCGCGGTGACCTGCGCGCGTGCGGCGTTCGGCGTGCCCGACGCCGAGCGCGGGCGTTGGCGGTGGTCGTCGCACGTCATCGCGCTCGTGGTGGCGGGCGCCGCGCTCGGCGTGGCGCGGCTGGACGTCCGGCTCGACATCGCGGGCTACGGCCTTCGCTACCTGCCGTCGCCGGCCCGCGACGACCTGGCGGCAATGGCCCGCTACCTCCCGCCGCCGCAGAGCTTCGCGATCCGCGTGCGGGGCGAGCCGGGATTCGTCACGCGGCCCGACGTGCTGGGCGCATTCGCGCGCATCACGGCCGCAGCGCGCGAGGACCCGGCCGTGCGCGCGGCCTCCTCGCTGGCGGACCTGGTGGCGCGCGTGCACCGCGTCTTCAACGACGACCGCCCGGAACTCGAGCGCGTGCCGGACGACCGCGCGCTCATCGGCCGCTATCTGGCATTGGCGTATTCGCCGGGCTTTCGGCGCTTCGTCGATCGGCCGCTCGCCACCGCGGCGATCTGGGTGGACCTCGACTCGACGGCGCCGTCCGACGCGCTGCGCGTGCATCGCCTGCTGACGGACGCGCTGGCGGCGCATCCCGTGCCGCAGGCGACGGTCGATCCACCGGCGGGCGACGCCATGGCGCTCGTGCGCTCGATGAGAGCCGTCGTGGCGCTGGCGCGGGCGGGGGTGGGCGTACTGGCGCTCTCTGCGATAGGGCTCGTCCCATTGCTGGGCGCGATCGGGGCCGCGCACGCGCTGGCCGTGGCCGCGCTCTCGACCGCCGCGGCGGCCGGGTGTCTCGGCTGGGTCGGCGGGGCGCTCGACCTCGTCACCGTGCCTGGGCTGCTCGCCGTGGCGGTGGCGGGCCTGCTCGGCGGCGCTGTCACGGCGGCGGGCCGCCGCGCGGAGATTGGCGCGGGAAGGAAGGCCGTCTGAGCGGCCTTCCCCCCGATGGGAATGGCCGGACGGCACGCCGTCCGCTCCGTGGTGGCAGGGCCCTTGCACTGCAAGGGCGCGATGGTCGCGACGGCGAGCGTGCGCAGCACGTGCCCCTTCTGCGCCGCGGGATGCGGGCTGGTGCTCGAGTCCGACGGCGCGCGGATCCATGCCGTGCGTCCCGACACAGACCATCCCGTCTCGCGCGGACAGCTCTGCGTGAAGGGTTGGAACGCGCACCGTGCGCTTGGGCACCCCGACCGTCTCACCACGCCGCTCGTGCGCCGGGGCGATCGGCTGGTGCCTGCTTCGTGGGCGGAGGCGCTCGAGGCGGTGGTGGAAGCCGTCCGCAGCGCGCAGGCAGCGGCGGGCGCCGACGGCATCGGCGTCATCTCGAGCGCGCGGGCCACCAACGAAGACAACTACGCTGCCATGCGGTTCGCGCGCGGCGTGCTCGGCACGAACAACGTCGACCACTGCGCCCGCGTCTGCCACGCGCCGTCGGTGGTCGGACTTCGCCGCACGCTCGGCTCGGGGGCGATGACGAACTCGATCGCCGATCTCGCCACTGCGGACTGTCTGCTGGTGTGGGGCTCGGACACCACCGAGAACCACCCGATCATCGGCGCGCGACTGCTCGAGGCGAAGGCGCGGGGGGCCATGCTCATCGCGGTGGACCCGCGCCGCACCCGGCTGGCCGAGTTCGCCGATCTTCACCTTCAGCTCCGGCTCGGCACCGACATCCCGCTCGCCAATGCTATGCTGCACACGATCTTTGCGCACGGCTGGGAGGCGGCCGACTATCTCGCGGCGCGCTGCGAGAACGCCGACGCGGTGCGGGCCGCCGTCGCCGGCGTGTCGCTCGCCGATGCGGCGCGCACGACCGGCGTGGCGGCGAGCGACATCGTCGCCGCGGCGCGGGCATACGCCACGACCCCGCGCGCCGCGCTGATCTACTGCCTCGGCGTCACCCAGCACGTGTGCGGCACGGAGAACGTGATCGCGCTCTCGAATCTGGCGCTCGCCACCGGCCACGTGGGCGTGCCCGGTGCCGGCATCAATCCGCTGCGGGGCCAGAACAACGTGCAGGGCGCCTGCGACATGGGTGCGCTGCCCGACGTGCTCTCGGGGTATCAGCCGGTAAGCGATCCCGCGGTCCGCGCGCGCTTCGCGGCGGCCTGGCGCTCGGGGGCGCTGCCGGATCGCCCGGGTCTCACGTCGCTCGCCATGCAGCACGCGGCGCGCGACGGGCGTCTCCGCTGTCTCTTCGTGCTGGGCGAGGATCCCGTGGTCACCGATCCGTCGCAGCACGACGTCGCACGTGCCTTCGACGCGCTCGACGATCTCGTGGTCGTGGAGCTGTTCCTCACCGAGACCGCCAAGCGCGCGAGCCTGGTCTTGCCCGCGGCCGCCTGGGGCGAGAAGGAGGGCACGTTCACCTCCACCGAGCGGCGGGTGCAGCGCGTGCGCCGCGCCGTGGCGCCGCCGGGCGCCGCGCGCGCCGACTGGGAGATCCTCGACGCGATTGCGCAGCGCCTCGGGCGTCCGATGGGATGGACGTCGGCGCGCGACGTCTTCGACGAGATGGCGCGGCTCACCCCGATCTACGCCGGCATGTCGTACGAGCGGCTCGAGCGGGGCGGGCTGCAGTGGCCGTGTCCGAACCCCGAGCATCCCGGCACGCCGGTGCTGTACGTCGAGCGCTGCACGCGCGGCCGCGGCCGCCTCGTGCCGGTCGGCGACACGCTGCCGGCCGAGCTGCCGGACGACGCCTATCCGCTCCAGCTCACCACGTTTCGGCTGCACCACCAGTATGGCTGCGGGTCGATGACCCGCCGGGTGCCGCTGCTCGAGCGCGAAAATCCCCCGGGTCTGCTCTGGATCAACCCGCTCGACGCCGGCGCCCGGCGGATCGCCCCCGGGGCTCCCGTGCGCGTGCGCTCGCGCCGCGGGGAGGTCACCACGCGAGCGATGGTGTCGACCACGGTGCCGCCCGGGGTGGTGGCGATGCCGTACCATTTCGCGGAGGCGCCTTCGAACCGGGTGACCAACGACGCCGTCGATCCCATCTCGCGCATGCCCGAGCTGAAGGTCTGCGCGGTGGCGGTGGAGCCATGCTGACGGGGCGGGAGGTCGCCGTGCTGCCCGAGCGCGCCGGCATCGAGGCGCTGCGGGCCGCGCTGGCGCGCACGCGGCAGCTGCTCGAGATCCGCCGGGGCGATGCAGGCTCGGAGTGGACCGCCGTGTCGCCCGACGTCCCGTTCGAGTGGGCACGCGAGCGCCCGCTCGGCGGCGCCAAACGCATCTTCTGCCCGCCCGAAGAGACGCTGCTCGTCTGGCACGACGCGACGCCGGCGCTCGCCGAGCCCGAGGCGGCGCCCGTGGCGCTCGTCGGCGTGCACCCCTGCGACCTCGCCGCGATCGCCTACCAGGATCGCTTCTTCGCCCGAGATCCCTGGTACATGCGCCGGCGGAGCCAGGCGGTGCTGATCGGCATCGACTGCACCGCGGCGTGCGCCGGCGGCTTCTGCCACGCGGTGGACGCGGGGCCGTTTGCCCGCGACGGCTTCGACGTGGCGCTCACACCGCTCGTTGACGGTCGTGTCATCGCCACGCCGGGCACGCCCGCCGGCCGCGCGTTGCTGGACGCGCTCGGTCTCGCGCTCGAGCCGGCCGCCGCGGCGCTCTCGGCGGCCTACGAGGCCGCGCGCGCCGCGGCGGCGGCGAGCTTTCCCGAGCGGCCGTTCGTGGCCGACGCGATCGCACGCGTGGACGGCGGCCGGGTGACGCACGGCGAGTGGCATGCGCTCGGGGTGTCGTGCTTTGCCTGCACGGGGTGCACGAACGTGTGCCCCACGTGCTCGTGCTTCACGGTCGTCGACGAGGGCGATGCCACGGCCGGGACGCGCTCGCGCGTCTGGGACAGCTGTCTCCTCGCGGGCTTCCAGCGCGAGGCGTCGGGCCACACGCCGGCGCCGCACCCGGGAGACCGGGTGCGGCGGTTCTGGAGCCACAAGCTCGAGCAGCACTTCGCGGCGGCGTGCGGGCGCGTGGGCTGCGTCGGCTGCGGGCGCTGCGACGTCACCTGTCCCGGCGCCATCGGCGCGCTCGGCGTGATGGCCCGGCTGGGGAGCGGCTGATGCGACCACTGCATCATCTCCTGCCCCAGCCGGCGCGCGTCGAGCGCGTCGAGCACGAGTCGGCCGACACCCGCACCTTTGTGCTCCGGCTCGTTCGGTTGGTGTCGGACCTCGACCGGGCGGCGCCGGGCCAGTTCGTCATGCTGTCGCTGCTCGGCACGGGCGAGGCGCCGTTCACCTTCTCGCAGCTTCCGGCGACCGGCGCGGCCCCGGGAACGGTGGTGCTCACGGTGCGCCGGATGGGTGCGGTGACTCGAGCGCTGTTCGCGCTGGCGCCGGGCGCCACGGTCGGCGTGCGCGGCCCCTTCGGGCGCGGCTTCCCGCTCGACCGGATGGACGAGCCGTGCGTCTACGTCGCGGGCGGCTGCGGGCTCACGCCGCTGCGCGCGGCGATCGATCTGCAGCTTGCGCGCCGCGCGCCGGGCACGCCGGTCGGCGTGCTCTACGGCGCGCGCGATCCGGCAACCCGCATTCATCGCGCCGCGCTCGACGCCTGGCGCCGGCTGCCTGCCGTGCGCATCGTCGAATGCCTGCAGGAAGCGCCGGCCGACTGGAGCGGCGCGCGTGGCCTGGTGACGGCGCACGTGGCGCCGCTCGTCGAGGCCACCGGCGCGCGCCGGGCGGCGCTCTGCGGGCCGGCGGGCATGCTGGCGCCGGCCGCCATGGGGCTCAGGCGCGCCGGCATCGCCGCCGAGGACATCCACGTGGTGCTCGAGCGCCACATGAAGTGCGGGTACGGAACGTGCGGGCATTGCTACCTGAACCACCGCTACGTCTGCACGGACGGGCCGGTGTTCTCGCTGGCCGAGCTGGACGCGTTGCCGGACGCGTTCGATTCCCCGGCCGACACCTGGCACCAGGCGTGCCCGTAGGGACACTGGCGTCGGCGGTCAGCCGCCGCGTCCGGGCCGCCAGCGCGCGAAGAGGCTGCCGTCGTCGGCCCAGCGGTAGGTCGCGCTGCCCCGCCAGATCTTGGCGAGCTCGGTGGTGATACGGTGGGCGAGCTTCTGCGACGTGGTGAGGACCTCGAGCGTGGAGCCGCGGCGCTCGACCGACACCAGCCGCCGCGTGGGCTGCGTATGCCCGGCGCGCGCCGCCACGTTCGCGATGCGCCGGCGCAGCGCGGCCTCGTCGGCGAAGCCATCGCCCATCTCGATCACGACCCGGCCCAAGTAGAGCTTCTCGGCCTGCTGCCGGCAGGCCGGGCAGATCACCCAGGTCACGGCATGGCGCAGCTCGCGCGTGAGCGGCACCCGCCGCCAGGCACGCTTGCGGAAGACCGATCCACATCGCCGGCAGGCCGCAGGCTCTGGCAACCGACCCGTGCGACGTTCCGCGGGCGTCGCTTTCCCGGTCCCGACGCCGCGTCGGACGTGACTCCTGATCAGGCCTTTTCCGCGTTGAATCATCGGTCCTCCCCCACGATTCTGGTAGCAAAGTCGTTGCCGGGGCAAGCCGCCACGAGCGGCTGGCGCCATTCCGACGCCTGCGAAGCAGGTGGAGCGTGCGTCCCAGGCGTGACAGCACGCGGGCCGCGCGTCGGGTAGTGCAATGAGGGCACGGCCGTTGCTAAACGTGCCGTCAGAGTGATCACCGAGGAGGGACGACGATGAAGGCGCCGGCGCGTGTGAGTCTGGTGGTGCGCGATTGGATGCGCGCCCATCCGCTGGTCGTTCGGCCGAAGGATTCGATCGCGCACGCCCGGGCGCTGTGTGAGGAGCATCGCATCAACCAGCTGCCGGTGGTGGCGAACAAGACGCTGATCGGCATCATCACCGACCGCGATCTCCGCGACGCGTTTCCGTCGGTCGAGGACCAGGCGCGCGATCCCATCGGCGCGCAGGAGCGGACCGACGCCACCCGGGTCGAGAACGTGATGAGCCCGCGCGTGCTCACCGTCGACGAGAGCGACACGGTGGCGCACGCGGCCAGCATCATGCAGCAGGAGCGCATCGGCGCGCTCCCGGTGCTGAAGGGCACCGAGCTGGTCGGCATCCTCACCCGCAGCGATCTCCTGCGTGCGCTGATCGCGCTCGCCAAGCAGGCGGCCGCGTAGGGGGACGTTCCATGGCGGCTGATCCGCACGATGCCGACGCCGGCGCCCGCCGCGCCCGGATGGTGCGCGAGCAGATCGAGGCGCGCGGCATCCGCGACGCGGCCGTGCTCGACGCCATGCGCCGCGTGCCGCGCGAGGCATTCGTGCCGCCGGAGCTGGCCGAGTTCGCCTACACCGACTCGCCGCTGCCCATCGAGGAAGGGCAGACGATCTCGCAGCCGTACATCGTGGCCCTCATGACGGCTGCGCTCGAGCTCCGCCCCGACGAGCGCGTGCTCGAGATCGGCACCGGCTCGGGCTACGCGGCGGCCGTGCTGGCCTGCGTGGCGCGCGAGGTCTACAGCGTCGAGCGGCACGGTCCGCTCGCCGAGCTCGCCCGGCGGCGCCTCGCCGACCTCGGCTTCCACAACGTGTGGGTGCTGCACGGCGACGGCACGTTCGGCTGGGCGGAGCACGCGCCGTACGACGCGATCGTGGTGGCGGCGGGCGGGCCCAGCGTGCCGCCGGCGCTCCTCGAGCAGCTGGCGCCCGGGGGCCGGCTGGTCATCCCGGTCGGCGAGCATCGCGCCATGCAGCAGCTGGTGCGCATCAGGCGGCTGCCGAGCGGCGAGCTTCGGCAGGAGAATCTGGGCGGCGTGCGCTTCGTGCCGCTGGTCGGCGCGGCCGGCTGGGAAGAAGAGGAAACAGCCGGCCAACCGCCGCGCGGCTCGCGTCCCGAGACGGTGGCGCGGCTGCTGCGCGAAGTCGGCGAACCGATCGACCTCGGCGACGTCGAGCTGGGTCCGCTGCTCGAGCGCATCGGCGGGGCCCGGCTGGTGCTGCTTGGCGAGGCCACGCACGGTACCTCGGAGTTCTACGCGCTGCGAGCCGCGATCACGCGGGCGCTCGTGCGCCGCGGCTTCGCCATCGTTGCGGTCGAGGCCGACTGGCCCGACGCCGCGCGCGCACACGCCTGGGTGCGCGGGCGCATGCCCGAGCGCGAGCGGCTGCGCTGGATGCCGTTTGCGCGCTTTCCCACCTGGATGTGGCGGAACCACGAGGTCGGCGCCTTTCTCGACTGGCTCCGCGAGTGGAACGCGCGGCCCGGCGCGGAGCGGCCGGCCGGCTTCTACGGCCTCGACCTCTACAGCCTCTACACCTCGATCCGCGTGGTGCTCGACTATCTCGATCGCGTCGACCCGGCCACGGCTCGCATCGCGCGCGAGCGCTACGGCTGCCTCACGCCGTGGGAGGGGCATCCGGCGGTCTACGGGCAGGCCGCCGTCACCGGGCGCTACCGCGTCTGCGAGAAGGAGGCGGTGGCGATGCTGCGCGACCTGCTCAAGCGGGAGGTCGAGTACGCGGCGGCCGACGGCGAGGCCTTCCTCGACACGGTGCAGAACGCGCGGCTCATCGCCGACGCCGAGCGCTACTATCGGGTCATGTACTACGGCGGGGAAGCCGCCTGGAACCTGCGCGACCGGCACATGTTCGAGACGCTGCAGGCGCTGCTGCGCTTCCACGGCCCCGATTCGCGCGCCGTCGTCTGGGCGCACAACTCGCACCTGGGCAACGCGCGCGCCACCGAGATGAGCGTGCGCGGCGAGCTCAACCTGGGCCAGCTCTGCCGCGAGGCCTACGGCGACGCGGCCTACCTCGTCGGCTTCGGCACCGACCACGGCACCGTGGCGGCGGCACACGACTGGGACGGCCCGATGGAGGTGATGCACGTCCGTCCCGCGCACCCCGCCAGCTACGAGCATCTCTGTCACCTCGCGGAACGCCCCGCGTTCTTCCTGCCGTTGCGCGAGGCGGCACGACCCGAGGTGCGTGACGAGTTCATGGCGGCGCGCCTCGAACGCGCGATCGGGGTCGTGTATCGTCCCGATACCGAGCTGCAGAGCCACTACTTCCACGCCGTGCTGCCGCACCAGTTCGACGAATGGATCTGGATCGACGAGACGCGAGCCGTCCATCCGGTGAGCGAGCGCGAAGCGCTGCGCTTGCCGCTGGCGCATCCGTTCAGCGGCCACGGGCACGCATGACGCCCGCGCGTCGATGTCGATGCGGATCCGCGCCGTCACGCTGAACCTGCTCCACGGCGCGCCGCTGCCCGGCGCCCGGCGGGCGCGCGCCTCGCTGGCGGCGCGGCTCGACTGGACCGCCGAGTGCCTGGCCGCCGAGGAGCCCGACGTCGTGCTGCTGCAGGAGGCGTCGGCGACGCCGCGGCACGGCAACACGGCAGCTCGCCTCGCCAGACGGCTTTGCATGGAGCACGTCTACGCGCGGGCCAACCCCGCGCCGATCTGGCGCGTCGGCGGGTTCGCCGCGCGCTTCGTCGACGCGTTCACGTTCGAGGAGGGTCCCGCGGTGCTCTCGAGGCTGCCCATCGTGGCGTCGCATGTGCACCGGCTGTCGAGCCCACTTTCCTTGCACGAGCGGCGGATCGCGCTCGAAGCGGTGCTCGAGGCGCCGTTCGGACGCTTCAGCGTCTTCTCCGTGCACCTCACCGCGGGCTCGCGGCCCGGACGATCTCGCCAGATCGCCGCGCTCATCCGGGCGGTCGAAGGCCGCCGGGAGCGCGAGCACCCGGCGATCATCGGCGGCGACTTCAACGTCGAGGAGCACGCCGACGAGATGCGCGCGCTGACGCAGGTGCGCGGCTGGATCGATTCCTTCCGTCACGTGCACCCCGACGTCCCGGGCCACACCTGGGGCCAGCTGCTGGCGACCGCGCTCGCCACCGCGGGACGCCGCATCGACTTCCTGTTTTCGGCGCCGGCAGGTGGGGTGCACTGGGACCCGATCCACAGCCGCCTCGTGCTCGACCGCTCCTTCCCCCACGCCCGCGCCGGCGTGCTGTGGGCGAGCGATCACTACGGCGTGCTCACCGACTTCGCGCTGCCGACTACCCGGCGGAACTGCGCGCTGTAGTCGATCACCGCCCAGACGTTGGCAGCCGCCGCGGCCGCGAACGTCAGGTCGAACAAGGGGAGACCGGAGATCATATGCACGACCGTCCAGAACTGCAGCGAGGTTACGATCTTGCCCGAGCGGCGGGGGCGCAGCAGCTGCAGGCGGTCCGGGTAGACGAGCCAGATCACCAGCGCGCCGAGCGAATTGACGATGTCGCGGGCGACGAGTATGGCAAGCCGCGCCGGCGTGAGGCCGTAGACCACCACGAGGGTCACCAGCACCGGCAGGACGAAGAGCCGGTCGCAGATGGGATCGAGCAGCGTGCCGAGGCGCGTCGGATGGCCAAGACGCTTGGCGACCCAGCCGTCGAGCCAGTCCGAGATGCCGGCCACGCACAGGATGGCGATGGCGACGGCCGGCTCGCGCGCCCAATAGACGAACGCCACGGCGAGTCCGAGGCGGGAGAGCGAGATCAGATTGGCGAGCATCGACGGTGAGGTGACGCGCAGAGCGGCGGGGGCGGGCGACGTGCTGGGCTGGCAGATGTCTCCGCCCCATGCCGAGCGGCTGCGAGTGCTGCTCGCCTCTGCCACGGGGCGTGCGGGCGAGCCCGATTGGTACGACCTCCCGGCCCTCGTGCGCAAGCGGCACCCGGTGGGGGTGGCGGCGGTGCTCGGGTACGGCTCGTGGTACACGAGCGGGCTTCGCAAGCCCGTGAGCTTTCCCGACGTCTACCTGGTGGTGGACGACTACCGCTGTGTGCTCGCGAAGGCGACACACCGCTGGTGGAACCGGTATCTGCCGCCGAACGTGTACTTCGTGTGGTCGGAGGGCCCCGGCCGCCACGTGCTCCGCGGCAAGTACAACGTGATCAGCCGCGCCGACCTGGCGCGCGAATGCGGTCCCGGGATGCGGGACGTCTACAACGCGGGCCGACTCACCAAGCGGCTATGGCTCGCCTGGAGCCGGGACGACGCCGTCCATGCCGAGGTGCTCGAACGCCTGCTCGAGGCCCACACCGTGCTCACGGCCGCGGCGCTGGCGCTGCTCCCTGAGCGCTTCATGCTCGAGCGATTCTCGCTCGAGCTGCTCGCGCTCAGCTATCGCGGCGAGGCCCGGCTCGAGGGCTGGGAGCGGGTGCGCGCGCTCCACGCCGCGCACGCGCCGTACTACCGCGAGGTCCATGCGCTGCTGATCGACGCCTTTGCCGCCGCCACCGGGCTCGTCGAGCCCGCGGGGGCCGACGAGACGCGCAAGGTGCCCGACGCCGCCTGGGCGACGCTCAGGCGGCGCACGCACCGGCTGCTTCGCCGCAGCCGGCGACGCGGCTATCTTCGCTGGCCTCGTATCATCCTGACCGAGCCGAACCTCCTCGACCTCGCCGTGAACGAGGCCGAACGCAAGGCCGGCGTGCAGATCCGCGTCACGCCGCGGCTCCGCCGCCACCCGCTGCTCTACGGGCTCCCCGAGTTCCTGCGCGTGCTGCGGGCACGGCGCGCGCGCGAGCGCATCGGGACCACGGTGTCCGGCCCCGGCGCCGGGGACGAGTAGGCCGGGATCAATCGTGCACTTCCTCGGTGAGCTTGGTGAGACGCTCCTCCAGGCTCTGCAGACGGCGGTTGGTCGCCACGAGCTCGGCACGCAGCCGCCCGACGTCGTCCGTGCCGGCCACGTGCAGGCGCGAGCGGACCGCTGTCTCGAGCGCCGCTAGCCGCCGCTCGATCTCGCGGCGGGCGGCGCCGGCGCGGCCGCCGTCGAGCTCGCGCGTGAGCCGCTGCAACCCGGTGGTGAACTCACGCCTGAGCACGCGCGCGTCGGTCGTGAGCTCGGCCCGGGTGCGGCGCACGAAGCGGCGAAGGTCGCGGTCGAGACGGTCCGCTAGACGCTTCCCCTCGCGCTGGACATTGGTGAGCGCGCGCTTGAGCGTTGGCACGGTCGCGGTCTTCTTCTGCCTTTTCGCCATGGGCAATCCTCCCGCTGCTCTTTAGCAAGGCCGCGGCCACCCGGCTCTGCCCGCCTGTGCGCGGGTCGTTCCCATCCGTGGGAAGCGGCGCGGCGACGCCTCCCATGGCGCACCGCCGGCGCCCGTGGGGCGCCGCCGTTTCCGCTCAGGCCAGGCGTTTGCGGAAGGTGGCGACGGCCACCGCCAGGGCGGCCGCCATGAACGCCGCGATCGCGCCGATCTCCCCCATGAGCACGCCGAGCGAGGCGCCCTTCAGCAGGATGCCGCGGACGATGCGCAGGAAATGGGTGAGCGGCAGGAGCGCGCCGATCCACTGCGCGGGCCTGGGCATGGCTTCGAAGGGGAACATGAAGCCCGAGAGCAGGATCGACGGCAGAAAGAAGAAGAAGGACATCTGGGTCGCCTGGAACTGGGTGCGGGCCAGCGAGGAGACGACGAGCCCCATCGTCAGCATGGCGGCGAGAAACGGTAGCGAGGCGAGCCCCAGCTCGAGCAGCGAGCCGCGGATCGGGACGTCGAAAAGGCTTCGGCCGAGCGCCAGCACGAGCGCAACCTGCACGAGGCCCACGAGCAAATAGGGCACGATCTTGCCGACCATCACCTCCCAGCTCCGCACCGGCGTGGCGATCAGGAACTCGAACGTGCCCCGCTCCCGCTCGCGCACGACGGCGAGGGCCGTCATGAGCATCATCGTCATGGTGAGGATGACGCCCACCAGCCCGGGCACGATGAACACGGCGGTGCGGCGCTCGGGGTTGTAGAGCGGCAGCACGGCGACGCGCACGCTCTCGGCGCGGACGAGCTCCGGCGCCTGCGCGAAGCGCGCGCCTTCGCGGTCGGTGAGCCGCAGCGCCGGCATGGGGTCGACGACGTGGAAGGGGCGGAGCCGATGCGCCAGGTCTGCGCCATAGCCCTGGCCGGTCAGCATGACGGCGCTCGCCACCGTCGGGTTGCTGCCGTCGGCCAGCAGCGAGAGCTCCGCGCCGCGCCCGCGCAGCAGCCGCCGGTCGAGGTCCGGCGGCACGACGATCACGGCGCCGACGGTGCTGTCCTCGAGCAGGCGAAAGGCCTCGCGCTCGCTGCGCACCACGCGGGTGAGCGTGAACGTCTGGGTGGCCGCCAGCTCGCCCACCAGATGACGCGAGAGCGAGCTGTCGGCGCGGTCGAGCACGGCCGTCGGCACGCGGCGCACGTCGAGGTTGATGGCATACCCGAAAAGCACGAGCTGGAGCGACGGGATGCCGACGATGAAGCCGAGCGTCAGCCGGTCTCGCGCGAGCTGGCGCAGCTCCTTTAGCGCCACCGCGAGGACTCGCCGTGCGGCGCCCCGCAGCCGCCCTCCCGCGGCGCTCACGACGATGCCCCCGGCTCGGCTCCGACGGACAACGACTCGCCGAGCAGCGCGGCGACGAATACGTCCTCCAGGTTGGGCGCGGTCGGCTGGGCGCGTGCGTCGGCGAGGCCGCGGTCGGCCAGCCGCCGATCGAGCGTGCCCAGCATCTCGGCCGCCGGCGGGGCATCCGGCGCGAGCAGCACGTGAACGGCGTCGCCGAGCTGGGTCGTGCTCACCACGGACGGGAGGGTCCGCAGCGCGGCGATCACCCGCTCCGGTTGCGCCCCGTGCACCTCGAGCACGCGCGAGCCGAGCGGACGCACGAGATCGGTCGGCCGCCCGATGGCGACCTGCTGCCCTTCGCGCATCAGACACAACCGATGGCAGCGCACCGCCTCGTCCATGTAGTGGGTCGACACGAAGATCGTCGTGCCCGCGGCGGCGAGCTCGAAGAGCCGTTCCCAGAAGAGCCGGCGACTCTGCGGATCGACGCCCGCCGTCGGCTCGTCGAGCACGAGCAGCTCGGGGTCGTGGATGGTGGCGGCGGTCAGCGCCAGCCGCTGCTTCCAGCCCCCCGAGAGCGCGGCGGCGCGGAGATGCGCGTAGCCGCCGAGATTCGCCCGTTCGATGGCGGCCGCGACCCGGCTCGCGCGGACGCCGCGCGGGAGCCCGAAGATGGCGGCCGCGAACTCGAGGTTTTCGCGCACCGAGAGGTCCTCGTAGAGCGAGAAACGCTGGGTCATGTAGCCGACGTGCGGGCGCAGCGCTTCCGCGTCGCCGGGAATGTGGTGGCCGAGCACGGTGGCTTCACCGGCCGACGGCGCCAGCAGCCCGAGCAGCACGCGCATGAGCGTCGACTTGCCGGAGCCGTTCGGGCCGAGGCAGCCGAACACTTCGCCGCGCTCGATGCTGAGATTCACCCGGTCGACGGCGGTCCGCGGGCCGAACCGGCGGGTGAGCCCGCGGGTCTCGATCACCGAGGTGCCCACCGCGGTCATGGCGGCGGCTCCGCCCCAAGACGCACGTCGGCGGCGAGGCCCGGTCGCAGGTCGCCGGGCGCGTCGAGCAGCTCGATCCGTGCCTCGTAGACGAGGTGCACGCGATCGCGCTCGGTGAGCGCGAAGTGCGGCGTGAACTCCGGCTCGCGCGCGACGTCGAGCACGCGGCCCTGCATCGTCGCCGCCAGCCCGTCGACGGTGACGATCGCCGGGTGGCCGACCTGCACCCCGGCGACGCGTTGCTCGGGAATCCACACCCGCACCCACGGGCGGGCGGAGGCGAGCAGCACGCAGACGACGCCGCCGGCCGGCACGCGCTCGCCGGGGTCGAACGGCAGCTGATCCACGATGCCGTCGACGGGCGCGCGCAGCGTTCGCTCCGCGACACGATGCCGGGCCGCCGTGAGCAGCGTCTCGGCCTCGCGGAGTCGCGCCGCCGCCTCGTCACGCGCGAGTCTCGCCCGCTCGAGGTCGTGCTGCGCCGCTACCTGCGCCTGTCGGAGCCCGGTGAAGCGCTCGAGATCGCTCGCTGCCATGACGTCGGCCGCACGGGCACCCGCCAGTCGGGCCTCGGCGCCGGCGACCTCGGCGTCGGCGAGCGTCGGGTCGAGCCGGGCGATGACCTCGCCGGCGTGCACCGCCTGCCCGCGTTCCACGCGCACCTCGAGCAGCGTCTCGGACACCGGGGCCGCCAGCTCCACGAGCGTGCGCTCGACGGTGCCCGTGAGCAGCAGCGTCCCGTCGTCGCGGTTGCAGGCGCTGGCGAGCAGCAGCAGCGCCGCCGCGCTACGCGCACGCCAGGCGGTCGTCATGCCGGCCATGAAGTAGGCGGTTTGCCATGCATGCGTCAACGAACGCCGACCAGGCGGAGCACGAAGTCGGGGAATTGCCAGGCGAGATCGCCGGAAAAGGCGAGGAAGGTGGCCGTCACACCGCCGAACGCCCAGGTGGCCAGCCGGGCGACCGCGCGGCGCACGAGCGCCGGCGTGGCGGTCGGCCAGAGGCTCCACCGTTGGCCCCGCCAGGCGAGTGCCGCCGACAGCACGAGCGCGTTCACCAGGGCCCAGGCGGCGATCGGTACGAAGTTCACGGCACCCGGTTCGGTGGTGAGGAGAAACGGCACGCCCATCGCGTGCCAGGCGCCGCTCACCGCGAAGACCGCGAACACGTTGCGGGTCTGGTGCGCGCGGTTGCCGCCGAGCGGGATGTAGACGTACTCGACGAGCCAACGCGTCATCGTGCCGCGCCAGGCGTACCAGAACTGCGAGGGACTCTGCGCCCGCAGGATGCCGGCGAAGTTGGGATGGATGCGCACGCCCCAGCCGAGCGCCAGCGCCTCGAGCGTCGCCCAGATGCCCATCACGAACAGCGCCGAGCGCACGAACAGCGCGAGATACGCGAGGTGGAAGGGCAGCACGCCGGACGGGGCCAGCAGCGCCGGCAGATCGACGGGAATGCGAAAGGCGAGCCAGTAGTAGACCGCGCCGCGCACGGCGACGCGAAAGAGCCGCGCGTCGTCGGCGAAGGTGCCCGGCTCCGGGTTGCGCGCCCGGAAGTCGGCGTAGCGCTCGGTGGCGCCGTAGCAGCACGGGTAGAACAGCTGGTAGCTCCAGTAGTCGAGCAGCGTGCCGCCGGCGCCGCGCCGCACGTCGACGAGCCAGCTCACGTGTCGCAGCAGCATGAAGGCGAACAGGCCCTGGGCGCCGAGGCCGAGCGCCGGCGCCTCCGTCCAGGCGAGCCGGCACGCCCCGAGCGTTGCGGCCATGATCGCGCCCTGCACGAGCGCAGTGCGGGCGTTCGGAGCGGCTGCGTCGAGCCGCTGCACGGCCGTACCGGCCGCCATGCCGCCCAGCACGATGGCCGCCGGCCCCGTCCCGGCGAGCAGCAGCAGCATGCCGGCGCTTACCGCGAGCAGCACGCGCACGCGCGCGGCGGTGGGCAGCACGCGGATCGCGGCACCGCCGAAGCCGGCGAGCAGCAGGTGATCGCCGCGCGCGAGCGACGACTCGAAGCCGCTGCCGCGGTGGAGCGCGACCCAGACGCCGAGCGCGGCGGCCGAGGCGGCGAAGGCCAGGGTGACGCCGGGCGTCTGTCGGAGACGGCGCAGCCACACCAGCCCGGCCACCACCGCCGCAAAGAGCCCCAGGCTCAGGATCTCCACGACGAACCCCACGGCGTCGCCCGACATGCCGGCCCGCTCGAGCAGCGACTTCGCGGCGCTTAGCGCCGGCAGCCTGAGGAGGACGAGCGCGTCGGGACTGTCGAACGGACCCGGCACGCGAGCGGGGTACCACAGCACCCCGTGGAACTCACGCGAGTGGAGCAGAAGGGAATCGAACCCTCGACCCCCACGTTGCGAACGTGGTGCTCTCCCAGCTGAGCTACTGCCCCGCGATGCGCCCGCCGGCGCGAGCGCTGGCTATAGCGGGGCCCCTAGGACGCGTCAAACCCGCAGTCATTCGGCCGGTGGACGCCGCGGCCGCGGCTCGACGGTCCACGCCGGCGTCCAGCCGCCGCCGCGCTTCCAGCGCGCCGGACGCGTCGCCGGCAGCTCGAGCCGCTCGGCCGCCTCGCGCGCCCGGCGTTCCGCGGTGAGCAGGCTGGTTACACCGGGCGTTGCACCACGCTCGCCGCGAACGGTGGCGCGCGCGGGGTTTCCGCTGAGCAGTCCTGCGATGGCCAGCATCACGATGAGCCGCATGCCGCTCGGCGGTGCACGCCGCGTGCCGTTCACCCGCCGAGCCGGTGAAGGAGCGCGATGAGCAGTACGCCGCCCAAGAACGGCAGCTGCGCCCGCGAGTGCAGCGAGCGATGGTGATGGACCTGAGGAATCAGGTCGGCGCTGGCCACATAGAGGAACATGCCGGCCGTTGCCGCCATGAACCAGGCGAGATACGGCTCGACGGTCGCGCCGGCCGCGAAGAACACCAGCGCGCCCACGACGGCGGTGAGCCCGCAGAGGAAGTTCGCCAGCAGCGCGATGCGCGGCGTCATGCCGCCGGCGACCAGAATGCCGAAGTCGGCGAGTTCCTGGGGTACCTCGTGGACCGTGACGGCGACCGTGGTGACGATCCCCACCTCGGGACCGACGGCGAAGCTCGCCGCGATCGCCAACCCGTCGATGAAGTTGTGGAGTGCGTCGCCGATCAGGATGAGGTGCGGCGAGGCGATCACGTGCCGCTCACGGGCGTTTTCCTCGTGGACGTGGAAGCCGTGCAGCACGCGCTCGAGCAAGAAGAAGCCGATCATGGCGCCGAGCGTGGCGGTGAAGATGTTGCCGGGGGCGCGCGCGAGCGTGGTGGCCTCGGGCAGCAGCTCGAGGAAGCTCGTGGCGAGCAGCACGCCGGCGGCGAAGCTGAGCAGCACGAGCTCGCCGCGCTGCGAGAGGCGGCGCGTGAACACGAACACGATGCCGACCAGGGCTGTGGCGGAGACGACCAGCGTCGCCAGGACGGCCTGCAACCAGGGCGGCATCGTCACTGCGCGAGGACGCGGGCCATCTCGAGGAAAGAGAGGTCGGGCGCCTTGGTGCGGCCGGCGATGTCGGCGAGCGGGGTGGCCGTCACCTCGCGGCCGGTGAGCCCGACCAGCACCCCGGCCTCGCCGCGCGCCAGACAGTGGACGGCGGCGGTGCCGAGCCGCGTGCCGAGCAGGCGGTCGAAGTGGGTCGGCGTGCCGCCGCGCTGCACGTGCCCGAGGATGGTCGCCCGCAGCTCGAAACCGAAGCGCTGGCGGTTCAATCGGAAGAACGGGACCAGCCGGGCGGCGTTGTTGCGCGCGCCCTCGGCCACCACCACGAGCGCGTGTGCCTTGCCGCGGTCGAAGGCCCGCTGGAGCATGTCGGCCACCTCGGCCGGCTCGATCTCCGCTTCGGGGATGACGATCGCCTCGGCGCCGCCCGTGATGCCGAGCTGCAGGGCGAGATAGCCGCACTGCCGGCCCATCACCTCGACCAGCACGGCGCGGTTGTGCGACGAGGCGGTGACCCGCAGCCGGTCGAGCGCTTCGAGCCCGACGTTGAGCGCGGTATCGACCCCGATCGTGATGTCCGAGCCGAGGAGATCGTTGTCGATCGTCGAGGCCACGCCGACCACGGGGTAGCCCGTCCGGGCCAGCGCCGCCGCGCCGCTCTGCGAGCCGTTGCCGCCGATCACGATCAGGCCCTCGATGCCGCGGGCGGCGAGCACGGCCGCGGCGCGCGTGCAGCCGTCGGGCCGGCGGAACTCCTCGCACCGGGCGCTGCCCAGCACGGTGCCGCCGAGCTGTATGATGCCGCCCACGTCGCGCGGTCCGAGCGGGCGCATCTCGTCGTCGAGCAGCCCCTGAAAGCCGTGGAGCACGCCGAAGGCCTCCCAGCCGGCGGCGACGGCCTGTCGCACCACGGCACGGATGGCAGCGTTCATTCCGGGGGCGTCCCCGCCACTGGTGAGCACGGCGATCCGTCGCATGCGAGCGTCCTTCTAGACGGTCGTTTGCCGCGGCGAAAGTGCCGTCTTGCGCCCGCGGCGCATCGCGGCTAGCTCGGAGGCATGGCGCTCACCGAGAACGTCGACGTCCCGCTCGGGACGCCGTGTCCCGACTTTCGCCTGCCGCGGGTCGACGGCGGCACCTTCGGCCTGGCCGACGCCGCCGACGCGCGCGTGCTGGTCGTCATGTTCATCTGCAATCACTGCCCCTACGTGCAGGCGATCGAGGATCGGCTGATCGCGCTCGCCCGCGCTTACGAGGGGCGCGGCGTGCAATTCGTGGGCATCTGCTCCAACGATCCGACCGACTACCCGGACGACCGGCCGGAGCGGCTGCTCGCCCGCTGGCGCGAGAAGGGCTACGGCTTTCCGTATCTGATCGACGAGACGCAGGACGTGGCGCGGGCCTTCCGCGCGGTCTGCACGCCCGACCTCTACGTCTACGACGCCGGCCGCCGGCTCGCGTACCACGGCCGGCTCGACGACTCCTGGAAGGACCCGGCCGCCGTGAAGCACCGCGACCTCGCCGAGGCGATCGAGGCGCTGCTGGCGGGCAAGCGCCCGAGCGCCCGGCAGCTCCCGTCGATGGGCTGCTCGATCAAGTGGCGCAAGAGTCCTCAGGACGGCACTGAGCGGTCGGCGGCGCGCTAGACCGCCGCCAGCGCGGGCCGCCGTGCCGGCAGCGAGCGCTCGCGGCGCGGCACCGCTCGGGCGCGGTCAGCGGTGCGGTGGCTGAACGGCGGACGACCGTGACCTCGCCGGCAGTCTGGGGCGGCGCGATTAGCCCCGTCGCTTCTCTGCCTCTTCCTGCTCGGCCTTGCAGGTGATGCAGAGCGTCGTCACCGGCCGCGCCTTTAGCCGCTCGACGGCGATCGGCCCCCCGCACTCTTCGCAGACGCCGTAGCTGCCGTCGTCGATGCGCCCGAGCGCCTCGTCGATCTTGGTGATGAGCTTGCGCTCGCGGTCGCGGATGCGCAGCGTGAGCGTGCGGGTGCCCTCGAGCGAGGCGCGGTCGGTCGGGTCGGAGATCTCGTCTCGACTGTCCTCCATGCCGTCGACCGTGCGCGACGCCTCGACGATGAGGTCGCGCTTCCGCTCGTTGAGAAGGTCTCGGAACATGTTAAGATCGGCTCGGTTCATGGCTGGTTCTCGGCAATCGCTGGCGCATACCACCCATTAGAAAGTCGCGCAACGGAGGACGCCATGCGGATTGCCTACCTCGACGCGTTCTCGGGCGTGGCCGGCGACATGACGGTGGGCGCGCTGCTCGACCTCGGCATGCCGATCGAGCTGGTCCGCGGGGCGATCGACGCCCTCGGGCTCCGTGGGGTCGAGCTCTCGGCCGAGCGTGTCGAGCGCGGCGGCATCGCCGCCACGAAGTTCCACGTGCGCGTGCATGGCGAGCATCCCGATCGGCCCGGCGCGCACGCGCACGGCGCGCACGGGCACCGGTCGTGGCGGGACATCCGCGCGCTGCTCGCCGCAAGCCGGCTCGATGCCCCGGTGCGCGAGCGTGCGCTCGCCGTCTTCGCGCGGCTCGCCGAGGCCGAGGGCGAGGCGCACGGCGTGCCGGCCGAGGACGTGACGTTCCACGAGGTCGGCGCGCTCGACGCCATCGTCGACGTGGTCGGCGCCGCCCTGGGCTTCACGCACCTCGGCGTGGATGCCGTCCACTGCTCGGCACTGCCGCTCGGGCGCGGGATGGTGCAGGCGGCGCACGGACCGCTGCCGGTGCCGGGCCCGGCGGTCGCGGCGCTGCTCCGCGGGCGTGCCGTGCGCCTCGACGACGGTGCGACCGAGCTGGTGACGCCCACCGGCGCCGCCATCGTGGCAGCGCTGGCCGCCGCCGAGCCCGTGCCCGAGCTGCGCGTCGAGCGGGTCGGCTACGGCGCGGGCGACCGTGTGCTGGCCGACCGTCCGAACCTGCTGCGCATCGTGCTCGGCGAGGCGACCGTCGCGGCCGGCAGCGACGACGTGGTGGTGCTCGAGGCGACCGTCGACGACACGCTCCCCGAGCTGTGGGAGCACGTGCTCGAGCGGCTGCTCGAGGCCGGCGCCAAGGACGCGTTGCTCGAGCCGGTGGTCATGAAGAAGAGCCGCCCCGGCGTCACGCTGCGTGTGATCGCCGCCGCCGCGGATCGCGACCGGCTGGCCGCGATCGTGTTCGCCGAAACCTCCACGATCGGGCTCCGCTGGGCGCCTTGGCGCCGCATGGTGCTCAGGCGCGAGACGCGCACGGTCGACACCGTATACGGGACGGTCACCGTGAAGGTCGCGATCGCGCCGGACGGCACGGCGAACCTCGCGCCCGAGTTCGAGGACTGCCGGCGGCTGGCACGCGCCCGCGGCGTGGCGGCGAAGCTCGTCTACCAGGCGGCGCTGGCCGCCGCGCACGCTCAGGGCAGATAGCCGATCGCGCGCAGCCGGCGGACCGTGTCCTCGTCCAGCTCGTCGGTGCGCGAGGCCTCGAGGGCCACGTCGCTCGGCCAGCGTCCCTCGGCCCACTCGCGGGCGAGCGCGGCGAGCGCGGCGGCGCGCTCGGGCTCCTCGGCGGCGCGGTCGACCTGCTCGCCGGGGTCGGCCTCGGTGTCGTAGAGCTCGACCGTATCGGTCTGTACGTTCCAGATCGCACGCCAGCGGCCGTCGGCCACCGCCACGTTGACGGCGCCGCGCTTGGCTTCGATCTCGGGCGCGTACTTGTGCCGGTTGATGCGGACGGAGGTCACCTGCGCGGTGCCGGGGAAGTCCTCGCCGCGGAGCAGCGGCGTGAGATCGCGGCCGGCGAGCCCGGTTGCCGGGATCCCGGCGTAGGCGAGCACCGTCGGCATCACGTCGAGCAGGCTCACCACGGCGTCGATGCGCCGGCCCACACCGAGGCCGCCCGGGTGACAGACGACCATCGGGATGCGGACCAGCTCGGCGTAGAGCGACTGGCCGTGCGACACGTCGCCGTGCTCGAAGAACTCCTCGCCGTGGTCGGAGATGAAGAGCACCAGCGTCGAGTCCCACGTGCCGTCGGCGCGCAGCCGGTCGGCCAGGCGTCCGAAGTTGTCGTCCGCCCACGCGACCTCGGCGTCGTAGAACATCGAGAGATCGGCGGCGCCCTTGGCCAGCTCGCGGCGGAGCCGCGCCTGCTGGGCGTCGTTCTTGGTCGCGCCCTTCGGCTGGTGGCGGCGGAAATCCCAGTTGGTGAGGTGATGGAGGATGCGCATCTGCCGATTGAGCTGCTTGCGTCGGCGCGCCGGGACGTCGGCGAGGCGGTCGCGAAAGTGCTGCGGGCTCCTATACGGCTTGTGCGGCTCGGCGGTGTGCACGTAGGCGAAGGCCGGCCGCTCCCGCGCCTCGCCCAGCCAGTTTGCCACCCATGCCGGGTCGATCGTCTGGTCCGACACGGCCTCGAAGCGGTCGTAGCCGCGGTCGAGACCGCTCGCCTTGCCGGCGAACGGATTGGTGATGAAGCCTGCCGTGCGCCAGCCGTGCGCGTGCAGCGCCTCGGCCAGCGAGCGCGTGCGCGCGTCGGCGCGCTGGCCGCGCGTGAACACGCCGTGGGCCAGGGGATCCGTGGAGGTGAGCAGCGAGACGACCGACGGCAGCGTCCACGGGGCCGGCGCGTATGCCCGATCGAAGATGGCGCACTCGCGGGCCAGCGCGTCGATGCGCGGCGACGTCGGGCGGTGGTAGCCATAGATGCCGAGGCGATCGCGGCGCAGCGTGTCCACCAGATAGACGAGCGCCCTCGGGGCCGTCGGCTTGGCGGCGCCGCCGCCCGCGCCCGGCCGCTGCAGCAGCGCCGCGGCGACGAGTCCGGTGACCACGAGCCCGATCGCGACCAGCAGTGGAGAGCGCGGCAGGCGCGCGCGCGTCGTCCGGTTCACGCGTCCGTGACACTAGCGGAACGCGCAGAGCGCTCCAAGGCGCCCCTTCTGCGGCGAGCGATTCTGGCGTAGGATGGGCGCCGAAGGAGGGCAGCCATGGATCTCTACGAAGCGAGGCCCCAGGTGCGCGCCGGCACGCCCGCCGCCGCCGAGCGCGTCACTGCGTTTCTGCGCGGCGTGTACGGCTGGATGGGCGCCGGGCTCGGCGTGACGGCCGTGGTGGCGGTGGGCGTCGCCGGCTCGCCTGCGATCGTGGGCGCGTTGGTACGGAGCCCGCTCGTGCTGCTCGCGCTGATCGGTGGCGAGTTGGCGCTGGTCTTCTACCTCTCGGCGCGCGTGGCGCGACTGGCACCCGCGACCGCGGCCGGGCTATTTCTCCTCTACTCGGCGCTAAACGGTGTCACGCTGTCGCTCGTGCTGCTTGCGTACACCGGCGAGTCGGTCGCCAACACCTTCGTGGTGTGCGCGGTGATGTTCGGCGCGCTCGCCGCCTACGGCTCGACCACCCGCCGCAGCCTGGCGGGGCTCGGGCAATTCGCCTTCATGGGACTGATCGGCCTCCTGGTCGCCATGGTGGTCGGCATCTTCTGGCACAACGACGCGCTGCAGTTCGTCATCGCCTGCGCCGGCGTCGTGGTGTTCACCTGCCTCACCGCCTGGGACGCCCAGCGGCTCAGGACAATGGCCCTTTCGCTGCCGGACGGTCAGGTGGGCGCGTACACGGTCGTCGGGGCGCTGTCCCTCTACCTGGATTTCGTGAACCTCTTCCTCTTCCTGCTGCGGTTCCTGGGCGGACGACGCGAGTAGGTTCCGCCCGGACGCCCGCGGGCGCGCAGCGCGGCGATCAGCGCGCTCACGCGCCGGTCACCTCGGCGATGGCGTCGCGCACGACGTCGAGCAGCAGGTCGGTCTCGGCGAGCGAGATGGCGAGCGGCGGCATGAGCACGATCACGTTGCCGAGCGGACGGAGGACCACCCCTCGCCGGCGCGCGGCCGCCACCACGCGCTGTCCTATGCGCGCGGCCGGCTCGTAGGGCGTGCGGCGGTGCCGGTCGGCGACCAGCTCGATGCCCACCATGGCACCCTGCTGGCGCACCTCGCCGACGTGCGGCAGCGGGGCCACGTCGCGTGCGAGCCGCTCGCGGAGCCGCGCGATCACGGGGCCCAGCCGCTCGAGCGTCCGCTCCTCGGCGAAGACCTGCAGGCTCGCCAGCGCCACCGCGCAGGCGAGCGCGTTGCCGGTGAACGTGTGCCCGTGGAAGAAGGCGCGGAACGTCTCGTAAGGGGCGAGGAACGCCGCGAACACCTCCTCGGTGGCGAGCGTGGCCGCGAGCGGCAGGTAGCCACCCGAGAGCCCCTTGGCGATGCACATGAGGTCGGGCGTGACGCCGGCCTGCTCGCACGCGAACATCGTCCCCGTGCGCCCGAAGCCCGTGGCCACCTCGTCGGCGATGAACAGCATCCCGTGCTGGCGCGTGAGCGCGGCCAGTTGTGCCAGGTATTCGGGCGGGTGGATCCACATGCCGGCGGCGCCCTGGACGAGCGGCTCGACGATGAGGGCTGCGAGCGAGGGCGCGTGGGCGGCGAGCGTGGTCTCGGCCTCCGCGATGGCGGCGGCGAGCGCGTCGGCCGCGTCCATTCCGCGCTGCCAGCGAAAGACGTGGGGCGGGGTCAGCCGGACGGCAGGCACGGTGGCGGCGGCGACGAAGCGGTGGAAGGTCTCCGAGTAGCCGACGCCGACGGCGCCGAGCGTGTCGCCGTGATAGCCCTCCGCCAGCGAGGCGAAGCGCACCCGCTCGGTCGCGCCGCGGAGCTGCTGGTACTGCAGCGCGATGCGCAGCGCCGCCTCGACCGCCGTGGCGCCGGCGTCGGAGTAGAAGACGCGGGTGAGCCCCCCCGGGACGACCTGCACCAGCGCGTGGGCCAGCTCGATCGACGGCACGCTGCCGAGGCCGAGCAGCGTCGTGTGGGCCACGCGGTCGAGCTGCGCGCGCAGCGCCGCATCGAGCCGCGGATGGCGGTGGCCGTGCACGTTGCACCAGAGCGACGACACGCCGTCGAGGTAGCGGCGGCCGTCGGTGCCGATGAGCGTGCAGCCCTCGGCCGCCGCCACCACCAGCGGCTCCTCCTGCATCCAGTCCGCCATCTGAGTGAACGGATGCCAGAGGTGCTGTCGGTCCCAGGCGGCCAGCGTGGCGGCGTCGGTCACCGGGACACTCCCGCGAGCCGGGCAGCGGCCGCGAACGCGGCGAGGGCGCGCTCGATGTCGTCGTCGGTGTGCGTCGCCATGGGGGTGAGACGCAGCCGGGCGGTGCCCGGCGGCACGCTCGGCGGGCGAATCGGATGCGCCAGCACGCCGTGGTCGAGGAGCGCGTCGGCCATGCGCAGCGCCGCGTGGTTGTCGCCGATCAGCACCGGCACGATGTGCGTCTCGCCGCGGGCGTCGAGCCCGAGGTCGCGCAGCCCGCGGCGCAGCCGCTCGGCGAGCGCCAGCACCCGGCGGCGGCGCTCGGGCTCCCGCACCACGAGGTCGATCGCCGCGCCCGCGGCCGCCACGATCGGCGGTGGCAGCGCCGTCGTGAAGATGAAGCTGCGGGCGCGGTTCACGATGAGATCGATCAGCGCCCGCGAGCCCGCCACGTAGGCGCCGGCCGAGCCGAGCGCCTTGCCGAGCGTGCCCACGTGTACGTGGATCCGCTCGGTGAGGCCGCATTCCTCGGCGAGGCCGGCGCCCCGGGGCCCCAGCACGCCCGCCGCGTGGGCCTCGTCCACCATCAGCACGGCGCGGTGACGGGCGGCCAGGTCGGCGAGGGCGGCGAGCGGGGCGCGATCGCCGTCCATGGAGAACACCGAGTCCGTCACGATGAGGCGCCGGCCGGCCGGCGGCGCGGCACGGAGCGCCGCCTCGAGCGCGCCGAGGTCGCGGTGCGGGTAGGCGTGCACGGCGGCGCGGCTCAGGCGGCAGCCGTCGATGATGCTCGCGTGATTGAGCGCATCGCTATAGATATGGTCGCCCGCGCGCACGAGCGCGCCGATCGCTCCGATGTTGGCTTGGTATCCGGATGGAAAGAGCAGGGCGGCCTCGGTGCCCTTCCAGGCGGCCAGCCGCCGCTCGACTTCGGCGTGGAGGTCGGTGTGACCGGTGATCAACCGCGAGGCGCCGGCTCCGCAGCCCCAGGCATCGAGCGCATCGCGCGCGGCGGCCCGCAGCTCGGGATGGGTGGCCAGGCCGAGGTAGTTGTTCGACGAGAGATGGAGCACGCGCCGGCCGCCCACCTCCACATCGGGACCGCACGCCGAGGCGAGCGCGCGCAGCGAGCGGCGAAGCCCGCCTGCCTCCAGAGCTCCGAGCTCCTCGCGGGCCTCGCGCTCGAGGTCGTACACGGCGCGGACATGCCGCCCGCGTCCGGGTTTGTCAACCCAATGAGTCGTCATGGTTGACAAGCGCGCCAAGACGCTCTTCGTCTGCCAGCAGTGCGGGCACGCCTCGCCCCGCTGGCTGGGCCAATGTCCGAGCTGCTCGAGCTGGGGCTCGGTGGTCGAGGAGACCGTGCGCGAGACGCTCGCCGGCAAGCGGAGCGCGCCCGCCGCTGCCCCCCAGGCGCTCGCCGCCGTCACAGCAGGTGAAGCGATCCGCCGCACGACCGGGCTCGCCGAGCTCGACCGGGTGCTCGGCGGTGGGCTCGTGGCCGGGTCGATCGTGCTGCTGGGCGGCGACCCGGGAATCGGCAAGTCCACGCTCGCGCTGCAGGCCTGCGGTGCGCTCGCGGGACGGGGCCTGCCCGTGCTGTACGTCGCCGGCGAGGAATCGCCCGAGCAGGTGCGGCTGCGTGCCGACCGCCTGGGCCTCGGCAACACCGACATCCTGGTGCTCGCCGAGACGACCACCGAGATCGCGGTCGACGAGATCGCCCGCCGCAAGCCCGTGGCGGCGGTGGTGGACTCCATCCAGACCCTGCACACGGACGCGCTCGCGTCGGCGCCGGGAAGCGTGGGCCAGGTGCGCGAGTCGGCCGCCATGCTGGTCGCCGCCTGCAAGGCCGCCGGCACGGCGTGCTTCGTCATCGGGCACGTCACCAAGGAAGGCGCGCTCGCCGGCCCGCGCGTGCTCGAGCACCTGGTCGACACGGTCCTCTACTTCGAAGGCGACGACGCACACGCGCTGCGCGTGCTGCGCGCCGTGAAGAACCGCTTCGGATCCACCAACGAGGTGGGCGTCTTCGAGATGCGCGAGCACGGGCTCGTCGAGGTGGCCAACCCGTCGGCGGCGTTTCTCGCCGAGCGCCCGACGGGCGCACCCGGCTCCGCCGTGCTCGCCACGGTGGAGGGCAGCCGGCCGGTGCTGGTGGAGATCCAGGCGCTGGTGTCGCGCTCGGCGCTCGCCATGCCGCGCCGCACGGCGCTCGGCTGCGACGCCGGACGGGTGGCACTGCTGCTCGCCGTCCTGGAGAAGCGCCTCGGGCTTCGGCTCTACGATCAGGACGTGTTCCTCAACGTGGCGGGCGGGCTGCGCGTCGAGGAGCCGGCGGCCGACCTGGCGGTCGTGGCGGCGGTCGCGTCGAGCGCGATGTCGCGCCCGCTGCCGGACGACGTCGTCGTCTGGGGCGAGGTGGGCCTCACCGGCGAGGTTCGCTCGGTGGCACGCGGCGAGGCGCGGCTGCGGGAAGCGGCGCGCGAGCGCTTCACCCGCTGCATCGTGCCGGCCAGCAACGCCGGCGGGCTTTCGACGATCGCCGGGATCACGGTTCACGGCGTGCGCTCCATCGGCGAGCTGCTCGATGTCCTCGGACTCCGCGACGCCGACTAAGCCGGTGGCGCGGGACGCGGCGCTCGGCGGTCGGTCGCTGCTGGCCGCGGTGGCGATCGCGGCCACGGCCGCCGCGGCCGCCGCCATGTGGATCGGCACGAGGCCGCCGCGCGCCAGCTTTCTCTCGCAGGACCTCTTCCACTTCTTCTACCCGGCGCACGCCTATGCGAGCCGCGAGCTCGTCCACGGCCGCCTGCCGCTCTGGAATCCGTACGTGGGCTTCGGCACCAACGAGATCGCCGATCCGCAGGTGGGCCTGTGGTACCCGCCGAACCTGCTCTACCTCGTGCTGCCGACCGCGCTGGCGCTCGACGTGCTCGCCTGGCTCCACGTGACGCTCGCCGCGTTCGGCACGTACCTGCTCTGTCGGGGCGCCGGGACGACGAGCGCGGGCGCCGCCGTCGGCGCCGTGGCGGTGGCGGCCGGCGCACCGCTCCAGACGCTCACCTCGTGGCCGGCGATCCTGGCGACGTTCGCCTGGTGTCCGCTCGCCATGGCGGGGGGACGGTGGCTCGCGGCCGGGCCGGGGGCGGCGCGCGCGCTCGGGCTGGGCGGTGTCTTCGCGCTGCAGACGCTCGCCGGATACTTCCAGCTGCATCTCTACACCGCGTGCGTCGTTGCGCTGTTCGCCCTCTTCGCGAGCCCCCGCACGCCGTCGGCCTGGCTGCGCGTGCTGGGCTGGCTGGCGCTCGCCGAAGCAGTCGGCCTGGCGATCGCCGCCGTGCAGGTGCTGCCCTCGATGGCAGCCGTCGAATCCAGCATCCGCAGCCGTGCGTTCATGCGGGACTCGTTCTACGAGCTCTTCCGGGTGTGGCCGATGCATTACTGGCGGAGCCTCGCCGCGCCGGCGCGCGACGCCCTCGTGCCGACCTATGCGGGCGTGCTGACGCCCCTGCTCGCGCTGGCGGCGCTCGTGCCCGCGGGGAGATCGCGACCGCTCGGCCGTCCGGCGCTCGTGCTCCTCGTCGCGGCGGTGGTGCTCTCGCTGGGGAGCGCCACGCCGATCTTTCCGCTTCTGTGGAAGACGCCGGTGGGACATTGGTTTACCGGCCCCTACAAGTGGACGTTCATGGCGGGGCTCGCGCTGGCGCTGGCCGCGGCGGTGGGCAGCGACACGCTGTTCGGAGCCGGGGCCGCACATCGACGGGCGCGGCTGGTGTGGGCCGCGCTCGCCGCAGCGCTGCTCGTGGCGGCGCCATTCTCGACCGCCGCTCGGGTGATGGGCGCGCTCGGCATCGCGGGCGGGCTCGTCGGCGGCCGTGTCGCCGGCGTGGTGGCCCCCGTGGCCGTGGGTCTGACCGCGCTGGCCGGCTACCACGAGCGCCCGCTGCGCCCACGGGACGACCCGAATGCGTTCACGCGCTACCATGCCGCCTACGCGGCCGTAGCGGCGCGCACCGACGGCGGCCGCGTGTACTCGCTGCTGCCGCCCACGTTTCCGTTGCGCCAGGGCGAGCTCGAGCGCGTGCAGACCTTGAACGGCTACGAGACGCTGGTGCCGATTCGCCGCTTCCGCCTGCTCTCCGCGATCGGCGTAGCGTTGGCATCCGCTCCCGAGCGGCTGCGCGCGCTCGGCGCGCTGCGAGCGGTCGGTGTGCGGTACCTGATCACCAAGCCCCAGTCGCTTGCCTGGCTGCACGACGCCGGCCTGCGCCGCATCTACCAGGCGCCCGAGGCGGACGTGTGGGAGGACACGGGGGCGCTGCCGCGGGCTTACCTCGCCCACCGGACCGACTCGGTGCCGGCAGCCGACGCGCTGTCGGCGCTCCTGGACCAGCCGATCGCCAGCCGCGCGAGCGCGCTGCTCGAGGCCGACGACGGCCCGGCGCCGCCCGAGCCCGCACCGGGTCGCGCGACGATCGTGCGCGACGATCCCACCGACGTGCGCGTCGTGACCGAGACGTCGCGGCCCGGGCTCCTGGTGCTGCTGGACGCGTGGTCACCGGACTGGCGAGCCACCGTCGACGGCGTCCCCGTGCCGATCCGGCACGCGAACTACCTCGGGCGCGCCGTGGAGGTGCCGGCGGGTCGCCACGAGGTCGCGTTCCGCTTCTCGTCCCGGCCGTTCACCGTCGGCGCCGTCGTCAGTGCGGTCGCGTTGGCGGTCTACGTTGCGCTGCTGTGGCGGCTTGCGCGTCGCCGTCCGGCGCCGCCTGGCGATACGCTCCCCGGGCCGCCGCCCAGCGGATCGCCAGCAGCTCGCTGAACGAGCGCACGGCGTCGCGCGCGATGCGGACCTTGGTGGCCGCGTCGTCGCGCCACACCACCGGAACCTCCCGGATCGGGTATCCCAGGCGCTCTGCGATGAACAGGATCTCCGCATCGAAGCCCCATCCGTCGACGCGCTGGCGCGAGAAGATGGCCCGCGCGCTCGCCTGCTGGAACGCCTTGAACCCGCAGGTGAAGTCCGACACGCGGGTGGAGAGGATGCGGTTCGCCAGCCAGGTGAATGCCCGTCCGGCGGCTTCCCGCCACGGCGGCTGGCGTCGCAGGATCTGCGCACCCGCGGTCTTGCGCGATCCGATCACCACCGCCGCGCCCTCGGCCAGCACGGGAGCGAACTTGTCCCATTCGCCGATCGGCGTGGCGTGATCGGCGTCCATGAACAGCACCCAGCGGCCGGCGGCGGCCAGCATGCCGCGGCGCACGGCCGCGCCCTTGCCCCGGTGCGGTCCCGACAGCACGCGCAGCTGCGGCAGCTCGCGCCCGAGTGCCGTGGCGACGGTCACCGTGGCGTCGTCGCTGCCGTCGTCCGCGACGATCAGCTCGTGGGCGACGCCGCCGGCGGTGAGGTGGCGCGCCACGCTGCGCAGCGTCTCGCCCAGGACGGCCTCCTCGTTGTACGCGGGGATCACCACGGACAGCGTCGGCGCAAGCGAGGGGCCGTCGGAGGACAAGGCGGCGCTGGTATAGCGCAGCCCCGCCAAGGGGTCTACATCAACCGCGTTCAACCGATGGAGCGTGCCGTCGGCGAGCAGCGCCCGTGCCCGCCTGTTGGATCGACGCCTTGGTCGGGCGGCCGCCGCGCCGCAAATGCTTGTGCTCCAGCATGGCGGACGCAGTGGCGGACGTGGCCCGGAGTGGACTATTGAAGGGCATGGCTCGCGTGGGGGGAGCCGCAGCGACAGTACCGGTGCGGAACCTCCCCTCCGTCCGTCCGAGCATCCCTCCGGCGCTGCTCGAGGTCGTCCTGCTCGCTGTCGTTCTGCTGGCGGGCTTCGGGTTGCGCGTCCGCTTCTTCGGCGGCTTTGGACTGGCCGACGACGGGATCTTCTGGAACGAGGTGAAGACGATCATCGTTGCGAACACGGTGCAGCCGGACAACCAGGCGTACCGCTTCACGTGGTGGCTCCCGGTCGCCGTCGTCGCGCGCGCCTTCGGCGTGACGGAGCCGGCGATGGTCGCGCCGTTTCTCGTCTATTCGCTCGCGGGCATCCTGCTCGTCTACGCGATCGCACGACAGCTGTGGGGCCCGTGGGCAGGCATGGTGGCGGCCGCGCTGCTGGCCGTGCATCCGATGGACGTCACGTGGGCCACGATCATGACGAACGATTTCGCCATGTCGTGCTTCTCCGCGCTCGCCGTGCTGTGCACGCTGCGCGCGCTCGATGCCGACGATCAGTCGGCACGGCGCCGCAACTGGATCGGTGCGGGCCTCGCGTTGGTGCTCTGCTACCACTCGAAGGTGACGGGCCTGATTCTCGTTCCGGTGGTGGCATCCATCGTCTGGCTCCATCGCCATCGTGCGCGTGACGTCGATCGGCTCCTGCTCGCGATGCTCGTGTTGTTCGGTGCGAGCGCGCTGGCGATCTACGCGCTCTCCGGCTCCGTGCTCGCCCCGATGCACATGGAGTTCAAGTTCCAGGGCATCCTGGACGCCTCGAGCGCCGTGCACCGCCAGGTCAACTGGTACGTGCTGCGATTCTTTCCCGATGTGCTGTTCGTGCCCAATCATCTGGGCGACCGTCTGAACGCCTGGTACCCGCATGCGCTCGGGGTCCTGGCGCTGCTCGCCTGGCCCCTCGGCCTGCGCGTCGGCGGCAGCGTGTGGGTGTGGCTCGCGCTCGTCTTCTTGGCGATGGAATTCAACATTCAGCGCGTCGGGGGCTATTGGGTCTCAGGCGCGCGGAACGTGCGGCACGCCCACGTCTTCGTGTATCCCATCGTGCTGCTGCTCGCGGGCTATCTGGCCGCGCTGCGGGCTCGGCGGCCCGCGCTGGCCCTCGCCGTCACGATTGCGCTCGTGGGCAGCGCCGCCATCGGTGCGGTGTCGGCAGCGACCAAGACGCACGTCGCCTTCGCCGACGGCCGCGCCGCCTGCCGGTTCCTCAGCACGCTTCCGCCGTCGACGATATATCTCGATCCGGCGCTCGACATCCGATGCACGCACACCATGCCGGAGGTCCTCACCGCGTGGACGATCGTGCGACTGTCCGACGAGGCGCCTGGGCGTGACTCGGTGCTGAAGAAGGCGACCGCGGGCTACGTGGTGACCGGCGGTGGCCGCGAACCGATCTGCTGCGGTACCCGCAGCATCCCGTTGGCGAGCGAACTACCGCCCGGCGCCGAACTCGTGAGCGAGGTGAGTGGTCCCGTCGACCCGACGTGGCGACCCGAGCCGTTGCGGATCTGGAAGCTGCGGGACATTCCCGCTTCCTAGCTGCCGCCGCCGGCCTGGCGCGGGGTCAGCCTGAAGCGGACGAACTTCGCGTCCGGAGGCGACTCCATGACGAGCGTGAATCGTCGTGCCAGCTCCGCCATGATCTGGCTCCGCTCGACGGCGAACTCGGGAGCGTCGAACTCGTGCTGCTCGACGACGTAACCCGTGAGCGAGCCGAGGCGCTCGGGGTTGACCTGCAACGCGTCGAGCGCCGGTCCGAGCTGGTCCATTGGCCGAATGGGCAGGCAGGTGTGCCGGCATGGCTTCGAGCCGAAGACCAGCACCGAGTCGACGAAGCGCTGGTGGCCGACCCGAACGTACAATCGCTCGAGAATGGCTTCCGGATTCGTGACGTTCTCGTCGTGGGCGGAGAGGTTGTAGACCAGCAGCAAGCGCTCCCCGCGCTCCACCCGGTCGTACAGCTCGAGTGCCCAATCCACGTCGCTCAGGCGGACGAGGTAGTCGCTGGGCGAGTGCGTGTAGGGCAGCGTGAAGCCGAAGTTGATGTTCGGATCGCGGGGAATCGGCGCGCGCACGAACCGCACGAGATCGGTGACCTGCCACACGTTGCCTGCCGCGAGGAGCGCGAGCAGGAGGGCGCGGAGGCCGGCGTTCGTGCCGGCCGTCACCGCATCGCGCCAGAAGCTGGCAACGAGCGCGATCGCGTAGAAGTCGACCGTGAGGTACCGCCGCGGTCGCAGATGTGAGCCATCGGGGGTGAAGACGGCGAGCAGCACCAGCAACCCCACCTGCGACAGCAGCAGCGTCAGCAGGAAGATGCGGATGCGGGTCGGCGCGAAGCAGGTGGCCAACGCCGCGACCAGCAGCACGGGCACGTCGAGGTATGGTGTGACGAAGAGACGCTCGCCGACCAGACGGAGGCCGCGGGCGATGGTCGCGAGATCCGGGAACGCCATCAGCTCGAACGAGCCCACGTGGTGGCTCCCGCCGGTGAAGACACCCCACGCCTGCAGCGCCGCGGCGACGAGCCAGATCGCCCGGTGGGTCGGCGGAACGTCGCGCAGCATGAGCGCAGCGAGCGTGAACACCAGGAACGCGGATTTGCCGAACTCGTACACATGCCACGTGAGCTCGTTGGTGAGCAGGCACAGCACGATCGTGACGAGCGGGCGGCGCCGGAGCCGCGGGTCGAGCGTGATCCAGAGCGCCAGCGCAAGCGGCAGGAACGCGCTTGCCCAGGCGAAGCCGGTCACCGAGAACGACAGCATGGCCGGCGAGGCGGCCCACGCCAGCAGCAGCACCCATCCGTGACGGAGCGGGAGTTGCGTGGCGCGCAGGAGCAGCACCCCGGAGATCACGACGCCGGCGAAGGTGACGACGTCGGCCCAGTACTCCCACGGCCACAGGGCCGTCAGGTAGCCGGGCACGAGCGCCGCCAGCACACTGTAGTGCGGAAACGGCGCGCCGTACTCGCGGCTCTGGCGCAGGACGTAGACGAGCGTGTCCGTGAACGAGCCGCGGGTGGAGATGACGTACAGGCCATTGGCGACGCCCGAGAGATCGAATCCCGGATAGTACGGCCCGCGGTTGACGACCCGGACGATCAGCGAGGCGGCGACGACCAGCCCGGTGAGCGCCCAGGCGAGAAGGGGCCACCGCGGGGCGGACGGCGTGTCGCCCGCGTGCTCGCTCGTGCGCGGTGTAGTGCCCACCGGTGGTTTTTTTACACGCGCCCCGCCGCGATCGCGAATACCGGAAACGCCAAGCCAGATGCGATGTCGGGCTAGCGGCCGGAGCCGCCCCGTGCGGCGAGCGCCGCGTCGAGCGCGCGGCGGATGCGATCGTAAGCGCGGCGGAGCTCGTCGACCGTGCCGCCGAACGGATCGCGCATCTCCTGCGCCTCGCCGCCGGCCAGCGCGCTCAGGTGATGCACCTTGTGCCGCACCTCGGGATGCCGCGCCAGGACCGTGGTGAAATTGTACGGGTCTACGGGCTCGCGGCGATTTGAGGGCGACGTCCGGCTGGCGGTGAGCCCGAAGCCCGTCCCTTGCCCCCGGGGCCGGCGCCGGTCCATGCTCTGCGCATGCTGACCGTCCACCATCTCGAGAACTCGCGCTCGCAGCGCGTCTTGTGGCTGCTGGAGGAGCTGGCGCTCCCGTACGAGGTGGTGCGGTACGAGCGTGACAAGAAGAGCAGTCTTGCGCCGCCCGCCTTGAAGGCCGTGCACCCGCTGGGCAAGAGCCCGGTGATCACGGACGACGGCCAGGTGATCGCCGAAACGGGTGCGATCGTCGAATACATCGTCGAGCGCTACGGGGGTGGCCGGCTCATTCCGGCTCCGGGGACCCCCGAGCGCCTGCGCTACACCTACTGGCTCCACATGGCCGAGGGCACGGCCATGCCGCTGCTCGTCATGGCACTGGTGTTCAACCGCGTCGAGACCGCCGCGCCGTGGCTCATCCGCCCGATCGCGAAGGCGATCGCCGGGCAGGTGCGGACATCGTATCTCGGGCCGAGCCTGGCGGCCGTCCTGGGCTTCATGGACGCCGAGCTAGGGAGGAGCACCTGGTTCGCGGGCGACGCCTTCACCGCGGCCGACGTGATGATGAGCTTCCCCATCGAAGCCGCCGCCGTACGCACCGACTTGAAGGCGGAATACCCCCGCCTGCAGGCGTTCCTCGAGCGGGCCCAGGCCAGGCCGGCGTACCGCGCGGCGCTCGACCGCGGGGGACCGTATCATCTGCTGCCGGGCTGAGGGTTCGCCATGCCCAGACAGCGGATCGAGGGCGACTTCCACGCGGAGGCGGGGCGACGGCGTATCGGTTGCAGCCTCTGCTTGCCCCCGGCATTCTTCCGTGATGCCGCGCCGTCTGGACCGGCACGCCATTGACAAAATCGCCCGCGCCGTGATCTCCGGCCGGCGCGGGCTCGGAGGCGAGCGCGACCGTCTCGCCGACGCGGCGGCGGGCATGATGCGCAACCGGCTCGCGGCGGTCGGGGCGCCCGGGCTCGGGCGCGCGCGCGGCGGCAGGCGGCGGACGCTTGCAGATCAGCCCGAGGTGATGCGCCGACTCTTCGAACGAACGGCGAAGTACTTGGCGACGTTGGCGCGACGCGGGGCGGTGGGCGGTGCGTCCGCTCGGCCGCGCTGACCTTATCCGCTTCTTCGCGGCGCTCGCCGGGCGCCTCCCGTGCCGGGCGAGGATCGTGCTCACGGGCGGCGCGGAGGCGATGCTTCTCGGCGGCGTGCGACCAACGGGGGATGTGGACTTCGGCGTCGCGGTGTCGGGCGATCCGGCGCCGATCGAGCGGGCGATCGACGCCGCGGCGGCCGAGACCGGCGTCACCGTGCAGTACTCCACGGACATCGATCGGTGGTCGTCCGTCGCCATCCCGCCTGCCCGGCTGCGGACCCGGCCCTATCGCCGCATTGGGCGCCTGTCCGTCCATCTCCTGCATCCATGCTGCTGGGCCGTGTACAAGCTCGCACGCTACCTCGATTCCGACGTCGACGACCTGCGCGCAGTGCTTCGCCGGGAGCGTCCTTCGCCCACCGCGCTGGCGCGACTGTGCGGCGAGAGCCTGCGGGCGAGTCCGCGCTCCAGCCACCTCTTCGCCTTCCGCCGGCACGTGGAGCACTTCTTCGCCACCCACGGCCGCTTCGTCTGGGGCCGGCGGTTCGCTCCCGACCGCGCCATCTGCGCGTTTCACCGGGCGGCCGGCATCAACCCTCCGCGGCCCTCTCGTTAGCGGCCCGGCGACGAAATCAGTGCTGCCGCGAGCGCGCCGTCCTGGATTCAGGTCGCGCCCGCTGCCCGCGCGCCTGCAGGCGCGCGAGGGCGTCGCCGAGGAGCCGGGGCGGATGGCCCGCGCGGCGGAGGAGCGCCACCACCGCCGCGTCCGCGTCGCGCTCGTGGCGGCGGGAGTAGGGGAGTAGGCCGCCTGCGCGAGGACCGGCGGCACGGGCGTCGCCAGGAAGATCATTGCGCCGGCGCCGTCCGAGCGCGAGGTTCGCCTCGCCGGCGCGCGCGTACGCGATCGACACGAGCGCCGCGTGAGCCGGGGTTACCAGGAGGGGGGCAGCGTCCGAGAACGGGTGTTCTGGCAAGCTCTCAGGTTTATCGTGCCTATCGTTTCATTGCTGACGAGCATGAGGCCTTCGACCACGGTCTGCGCCACGAGCATGCGATCGAAGGGATCGCGGTGCGGGCCCGGCAGCGCGCCTGCGCGCTGCGCGTCGACCCGCGCCCGACATTGACTTGGCCCTTCTCACCGACACCCCGATTCCTCCCGTGTTAGTTGCGCAACTCCGCGACGGGTTCGAGGAGAGTTGCATACCCTACGTCGGAGCGGGGCCGCCGCCTGGGACAAGTCGACGACATCCATCGTCCTCGAACGAGAACGGCGTGAGGGTCTCCGGCCACCCGACCTGGCTGGAGCGCAGCTCCCCAGATCGGGCGTTTCTTCCGAGCACGTGGCGGAGCACCGTGCGTGCCTGGCGGCGTCGGCGCAATGATCGGGAGCGGTCCTCCTTCGCCCGGCAGCCTAGCAGCGCGCGCGGATCCCGTGAGATCGGACGACGGGTGGTGACGCGGCGCGGCTCGTCGCGACGCGGGCCTCACCAATCGCAACGCGTCTCGGCGCCCGGTCCGAGCGGGCGGAAGATCATCAGCTTCCGCGCCACGAGCTGCAGCGTGCGCGACGGCAAGGGGTCGTCGGCCACGCGCGGTCTGATGGCGCTCGCCGCATCGCTCTCTCGTGACCGCCGCATCCGGCGTGAGCGCGGCCCGGCGCCTCCGCCGGTGGTGAGGTGGCGTGCCACGCTGCGCAGCGTCTCGGCCAGGACGGCCTCCTCGTTGTACGCGGGGATCACCACGGACAGCGTCGGCGCAAGCGAGGGCCCGTCGGAGGACAAGGCGGCGCTGGTATAGCGCGGCCCCGCCCGGGGGTCTACATGGACTGGAAATGCGCGACGCCGAGATCGACGAGATGGCCCGGCTCGAAGACACCCACTGGTGGTTCGTCGGCAAGCGCATCCTGGTCGCGAGCGCGCTCGGTTCCGTGGCGGGCGGCCGCGCCCTCGACGTGGGCTGCGGCACCGGGCGGCTGGTGACGGAGCTCGGTCGGCGCTGGCGCTGCTACGGGACGGACGTGTCCCGGACGGCGCTGGCGCACTCGCTGCGCCGCGGGTGCGACGGGCTGGTGAACGCCGCGGCCGAACGGCTCCCGTTTCGTGCCGGCAGCTTCGTGCTGGTGACCGCCCTCGACGTGATCGAGCATGCCGACGACGACCGCGCGGTGCTGGCGGAGATTTGTCGCGTGCTCGTGCGCGACGGCACGCTGGTGGTGTCCGTTCCGGCGGTGCCGGCGCTCTGGAGCGCGCACGACGTGGCCCTCGGACATCGCCGGCGCTACACGCGCCGCACGCTGCGTGCCGCGCTCGAAAGCGCCGGATTTATCGTCGTCAGTATGAGCTACACGAACACCGCGATCTTTCCCATCGCCGCCGCGGTGCGCCTGCTAAGCCGCCTGCGACCGCCGGCGCCCGGCTCGGAGAGCGACATGTTTCCGGTGCCCGCGCCGCTCAACCGCTTCCTCATCGCGCTCTACCGGATCGAGGCGATGCTCATCCGCCACGTCTCGCTGCCGATCGGCGTCTCGTTGCTGGCCGTCGCAAAGCGCAGCGACGCGCCCCGCACTGCGGGTCCCGGCTCGGACTGACGCGGCCCCGCGCCGGCCGTCAGCCTCGACCGACCGTGCCCGCCTCGACGCGCGTGAGAAAGTCGATGGCCAGCGCGGCCACGCGCTCGCGCTCCACGTCCATGGTGATCACGTGCCAGCTCCGCTCGAGGAGATGCGTCTCGATGCACGGAGAGGCGCAGCGCCGGCGGAGCTCTTCCAGCACGCTCGGCGGCACCGAGCGATCGCGTCGCCCATGGAGGGCGAGCACCGGCTGCGTGACCCTCGGCAGCGCCGCACGCGCCCGTGCGACCAGTGCCAGCAGCTCGCGGACGGCGCGCCAGGGAACGGCGTCGTAGGCGGGGCTGGCAGCCCGCGCGTCGGGATCCGAGATGCCGCGGTCGCCGCCCCGCGGGATGAGCGGCCAGCGCCGCGTGACACCAGGGATGCGCTCCATCACCGGCAGCCAGCGGACCCAGCGATTGCGCAACCTGAGCGCGGCGCCACAAAGCACGAGCGCGTCGACCGGCTGTCGCCGCTCGGCCGCCGCCACCAGCGCCAGCAGGGCACCCATCGACATCCCCGCGATCGCCACGCGGTGCCCCTCGCGGCGCAGCGTGTTCACCGCGTCTTCGACGGCGCCGAGCCATTCGGCCGCACCCACCTGCGAGAGCGCGATCGGCTCGATGCCGTGGCCGGGGAGCTGTACGCCGACCACCGGGAAGCCAGCCCGAGCCATCGCCGTCCCGAGCGGCCGCATCTCCTCGGCGGTCGCCGTGAAGCCGTGCACCAGCACGCAGGCGAACGGCCGGGTCCCCGGAAGGGCGAAGCCGCCGAACGCTGGGGTGCCGGTCGCTCGCGTCAGCTCGGCCCGAGCGCGTCCGCCCGCACGAGCAGCGCGCCGCTCTCCATCGCCTGCTGCTTCAAACCGTCGAGATAGCGCTCGTAGATCGCCCGGCGCTTGCGCTCGAGCAGGCTCTCCTGCAGCTGCGCCCTCTCGTTCTCGAACTGCGCCATGGTGGCGGGCTGCTGGCTCGCGAGCGCCGCGACCACGGCGTCGCCGGAGAGGTCGTAGACCTCGGGCGCCAGCGGCGCCGCTGGGGTGAGCGTGAACGCCGCCTCGCGCAACACCGGCGCCGCGCCCAGCGTCGGCACGGAACCCGCACGACGGGCGAACAGTCCCGTCTCCTGCGTGGCGAGGCGGGCTTCCTCGGCCGCCGCGGCGAGCCCGACTTCGCGCGCGCGAGCCAAGAGCTTCTCCGCCTGCTCCTTCGCCCTTTTCGAGCCGATGGCCCGCTTGGCGTCGAATTCGACGCGGGCGCGGATGTCGGCCAGCGGCGGCACCGCGGGGCCCGTGCGCTCGAACGGCTGCAAGATGTAGATCGCGTCCCGTTCCTCGATCAGGTCGCTCACCTGGCCTTCGTCGAGCGCAAACGCCGCCTTGACGAACTCGGGTACGCGGCCGAGGTCGGGCACGAGCGCCCCCTCGGCGAACGGCTTCGACTCGATCGGCGGTTTGCCCGCCGCCTCGGCGAGCGACTTGCCGCCGACGACCGCGCGCCGGACCTTGTCCGCGTCCTGGCGGGCGAGCTCGAGCCCGCGCTCGCGCGTGAGCTCGGCGACGATCTCGTCGCGCACCGCGGCCAGCTCCTGCACGCCGCCCGGGTCGCGCGCGTCGACCTTGATGATGTGGAAGCCGAAGGGCGTCTCGACCACGTCGCTCACCGTGCCGGCCTCGAGCGCGAATGCCGCCTGCTCGAAGGTCGGCTCCATGCGCCCCCGCGGAAACGCGCCGAGGTCGCCGCCGCGCGGTGCGCTGCCCGGATCGTCGGAGTGCTGCTTGGCGATCGAGGCGAAGTCTTCGCCGGCCTTCACGCGGGCGAGCAGCTCCTCGGCCCTTTTGCGTGCCGCGGCCCGGTCGGCGTCGCTGGCATCGGGCTCGACGCGCACCAGGATGTGCCGCGCCCGCACCTCCTCGGGCTTGGTGAAGCGGTCGTTCTTGTGGGCCTCGTAGAAGGCTTCGATCTGCGCGGGCGACGGGGCCGCCAGCTCCTGGTAGTCGGCGGGCGCGAAGGCGACGTAGCGGGCACGCGTCATGGGAGGGCCGACGTAGCGCTCCTGGTGCTTGCTCAGATAGTCGGCGAGCTCCGCCTCCGACAGCGTGACGTCCCGCACCGCGTCGTCGGCGCTGATGCGCACGTAGAGGAGGCTCACCTGGTCGTTCTGGCTCCGATACTCGGCCTCCACTTCGGCCGGGCTCACCTGCACGCCGTCGATCATGAGGTCGCGGAAGCGGCGCGTCAGGATGTCCTGCCGTACCTCGTTCTCGAACTCGTCTCGCTCGCGCTGGAACTCGAGCACCCGCTCGAGCAGCTCGCGGTCGAAGCGCCCGTTGCGTTGCAGCTCCGGCATGGAGGTGATGGTTGCCACCAGCTCGGTTTCGGTCACGTCGAGCCCGAGGCGATCGGCCTCGTGCTGGATGAGAGCGGTCTCGATGAGGCCGTTTAGCGCCTGGCTGCGGAAGTCGATGCTGGGGAGGGTGGCCCCGCGGGTCATCTCCTGGAACCGCCGCTGCAGCGTCTCGGTCTCGCGGGCGAGCTCGGCCTGCGAGATGGCGCGGTCGTAGACCCGGGCCACGGTATTGAGCCGGGACATCTGGTACGTGCCGGCTCCCCAGAGCACGAACGTGAAGGCCAGCAGCAGGAAGAGTACCTTGATGGCCGTCGAGCGAGCCGAGTTGCGGAGAAAACGCAGCACGTAAGCAACCTCTCGGGCGAGACTGCTACAGGGGTCACCCCTTTTCAACCACGCGGCAGAGCTGCGGGCGGGCCCCGTTCATTGCCGGGCCAGCGCCTTTCTGATACCTCGTCGCGGGCCGGCACATGGTACTGAACTCGATCCTCGGGCTCTTCTCCAACGATCTCGCGATCGACCTGGGGACCGCCAACACCCTCGTCTTCTCCAAAGGGGAAGGGATCGTCTGCAACGAGCCGTCGGTAGTGGCCGTGCAGCGGGATGCGCGCGGCGGGCGGCGCGTGCTGGCGGTCGGCGCGGAGGCCAAGCGCATGCTGGGGCGCACGCCCGCCAACATCACCGCCGTGCGGCCGCTCAAGGACGGCGTCATCGCCGACTTCGAGATCACCGAGGCGATGCTGCGGTACTTCATCCAGAAGATCCACAACCGCAAGCGCCTGGTGCGGCCCCGCATCGTCATCTGCGTGCCCTTCGGCGTGACCGAGGTGGAGAAGCGAGCGGTGCGCGAGTCCGCCGAGTCGGCCGGCGCCCGGGAAGTCTTCCTGGTGGAAGAGCCGATGGCCGCGGCCATCGGCGCGGGGTTGCCCATCACCGAGCCCACCGGCAACATGATCGTCGACATCGGTGGGGGCACCACCGAGGTGGCGGTCATCTCGCTCGCCGGCATCGTGTTCTCCAAGTCGGTGCGGGTGGGCGGCGACAAGATGGACGAGGCGATCGTCCAGTACATCAAGCGCAAGTACAATCTGCTGGTCGGCGAACGGACCGCCGAACTCATCAAGATCACGATCGGCTCGGCGTATCCCTCGAACGAGCTGCAGACGATGGAGATTAAGGGCCGCGACCTCGTCGCCGGGGTGCCGAAAACGGTCGAGATCACCGACGAGGAGATCCGCGACTCGCTGCTCGAGCCCATCAACCAGATCGTCGAGGCGGTGCGCATCGGGCTCGAGCGCACGCCGCCCGAGCTGGCCTCGGACATCGTCGAGAAGGGCATCGTGCTCGCCGGCGGCGGCTCGCTGCTGCGCAACCTCGACACCTTGCTCCGGGAAGAGACCGGCCTCCCCGTCGTGCTGGCCGAAGACCCGCTCACCGCGGTCGTCATGGGAGCCGGCAAAGTGCTGGACGAACTCACGCTCCTCAAAGACATCGCGATCTCCTGAGGCGACGGGGCCCGGTCGGGCGCGATGTTCGATTTTCTCCGTCGCAACCGATTTCCGCTCACGCTGGCGGCGCTCCTCGTGGTGGCCGGAGGGCTCGTGGTGAGCCGCAGCGGCGACCGCGTCCGCAACGACACGCTCGGCCGGCTGTTCATCGACGGTATGGCCCCGATCATGCGGGTCGCCACCGAGCTGGCGCACACCGTGGGCGGGGTCTGGAACGGCATCACCGGCGTGTTCCGGCTGCGCGACCAGGTGCGCTACCTGCGCCGAGAGCTGCGCGAGCAGAAGCGCGAGGTGGCGCGGTTGCGAGAGGTGCAGCTCGAGAACGAGCGGCTCCGCGAGCTGCTCGCGTTCCGGCCCGCGGTGGAGACGGAGGTGATCACCGCACGCGTCATCGGCGCCGACGCGCTCGGCCTCTCGCGCTCGCTCGCCATCGATCGCGGCACGCTCGACGGCGTGCGCAAAGGGGCGGCCGTGCTGGCCCCGGAGGGCGTGGTCGGCCGCGTGCTGCTCGCCGGGCGCCACGCGGCGCGCGTGCTGCTCATCACCGACCACAACAGCGGCATCGACAGCATCGTGCAGCGCACGCGCGCGCGCGGCATCGTCGAGGGCGTGCTCGGCGGCAGCTGCGGCCTCAAGTTCGTGAAGCGCACCGAGCGGCTCGAGGTGGGCGACCTGGTGGTGACGTCGGGGATGGACGGCATCTTCCCGAAGGGGCTGCCGATCGGCCGCATCGTGGCGATCGACAAGCGCGGGCAGGGCCTCTTCCAGTACGCCACGGTCGAGCCGACGGTGGATTTCGCCCACCTCGAGGAGGTGCTGGTGGTGCGCGCGTCTCCCGCGCGGCTGCCGCCCGCGATCCCGTCGCCGTGATGACCAGCGCACTCGCCACCGCCTGGACCGCCGTGCTGGTGCTGCTCGTCCAGACGACGGTGCTGCCGTACCTGCGCCCGCTGGTGGGCGTCACGCCGAACCTGGTGCTCGTGCTCGCGGTCTACGTGGGGCTCCGCTACCCGGGCGCGCTCGGCGCGCTCGGGGTCTTCGTGCTCGGCTACTTCCTCGATACCTTCGCGGGCGCGACGCTCGGCTTCCAGACCCTCGGGCTGCTGCTCGTCTTCGCCGTGGCGTCGCTCGCGTCGAGCACGGTGCGCACGGACAGCGGCGGGCCGCTCATGGTGGTCGTCTTCGGCGCCGGGTGCCTCGACGCGCTGGCGGAGGCGGCGCTCTACCGGCTCGGGATCGGCGGCTCGCCCCCGTCGCTCGCCGTGCTACGCTACGGCCTCGGACAGGCCGCCGGCGCCGCGCTGCTGGCGCCGCTGGTGCTGCGGCTCGTCGGCTGGAGCGAGCGTATGCTGGGGGTGGAGTGATGGCGGCGTTCCGGCGGTTTCGGGTGATGCCGCGCGAGGTGCCTCCCGAGCTCGTGCGGCGCATCATGGTGGTGGGCGCGATGGCCACGCTCGGCATCGCGCTGCTCATCTCCCGCCTGTGGTTCCTGCAGCTCATCCGGGGCGACCAGATGCGCGCCACCTCCGAGAACAACCGCATCCGGCTCACCCGGCTGCCGGCGGCCCGTGGGCTGGTCTACGACCGCTACGGCGAACTGCTGGTCGACAATCGGCCGTCGTTCGACGTGGTGCTGGTGCCCGAGGACGCCCGCGACCGCGCCGCCACGCTCGACATGCTGGCCGCCAACCTGAAGGAGCCCGCCGAGGAGCTCGACCGGCGCATCCGGGCGCCCTCGCGCCGCCCGCCCTACGCCGGCATCGTGGTCGAGCGCGACGTCGAGTGGGACGACGTGGTCGCGCTCGAGACCCATCAGCTCGAGCTGCCGGGCGTCTCCATCCAGGTGCAGCCGCGCCGCACGTATCCGCATGGCGAGCTGGCGTCGCATCTGCTCGGCTACGTGGGCGAGGCGAGCGACCGCGAGCTGGCGGACGATCCGCGCCGCCGTCCCGGTGACATCATCGGCAAGGGGGGCCTCGAGCGCGTGTGGGACGAGGAGCTGCGCGGGACCGCGGGCGGCCAGCAGGTCGAGGTCGACGCGCTCGGGCGGCGGGTGCGCGTGCTCGAGGAGGTGCCGGACGTCCCGGGCGACACGCTGATCCTCACCATCGACCGCGACCTGCAGGCGTTCGCGGAGCAGGCGATGGGCGACCATCGCGGCGCCTTCGTGGCGCTCGACCCGCGCAACGGCGAGATTCTGGCGATGGTGTCCAAGCCCGCCTACGACCCGAACTGGTTCGCGCGCGGCATCCGGGCCTCGGAGTGGCGGCAGCTCACCACCGATCCGTGGCATCCGCTCACCAACCGCGCGACGCAGGGCACCTTCGCGCCGGGCTCCATCTTCAAGGTCGCGGTCGCCGCCGGCTTGCTCGCCGAGCGCGTGGTCGACCGCCACACGCACGTCTTCTGCCCAGGCGGGACTCAGTTCGGCAACCGGTGGTTCCGGTGCTGGAACCGCAACGGGCACGGCAGCGTCGACCTGCACACCGGCATCATGCAGTCCTGCGACGTGTTCTTCTATCTGTCGGGGCAGCGGCTCGGGATCGATCGGCTCGCGGACTACGTGCGGCGCTTCGGCCTCGGCTATCCCACCGGCGTGGCGCTCCCGCACGAGGCGAGCGGCATCATCCCGGACAGCGACTGGAAGCGCCGGCGCTTCGATGCGCCCTGGTATCCGGGCGAGACGCTGTCGGTAGCGATCGGGCAGGGTTACGTCACCGTGACGCCGCTGCAGATGGCCGTCGTGGCCGCCACCATCGCCAACGGCGGGACGCGCTTTCGGCCGCAGTACGTGAAGCGCGTCGAAGCGCCGGACGGCACGCTGCGCCGGGAGATCATGCCCGAGATCCTCGGCTTCGCGGACGTCGACGCCAGCGTGCTCGAGCAGGTGCGCGCCGGCATGCGCGACGTGGTGATGAGCGAGCGCGGCACGGGCAAGCGCGCCCGCGTGCCGGGCATCGCCGTGGCCGGGAAGACGGGCACGGCGCAGGTCGTGTCGTTGAACGAAGCCTCGGGCAAGGGCGGCCGCGAACGCACCCGCGACCACGCCTGGTTCATCGCTTATGCGCCGGCCGAGGCGCCGACCGTCGCGGTGGCGTGTCTCGTCGAGCACGCCGGCGGCGGTGGTGGCGCGATCGCCGCGCCCATCGTGGGGCAGGTGCTCGAGCGCTATTTCCATCGGACCGTGGGCCCGGCGCCGCCGCCCGCGAGGGAGGTGGCAGATGCCCGCCATTGACCGCCGGCTGCTCACCCACTTCGAATGGCTGCTGCCGCTGCTGGTGCTGGCGGTCGCCACGCTCGGGATCCTCACGATCTACAGCGCGACCTGGACGCCGGCCACGGTGGGGCCGCCGGCGCTCGCGATGCGGCAGCTCGCCTGGCTCGGCGCCGGCGTGGTGGCGATGCTGCTCGCCACGAGCTTCGACTATCGGCGGCTCGACCATTCGGCGTACTTGATCTACGGGCTTTGCCTCGCGGCGTTGATCGCGGTGCCGCTCGTGGGCACGGTCGCGGGCGGCTCGCGCCGCTGGCTGCGCTTTGGTCCGATCGCCGTCCAGCCTTCCGAGTTCATGAAGCTCGGCATGATCGTGCTGCTGGCGCACTGGTTCTCGCGCAGCGAGCGGACGCACCATAACCTGCTGCAGGTCGCGCCGGCGCTCCTGCTGGTCGCCGTCCCGGCGGGCTTGATTCTCATGCAGCCGGATCTCGGATCCGCCGCGCTGCTCACCGTGGTCTCGCTCAGCATGATGCTCATGGCGGGCGTCCGCATGCGCTGGTTCGTGCTACTGGCGATGCCGCTCCTGGCCGTGGCGCCGTTCCTGTGGGGCTTCTTGAAGGAGTACCAGCAGCAGCGGATTCTCATGTTCCTCGACCCGACCAAGGATCCGCTCGGCGCCGGCTACCACGTCATCCAGTCCACCATCGCCGTGGGGTCGGGAATGGTCTGGGGGAAGGGATGGCTCAAAGGCACGCAGAACCACCTCGACTTCCTGCCCGAGGAGCACACCGACTTCATCTTCTCCGTGTTCGCCGAGGAGCGCGGCTTCGTGGGCTCGTGCATGCTCATGCTGCTCTACCTGGCGATCATGCTGCGCCTGGTGGTGATCGCCGTGCGGGCCCGGGACCGCTTCGGGCTTTTGCTGGTGAGCGGGGTCCTGGCGACGATCCTCTGGCAGGTGATGGTGAACATCGGCATGACCACCGGGCTCTTGCCGGTGGTCGGGATCACGCTGCCGTTCATGAGCTACGGCGGGTCGTCGCTGCTGTGCCTGCTGTTCGGCGCGGGGCTTGCGATGAACGTGTCGATGCGGCGGTTCCTGTTTTAGCCCTGTCAGCGTCGCCCGGTGCCCGGGTTCACCACCCGGGCACCGGGCGACAACCGAGCCGGCCCGAAACCGCCTCGCGACGAAGGAGCTCAGACGACCTGGCTGATCGCGTCGACCAGCCGCTTCTTCGGTACCGCGCCGACGATTTGCTCGCGTACGCTCCCCCCCTGAAACAGGATCAGGTTCGGGATGCCGCGCACGCCGTAGCGCTGCGGCGTCTGCGGGTTGTCGTCCACGTTCAGCTTGACGACCTTGATGCGGCCGGCGTACTCGCGGGCGAGCTCTTCCACGACGGGCGCGATGGCGCGGCACGGCGCACACCACGGTGCCCAGAAGTCGATCAGCACTGGAACGGGGCTCTGCAGTACCTCGGCCTCGAAGGACTGGTCCGAGATCTCCGTGACGTTCGCCATGGCTCTCGTCTACCAGAGGGGGTGGGCCGTGGGAAGGCGGTGGCGCTATAGTGGGCGCGTGGCCACGCCCGACGAGATTCGGACCCTGTTCGATCGCCGCCGTGCCGCCTGGCTGCGCGAGGATCTGCCGGCCTACCTGGCCTGCTTCGCCGACGACCTCGTGTTCGCCTCGCCGGTGCACGATCCGCCGCTCGTGGGGCTGCCGGCGTTCGCCGATCTCGTGCGTCGCTCGAGCGCCGCGCTGCGCCCCGAGAGCTTCGACGTGCACGCGCTGGCGGTCGACGGCGAGCAGGTGCTCGCCGAGTGGACGATCACGGTCGAGGCGCGCGCGGGCGGGCGGCGGATCCGCTGGCGCGGCATGAGCATCGCGACCTACCGTCCCGACGGTCGCATCGCGACCTGGCGCGAGTACTGGAACCCGGCCGATCTCACGGCCACTGCCTAGCCGGTCGTCAGTCGTGGCCGACGAAGGTGGCAGCGTCGTTGCGCCGCGTTCCGGCCCCGCCGTAGCGGGCCTCGAAGCAGGCCGCCCCGTCGGCGTGCAGCTGCACGCGCAGCGGGAGTGCCAGCGGCAGCGTCGGCAGCGGGGGCAGCAGGTTGCCCTTGCCGCGCAGCGTGATCGTCGCCTTGCCCGGCGCCCCCGGCTTGATCAGCAGCTTCGCGATACCGTCCGGCGTGCGCGCGGGGTTGCGGTACCGTAGCGTTCCGTCCGCGCTGCGCCAGCAGGGGCCTGTGTCGCAGGTGCCGCCGCTCGGCACCTCGGCCCGCGCGACCAGCGACGGCTCCGCGCCGCTCTCGTCGTAGAGGCAGAGCCGGTAGTCCGTCGTGGTTGCCGGCGTGCCGAGATCCGCGGCGGTGACGGCTGCACCCTTGATCCATTTCCACACCAGGAGATCGCCGTCGCCGACGGTGTCCCGGAGCTTGAGGAGCGAGCCGCCCGCGACCGCTGGCGAGCGGCAGTCGGGCCGCGGGCCGAGCACGCACCCGGCCGCCGCATCGCACGCGCCGCACGGCGCGCACGTGTCGTGCCGCTCCTCGTGCCGGCAACCCGTGGCCGGGATGCAGGTATCGGCCGTGCACGTGATGCCGTCGTCGCACACGAGCGTGGCACCGCCCGCGCATCGCCCGCCGGTGCAGTGCTCGCCCACCGTACACGCGTTGCCGTCGTCGCAGGCCGCGCCGTCGTTGGCTGGATCGGCGCACAGCGACGTGAACGTCGTGGCCGTCACCTGATAGCCGCCGCTCCCCACGTACTGCCGCACGAGCACGTACCACGGCCCCGGCTGGGGGCCGCTCACCTCGCAGGCGGCGAATTGTCCCGAGCCGTCGGCTGCGCAATCGTACGCCGTGGTGGTGGGTGGGCTACCGGCCCGCACGTAGAGGTCGAAGTCGCTGCCGTCGTCGTGCGCGTTCATGGTGACGCGCAGGAGGTCGGCGCCGGGGGCGACGGTGAGCGCGTGCGTGGCCTCCGGGGTCTCGGGGTCGAGCAGGCCCGCGAACGCGGAGACGGTGGTGTCGGCGCTGCCCACCTCGGGCAGGCTCGAGCACGCGCCGCCGCCGTCGCCGCCGCTGGCCGCGAGAACGAATGACGCGAAGGCCGACACTCGAGTGTCGTGGCTCAGGTCCACCGCGAGGCAGGTCGGGCTCGAGCCGCCCGACGTGACGCCCGCCACGCGCGCGGTGCCGTCGCCGTCGAGCAGCAGCGGGCCGCCCGAGTCGCCGTTGCAGGTGTTCGAGTCCTCGCCGGGCGCGCCGATCGGCGGCGCGAAGACCCAGCAGATCGACGAGGCGTCCGAGAGGCCGCCGCTGCAGGGCGACAGTGTCACCCGGCCCTGCCGCTTCAACCCGTAGTCCTGGCTCGTCCCGCCCGAGCGTCCGAAGCCGACGATGGTGCCGCCGCTCCCGGCCGCTTGCCCGCCCACCACGTCGATGGCGGCGGGCGCGATGCCCGTCACCGTCGTCGACAGGGTGAGCACCGCCAGGTCGGCGGTCGGAAATCGATAGTCCGGGTGCACCGTGATGGCGCTCACGCCGGCGAAGCCGAAGTGCTGGAAGTACACCACCAGCGACGAGGGGCTCGTGCGCTCCACGCAGTGCGCCGCCGTGAGCAACGTGCGGCAGCCGATGAGCGTGCCGGAGCAGAGGAGCGAGGCGCGGGCCGCCTCGCCCGGGAAGAGCAGCGCGCCGACCGCGGGATGGTCGACGGTCGCCACACCGTTGACGATCGGCGCCTGCCGCATGGCGGCGGACGCACTCGTAACCAGCATCGCGGCCACCAGCCCGAGCGGCCAGCGCATGATCGACCGCTAGCACGGTCCGCGGCGCATCCACAACGGCTAGAGTGCGCCGCGTGGCGGGTCGAGGATCAGTTGACCGGAATGCGCCGGGCCTTCTGTCGCTCGCTCTTCGGCAAGTGCACGTGGAGGACGCCGTTTACGAGGCGGGCCGAAATCTTGTCGGCGTCGAACCGCTGGGCGTCGCCGAGCGTGAACCGCCGCACCCAGTTGCCGATGTTGTACTCCGTGTAGACCGGGGCCAGCCCTTCGTAGTCGCGCGGCGATACGTCGCCCTCGATCTGCAGGACGTCGCCGTCGAGGTCGACCCGCACCGAGTCGTTCGCGACCCCCGGCATGTCGGCGTACAACCAGAGCGCGTCGTCGGTTTCCCGGATGTCCACGTCCGGTACGTAGTACCGCTCGGCTCGGGTCCGCTCGCCGGGGGCGACGGTCTTCTCCTTCGTGGGGAGCGGTTGCTCGGTCATGATGTCACCTCGATGCGGCGGGGCTTCACCGCTTCGTGCTGTGGAATGGTGAGCGTCAGCACGCCGTTGCGCAGCGACGCGTTCGTGCGGGCGCTGTCGATGTCCTCGGGCAGCGTCACGGTCCGGGCGAACTTTCCGTGCGGCCGCTCCCGCCGGTGGTAGCTGCCGTTCAGGTCGGCCGCCTTGCGCTCGCCGGTGATGGTAAGACGCCGTCCCTCGATCGTCACCGTCACGTCATGGCGCTCCACGCCGGGGATCTCGGCCCGGATGATCAGGCCGCCGTCGGGGGCGCGAAACACGTTCAACGGAGGGAACACGCCGGCCGAGCTCGGCTCGCGAAAAAAGCTCCCGGGGGCCTGGAGCAATCGCTGCAGCTCGTTCTGCAGACTCAGTAGATCGTTCCACAATGTCATGGCTCGCTCCTCCTCTCGCCAGGTAAGGCCACTCGGACGCCTGTCAAGAAGCGCCCCGCCGGGGTTTGACAGCCCGGATGGTCTGTGCGAACCAACCGCCCGATGCGTACCCTCGCTCAATGGACCGGCTTGGCGGTGCTCGCAGCGCTCGTGGGATGTGGTGGCGGCGAGGAGGCGACGCAGGCCCCCGCACCGGCGCCGACTCCGAGCACTGCGCCGGCCCCCGCGACGCCCACCACCCCGCCATCCACGGCGAAGCCGGGCGTCGAGCCGCTGGCGATCTTCCTCGATGCCAACACGATCGAGGGACCCGCGCCGCTCACCGTCAACTTCGACCTGGACCTCGACGGCGGCACGCCGCCCTACAAGTGGAAGTGGGACTTCGGTGATGGCCAGAAGTCCGAAGAGGCCAATCCGAAGCTCTCGCACACCTACGAAAAGCCCGGGACCTACATGGTCGAGGTGACGATCGATGACGCGGCGGGCGACTCCGACTTCGACATTCTCGAGATCGAAGTGAAGTGACGGCCGCGCCGTCCGGCTAGGGGCCGCAGCGCTCGAGACAGGCCTCGAGCGTGCGGGTGCAGTCCGCGTCTTCCGCCGGCTTGGCGCACGGCGACGCGGCGAGCCTCGCGCGGCAGGCCTCGCAGTCCTGGACGCAGTAGACCACCTGCGGACCGTACATCCGCTTGCACATCCCGCAGCGGGAGTTGCACGCGGCCTGCTGCCGCGCGCAGTCGTCGGCGCGGGTCTTGGCGGCCGCGGTGCAGGACTCGTGCTCCGCTTCGCACTTGGTGATACAGGCGCTCGCCGCCTGGTCGCCGGCGGCTTCGGTGTCGGTCGTGTCGGCCGCGGGGTCCTCAGCGGCGTCGTCGGCCGCGCGCATGGTCGCCGGCGCCCCCAGCAGCACAACGAGCGCGATCGCTCCGAGCCGCGCGTGCCACCGCACGGTCAGACGAGCCCCCAGAAGCGCGCCGCGTTCTCGCACACGATCTTGTAGCGCTCGTCTGCGGGGACGTCCGCGAACAGCGAGTCGATGGTGCGCCGGGAGTACGGCCAGTCGTTGCCGTGGTGCGGGAAGTCGGTGGACCACGCCATGTTCTCGACGCCCACTTGATGGCGCACGCTCACGCCGTTGCGATCGACGATGAAGGTCGCCAGCCAGTGGTCGCGGAAGTACTGGCTCGGAACCTTCTTGAGCTTGGTTTCCGCCCAGAAGCGATTGCGCCAGTAGCGGTCGTCGGTCATCTCGAGGAAGTGCGGGATCCAGCCGACGCCGGTCTCGACGGCGGCCATGCGCAGCTTCGGAAAGCGGTCGAACACGCCCTGGAAGATCATCTCGGTGATGAGCGGCATGGTGAGCGAGAAGGCGGTGGCACCGATGGCCACGGCGGCCTCCTTCGAGGCTACCGTCTTGGTCTGCTGCGCGGCCAGCAGGAGGTGGATCGAAACCGGCATGTCGCAATCGGCGGCCGCGGCCCAGAAGGGATCGTCGTCGCGCGAGAGATTCTCGCCGCCCGACGGCCAAGCCGAGATCGCCACGCCCTTGTAACCTTCCTTCTTGGCACGCTGCAGCTCGCTCACCGCCATGTCGATGCCGACGTTCGGGATCTGGAAGTTGCCGATGAGCCGCGTCGGATCGGCGGCGCAGAAGCCGTCTTTGAGCCAGCGGTTGTAGGCGCGAATCCCGGCGAGGTGCGCGTCGACGTTCTTGTTCTTCATGAACGTGAGCATCGCGCGTTGCGGCGGGTAGAGCACCTCGGCGTCGACGCCGTCCATGTCCATCGCCTCGAGCCGCGCCGGCCCCTCGTAGCAGGCCGGGTCGATGTTCACGCCGTACTTCTTGCCCGTCCACTTGAGCTCCTCGGGGTGCGTGCCGACGCACGTGACGAGTCCCAGCGGCTCGGGCTTGGTGGAGCCCATGTAGAGCCAGGCGTCCCCGCCGTCGCCGTCGTCGACGAGCTTGGGCGCGCTGTCGAGGTACTTCCGTTCCAGCCATTTCTCCCAGAGGTCCGGCGGCTCGACGGTGTGCGCGTCGGCCGAGATGATGCGGTATTCCCTCATGCGCGTCTCCTCACTGCGGATCGAAGCGGACGGGCAGGCGGTCGGGGGAGCGGAAGGCCAGGCCCACGATGGCGGGCGTCTCGCCGGCCGCGAGCCGGAGGTTCGGGAGCCGCTCGAGCAACGCCTGCACCGCCACGCGCGCTTCGAGCCGCCCGAGAAACGACCCCGCGCAGTAGTGCTCGCCGAAGCCGAACGCCAGATGGTCGCCCAGGTTCGGCCGATCGAGGATGAACTCGTCCGGACGGTCCCAGTGCCGCTCGTCGCGATTGGCCGATCCGATCGCAAACATGATCAGTCCCCCCTCCGGGACTTCGCAGCCGTCGAATTCGACCTGCACGGTGGCCTCACGCGACGTGTACTGCACCGGCGACTCCCAGCGCAACGTCTCCTCGATCACCGCGTCGATCCGGCTCGGATTCGCCACGACTTCCTCGCGCACGTGCGGATGGGTGAGGAGCGCGAACAGCGTGCTGCCGCTCAAGCGGTAGGTCGTCTCGGCGCCTGCCGGCAAGAGGAGCCGGAGAAAGCTCAGGATCTCCTCGTCGCTCAGCCGTTCGCCGTCGACCTCGGCATGCGTGAGCGCCGAGAGGAGGTCGTTGCGCGGCTCGCGACGCCGCACCTCCATGATGGGCTTCAGGTACTCGACGATCAGGGCAGCCGCGTCGAAGCCGCGCTTGGGATCGTCCGAGATCGACAGCAGGTCGAGCGCCCAGCGATGGAACTGATCGAAGTCCTGGATCGGAATGCCGATGATGTGGGCCATCACGCGCAGCGGGAAGGTGAACGTGAACTGCCGCACCAGGTCGGCCTGCCCGTCGCGCGCGAACTCGTCGATGAGGCCGTGCACCTTCTCGACCACCACCGCCTCCACGCTTTCGCGGAGCGCGCGCGGCGAGAAGAACGGGGTCACGATCTTGCGGTGTCGGACGTGCTCGGGGCCCTCCATCTCGAGAATGGTGCGCCCCATTACCAGGCCGATGCCGCGTGCGTTGCCGCGGGAGGAGAACGTCTTGCCGTCCTTCAGCCCCGCGAGCACGTGGTCGTAGCGGGTGACGAGGTGGGTGGGCCCGAGAATGCCCTTCAAGCAGACGGCCGGTCGTTCGGTGCGTAGCCTCCGGTAGACCGGGTAGGGGTTGAGAACCGGGGCCATCATGGTTCCCCCGAACAGGGTGACTACGCTATCCGTCTGCTCGACCGCCTGCGCTTCCATACGACTCTACTAATCGAACGATTGACCGACAGGCAAGCCGAATTTGCCGGAGCGTGACCCCATGATGCCCAATGCCCCGCGCTACCGCCCCGGCACGACCGCCGGGCACTACGAGAGCTGGTTTCTCCGGGCCAACCATCCCGAGCGGCCGCTCGCATTCTGGATTCGTTACACGGTTTTCAGCCCGCGCGGCCGCGCGGGTGGGGCGTGCGGCGAGCTGTGGGCGATCGTGTTCGACGGCGAGTCGGAACGCTCTGTCGCGGTAAAGCAGGACGTGCCGATCGACGACTGCCGGTTCGCCGGCGACACCTGGCCGGATGTGCGCATCGGTGCCGCGACGCTCGAGAGCGGGCGGGCGCACGGCGAGGCCGCAAGCACCGGTCACACGATCAGCTGGACGCTCGCCATGCGCGGCGAGCCGCGTCCGCTGCTGCTGCTTCCTCGCTCCATGTACGACGCGCGGCTGCCGCGCGCGAAGAGCCTCGTGCCGGTGCCGCTGGCGGTCTTCGACGGGCCGCTGGTCGTCGACGGGCAACGGCTCGACGTCGCCGGCTGGGTCGGCAGCCAGAACCACAACTGGGGCTCACGGCACACGGATCACTACGCCTGGGGTCAGGTCGCCGGCTTCGACGGCCACCCCGAGAGCTTCCTCGAGGTGGCCACGGCCCGGCTGCGCTTCGGGCCGTTCTGGACGCCGCCCATGACCCCGCTGGTGCTGCGGCACGCCGGCCGCGAGCACCGGCTGAACGCGACGCGCCGCACGCTTCGCGCCCGCTCACAGCTCGCCTACTTCACCTGGTCCTTCGCGGTCGCGAACGACGACGTGGCGATCGAAGGAACCATCGACGCGCCTCGCTGGGCCGTGGTCGGGCTCACCTATCGGAACCCGCCCGGCGGCGAGAAGCACTGCCTCAACACCAAGATCGCGCACTGCCGGCTGGTCGTGCGGGATCGCCGCACGGGCGCCACCGAGATCCTCGAGAGCGCGCACCGCGCCGCGTTCGAGATCCTGACCGACGACCGAGCGCACGGCGTGCCGCTGTCGGTGTGACGCCGCGCCTCGCTAGTCGAGGAGGACGACGAGCGCGACCCCGGCGGCGGTGGCGGCGCCCAGCACGGCCAGGTACGCTGCCGCGGTGCCTCGGAAGCCGTGCTTTCCGACCGCCACCACGATGCCGAGCTTCAGCACGGTGTTGGCGAGCGCGCCGAACGCCACGGCCTGCGCCGCCGTCGCCGGCTCGATGCCTGTGGCCACGCCGTTCGCCATCGCCACCACGAGCGCGTCGACGTCCGTGAAGCCGAGCACGGCGCCGGAGAAGAGCACTCCCGGGCGACCGATCCAGGTGCGCAGCGCCTCGACGACGAAGAGCACGAGCTGGAAGAGCAGCGCCATCTGCAAGGCGGCGCCGAGCGCCAGCGGATGGCGCGGGCCGGCCGGCGCGTCGCCGCGCGGCCGCGTCTGCCGCCGCGCGAGCGCCAGCAGCCCGGCTCCCGTCACCGCGGGCACGACCAGGGCGGGCCAGGCGGCTGTGAACAGCGGCGGCGCCAGCAGCAACGTCGTGCCCAGCATGCGCCCGTACATCGTGGTGCAGGCGGCCAGCGCGCCCGTGGCGAGCGCGGCGTCGGCGCCATGCCGCTCGCGGCTCTCGCGCGCGAAGGTGAGCGTGGCGCTGGTCGACGACACGAGCCCGCCCAGGAGACCCGCCACGGTGTAGCCGCGATGCGCGCCGACGGCGCGCCGCGCCACGTAGGCGAGGAAGCTCAAGCCTGCGAACAGCAGCACGAGCCCCCAGAGCGCGCGCGGCCGCACCCCGCCCCAGGGGCCGTACGGGCCGGCCGGCAGCAGCGGCAGGACGACCACGGCCATCACCGCGAAGCGCGCGCCGGCGCGGATCGACACGTCGTCGATGCGCGCCACGAGCCCGTGCAGCCGCGACTTCTCGACCAGCAGCAGACAGGTGACGGCGATGATGCCGCTGGCGAGCGCCAGCTCGCCGCGCCCCGCCATGACGCCGGCCGCCAGCACGACGAAGGCGGCGACCTCGGTGGTGGCGTCGATCTCGCGGCGACTGGTGGCGCGGTACGACACGACCACCAAGGCCGCCATCGCCGCGAGCAGCACCAGCGCTAGGCTCTGGAGCCCGCTCACCGACAGCCAGCCCGCGGCGCCCGCGAAGGCGCCGAGCAGCGCGAACGTGCGGATGCCGCCGAGGTGCGCGCGCGGGCCGGTGGCGTGGCCGGACCACTGGCGCTCGATGCCGACGGCGAGCCCACCCAACGCCGCCGTCAGGATGGCGACGGCGCCCCGGGCCTCCGCGGGCACGTGCTCCAGCATGCCGCGCGGTCAGCCGAGCGTGATGCCGAGCGCGGGCCAGACCAGCCACGCCACCAGGTTGAACGTGATCCACGCCGACACGCAAAGGATCAGCCCGGGCAGCAGCATGTCGCGAACGTTCAGATAGCCGGACGAGTAGGCAATGGCGTTCGCGGGCGTCCCGATCGGCAGCGTGAAGCTGAGCCCGGCCGGGACCGCGACCAGCAAGGCCATGACCCGCGGCTCGATGGCGAGCTGACTGCACATCCCCAGCGTGACAGGCATCAGCAGCGCCACCACCGCCGAGTTGCTCAGCAGCTCGGTGAGCACGATCGACAGGCCCGAGATGAGCCAGGCCGCGAGCCAGGGCGTGGTCGCCCAGCCGCCGATCGTGTGCGCCGACAGCCAGGTCGCCGCGCCCGAGTCGTTCATGACCGCGCCCAGCACGATGGCGCCGCCGTAGAGCAGCAAGATGCCCCAGTTGACGTAGCCCTCCACGTCGCGCCAGCGCACCAGGCCCAAGGCGAAGACCAGGACGGTGGCCACCAGCGCGACCGACGCCAGCCCGAACTCCTCGCCCCCGATGATCCAGCCGGCGAGCGTGCCCAGCATGACGAACGCCACGGCCTTTTCCCGAAGGCTCATGCGTCCGAGCGCGAACGCGCGCTCCGCGATCAGGTCGTCGGCGGCGCGGATGCTCTTCACGTCGATGGGGTAGAAGGCGTTGATGACGATCCAGCCCACCGCCAGCAGCACCGCCACGACCGGCAAGTTGGCGAGCGCCCATTCGAGGAAGGTGAAGCTCTCGCCCGACACTTCCCGCGCCATGCCGAGGGCGAGCGGCGCACGCGCGCCGCCGAGCAGCGTGGCGACGCCGCCGATCGTGGTGCCCCACGCCATCGAGAGGAAGAGCGCGCGGGCGTAGTTGCTCTGGCGGCGCGGCAGGCGCAGCACCCGAACGATCTCCAGGATGATGGGGAAGTTCATGGCCGCGACCGCGTGCTCGGACATGAAGAACGACATGACGGCGTTCAGCAGGAACACGGACGCCAGCAGCGTACGAGGGCTGTGCCCGAAGCGGTGCAGGATGACCAGCGCGATCCGGGTCGAGAGCCGCGTCTTCATGATGCAGGCGGCCAGGATGAAGACGCCGAGGATGAAAAAGACCGCCTCGTTGCCGAACATGCCGTACGCGCGCTTCGTCTCGACCGCGCCGCTCATGGGCAGCGCGACGAGCGCCAGCAGGCTGGTCACCATGAGCGGCAACGCTTCGGTCGCCCACAGCACGATGCACACCGCGAACACGGCCAGCGCGTGCAGGCCGGCCTCGCTCAGCCCGGGCGGCGGCGTCCGCGTGCTGATGATCCAGTAGAGGAGCGCGGCGGTGCCGAGCGCCGCCGGCCGGTAGAGCCGCTCGAGCAGCAGCGTGCGCAACGGCCGGATGTCGACCGTCGGCGGCGGCTTCTCGGCGGGCAGGGCCATGGGTGTGGGCGCAGGCATGGGCCAAAAGCGTCGCACGTGCAAGCGAGCGACAGGCTCCCTTGCGCGCCGGCCGTCCGCCGTGCTCACAGAGAGACGCCGCGCATGCTCGCCACCGTCGACGTCTTCTGGTCGTTCCGCTCCCCGTACTCCTACCTCGCCACCCCGCGGCTCGTGCGGCTCGCCGCGCAGTGGACGGTCGACCTGCGCGTGCGGGTCGTGCTGCCGCTCGCCGTCCGCAAGCCCGACTTCTTCGAGACCGTGAACCCGCTCTGGCCACCGTATTTGCTGCGCGACACCTGGCGGATCGCGGAGTACTACGGCATCCCGTACGGCTGGCCCGATCCCGATCCGATCGTCCAAGACTACGCCACCCGGCGGGTGGCGGCCGAGCAGCCGTACATCTACCGCCTCACCCGCCTCGGCGTGGCGGCGGCGCTCGCGGGCCGCGGCTTGCCGTTTATCGACGAGGTGTCGCGCGTCATCTGGGGCGGTACGGTGCGCGGATGGCACGAGGGCACGCATCTCGCCGAGGCGGCGGCGCGCGCCGGCCTCGACCTGGCGGTGATGGATCGGGACATCGCCGCCGATCCCGCCCGCTACGATGCGGAGATCACGGCCAATCAGCAGGCGCTCGAGCGGGCCGGGCACTGGGGCGTGCCCACCATGGTGTTCGAGGGCGAGCCGTTCTTCGGCCAGGACCGCCTCGACCTGCTGCTGTGGCGGCTCGAGCAGCACGGCGTCGAGCGGCGGGCATGACGCGCCGTCCGCTCGCCGTCGCCTGGCTGCTCGTGCGCTTCCCCGAGGTGACCTACGCGCCGCCGGCGCCGGACGCCGAGCCCGTGGCCGTGGTCTGCGCCCGCATGGCGAGCGCGGCGATCGCCGTCCCGGTGGACCCGCGCGCGATCGCGTGGCCGAGACCGAGCATCGCGTGGTCTTCCGCGATCCGTCCGCGCCGACGCGCATCCTGAACGGGCCTCGACGTCCGCAGGGGCTACCAGACCGGGACGAACCCGGCCGTCGACCGCCTGCTGGTGCGGGTGGCGGCGATCGATCGACTGCTTCGGACACTGGTCTCGATGCAATCCGGACTGCTGTTCACGAACACCGTCGATTGCCGCACCGATCGTCCGCTCGGCGTCGACCTCGGGCACTGCTACGGCAACATCTTCATCGAGCCGGGGAACGACGAGCCGATCTTCGTCGATTGGTGACGCCGCTGCCGCGCGATCGGCGGATTGCGGGCCCGGCGGCGAAGGCATACGACGAGAGGTGAGATGCGGCGCCGCGTGCTGCTGATCGCCGCCTTGCTCGCCGTCCTCGGCATCGGGCTGCTCGTCGGCTTCCGGGCGGCCCTCGGCCTGCTGCGCGGCGAGATCGTGGCCGCGCTCGGGCCCGGAGCGCAGGTGGGCTCGATCGACGTCGGCGTGCGCCGTCTCGCGGTGAACGAGGTCGTGCTGCCGGGTGGACCGCGCTGGCCCGCCGAGGCGGCGTTGCGCACGGAGCGAGTGGCGATCGCGCCGAGCCTGCTCTCGTTGCTGACGCCGCGGATCCACATCGCGTCGGTGGAGGTCGTGCGGCCGTACGTGGCGATGGTGCGCACGCGACGCGGCAAGCTGCGCGTCGTGCCGACCCTTCTCGAGGAGCCCGTGCGCGAGGGGCGCGCACCCGACGACGCACCGGCGCCGCCACGCCCACGCCGCCAGAAGGAGGCGTCCCCGCGGGAGGCCGGCACGACCCGCGACGCCGACGAGCGGGCGGTGACGGTGCGGCGCATCACCATCGAGAACGGTGAGGTCGATTTCTACGACGGCAGCGTGGCCCAACCGCCCTGGCGCTTGCGGCTGGTCGGGGTGGAGGCCACGGTCGAATCGGTGACCGCGCCGGAACCGAGCGGGCCCTCGGGCCTCGACGTCCGCGCCACCCTCGACGGCCCGTCGCGCGACGGCACGATCACGCTCACGGGTTGGGTCGATCCCGGAACGAAGGACCTCGAGCTGCACGCGCGGCTGCGCGGCGTCGACCTGCTGGCGTTCCAGCCCTACGTGGCGCGCTCGACCAGCGCGCGGCTCGCGGGCGGCGCGTTCGACCTCGACCTCGATGCCACGGTGCGGGAGGGACGGCTCACCGCCCCGGGCCGGCTGGTGCTCTCCGACGTCGCCGTGGCGCCGGGACGCCGCGGCTCCGAGCGCGTGCTCGGCGTGCCGCGCGAGCTGCTGCTCGCGGCGTTGGCCGCCAAAGGCAATCGCATCGAGGTTGCGTTCACGCTGGCGGGCGACCTGAACGATCCCCGCTTCTCGCTGAACGAAGCCGTCGCCACGCGCATCGTCGCGGCGCTGCTGGAGTCGCTCGGCGGGCTCAGCATCCCCGGGCTCGTGGAAGGCGTGGGCGAGCTCGGCGGAACGGGTCTCAAGGGAACCGGCGAGGTGGTGAAGGGCGTCGGCGACGCGCTGAAGGGCTTGCTGCGCCGCCGCTGAGGTGCGCGGGCGGGATCAGCGCCGCGAGTGCGCGCGCGCCTGGCGCTTCGCGATGCGCACCAGGTTGCCCATCGCCACGTTGGCATCGATGAGATGCATGCCCCACTCGGGCGTGAGGTCACCGCCGATGTCGTCGATGCGGGGATCGTCGGGGTCGCCGTGTACGATCAACGAGAGGTAGACATGGCCGTTGCTCTCGGCGCACTCGGCGTCGAGAAACTTCGGGAGCGTGACGAAGGGCGTGGTGATCTCGACGCCCCGGGCGGGATCGACCCAGTCCGGCTCGAGGATCGGGAAGATCGGCAGCGTGCGCCCGGCCGTCGGGAAATACGGCACGAGGCGGCCCGTGCCGCCCGCCAGCTTCGCCGGATTCGTGCACGCGGCCTGCAACCCCTCCGCTCGCGCCCGGCCGAAGAGGCTGTTCGGAGGCGGTGGCGCCGTCGAGCGGAACGACGCGTAGCTGATGACGCACCCCGTCTGCTTGGGCGAGCGGCAGAGCGGGATGTTCTGCAGGTCGCCGCCGACGTCGGCGCCGACGGGTACCTGGAAGTTCGTGCCGAGCAACACCGCGGACACCAGGCGCGCCCGCAGATCGGGGTTCGGGTCGATCTCGTTCCGCAAGAGCGTCGTGAGCCTGCTCGCGCCCTGCGAGTGCCCGATCAGCAGCACGCCGCGTCCGTCGTTGTCGTTGGCGATGTAGTGCTTCCAGGCGTCGAGCAGATCGGCGTCCGCGAGCGCGTTGTCGATATCGAGCGGATCACCGGCGAGGATCGAGAGGAGCGCGGGCAGCGTGACTTGCCGGTAGATGGGGGCGAACACCCGGCAGACTGCGCCCAGGCGTGCGGCCTGCTGGCGGACGACGAACAGCTCCTCGTCGATGCCGGGCGTGAAATCGCTGTTGCCGGTCGGATCCATGGAGATGGTCGGGTAGGCATAGAAGCAATCGATCTTCGGCCGGCGCGCGGCGCGAAAGCGCTGGACCGCGGTGCGGCCGTTCGGGCGCACCACGGTGGCATCGAGGTCGTGGTCGCAGACGTCGTCGCCGTCGCCCCGACACAGCCACGTCGCCGGATCGGTGTAGACGGCGCTCACGTAGCCCGGGTACGGGTTGGCAGGTGGCTCGCGTTTGGCGGCCGCCACGTCCGCCAGGGCCGCGAGGCTGCACGCGAGAGCGAAGGCCAGCACCGTGCGGTTGAGCATGTGGCCCTTCTACTGCGTCCCGGGGGCCAAGCGGAACCCGGCAGGAATGGGGCGGCCGCCGCCTCGGGCCGCGCTGGATTGTGCTGGACTCGCCGGCGCGCGCCGGAGTACCTTCGCCGGCCACACCGGGGGGAGACGAAGAATGCACCGCACGCTTGGAGCTTTGATCCTGTCGATTGCCGCCGCGACCAGCGCGATCGCCGTGGACATTCCGGTAGTCGGGTTGAAGCTCATCATGGTCGACAAGACGGCGGTCGGTGGCGGCGCCAAGGTCACGTTTGTGTCGAAGGACGCGAACGTCGCGAAGGGCATGGGCACGGATGCCGCCAACATATTCGCGGGGATGTCGGTCGCGTACGACGGGAAGGTGGGCAGCTTTGTGATGCCGCCCGGCTCCTCATGGGTCGTAAACAAGCCAACGGTCGCGAAGTATTCCAACGGTGCGGCGCCGAGCGGCGGTTCGGTCAAGGTGAGCGTCGTCAAGCCGGGGTTGCTCGTAAAGACCGTCGCGAAATCGCTCGGCGACAGCCCGATCGACATCTCGGCGCCCCCCGCAGGGTCGGTCTACGTCAGCTACGCTGTGGCCAACGAGGGCGACGGGTACCGCCATTGCACGCAGTTCGGAACGTGCGTCCACAAGGTGGTGGCCGGCGGGAGCGGGTACAAGCTCGTCTGCAAGGGGGACAGCACCGGGGACCCCACCTGCTCGGGCGCGACGCCCCAGTGCTGCTCGGTCGCCGCGCTCAGCCTGTGCGGGCACCTCGATCCGTTCCTCTGTGTGCTCTCCGGCGGCACGGTGGGTGGCGCGGCTTCGAGCTGCGACTCGGTGACCGGCACGTGCGGGGCCAGTGCGAGCGCGGGGAACTGCTGCGCCGGCATCTTCGGGGACGGGGGGGTGGGTCCCTTCTGTATCGCGGGGCCCTTCGTCGACACCAGCGTCTGCGCCGAGCAGGGCGGAACGCACACGGCGTCGGCCGTCTGCCAGCCCGACGGCAGCTGCAGTTAGAGGACGGCCAGCGTCAGTCGCGGACCTCGGGCCGCTCGTCGCCGGGGGAGCGCGGCGCGCTCATGTGCCCGGGGGATTGCAACGGGGGGGGGCGGCTGCGGACGATGAAGCGATCGGCGCCTCGCGCGTCGAAGGGGCCATGGCACACTGGGCGGCGGCGCTGTTGAGCATCGCGTGTTTCGCGTGGGCGGGCGCCGTCCGCGCGCAGGACATGTCGCCGCGCGATCCCGCCGGCACCGTCGGCGTGCAGCTCCTCGACCTCGCGCCCGACACGATTGGTCTCCGTTACCGCATGCGGGTGAATGCGTGCGTGAACCAGGCCGCCAAGAAGATAATCTTCGTCGGGGTGCGCACCGTCACGCCCGGCGCTCCGCACGGATCGGGCGCCGGCACGCTCGAGCTCGACGTCATGACCGACTGGGTCGAGTACGAGGACGACCTTGGGCACGCCGGCTGGCCCGAACAGGGCATTCGCCACCTTGGCGAGCCGTCGCTCTGGCTGCGCAACGTCGACTACGGTGGGGTGGGGCGGGTCGGGCTGCGGCCGCTGTCGCCCTCCGCCCGCGCGCTCTTTCCGCGCCAGTGCGCCGGCATCGACCGGGTCGGCGGAGCTCGCGCGAGCCTCACCTCGATCGCCGCCATCCACCAGGGCTCCATCCTCGGACGCGACATCCGGCTGACGCTCGTGCGCCAGCCGCTCCGACAGCTTCCTGTTTCATGGGACTGGGGACATCGCTTCATGCCGAACGGCGCGGTCACACCGATCCTGCCGGCGGGCCGCTACTGGCCGTGGCTCCTGCTGGTCGAGATGGACGGCGCCCGCCCTGCGCAGCTCGCCTTTCTCGTCGACGAGTCGCGTGGCCAGTACATCGCGGTCGACGGCGGCGTGTCGATTCGCACCGAGTACTTCCTGCGGCCTGACGTGCCGAAGAACGTCCGTGGCGACTTCCAGCTATACGTTTGGGATGTCGAGACGCTCCGCGAGGGCGCGGGCCGCTGGGAGCCGCGCCCGCGCTGGGCGTACGGCGAGGACCTGACGCCGACGGATCCCGCAGTGGGCTACGGGTTTCGTGTCGCCAGCTACACGGGCCGCCCGGTCCTCGAGGTGAGCTACTTCTCGCTCGGCTACAACCTGCTGCGCTACCCCGGCTACTACGCGCAAGTGGGCGACGTGCTCGATCTCGGTTGGCGATAAAGCCGGCGTTCGCCGCGGCGCCGCGCGGCCGGGAAGCATTGCCTCGGGCACCGAGCCTCTCGCGCCGCTCGTACCGTGGCCGGCGCCTTGATAAGTCCGTAGACGGGCATGGCGGCGGCGGGCTGGCGCGAACTCTACGCGAGCGAGCTGCAGGGTGTCTGGGCGCAGTGGCTCGTCCCGGCGCTCTTTCTGGTGTGGATCGCCAGCCGCGGCCGCGCCGCGGGCGGCGTCGCACCCCCCGCGGCGCGGTTCGTGCGGGCGTACGCGATCGTGTTCGCGCTGGAGACCATGCTCGATCCCTTTGCCGGCGGGCCGCTGCTCCGCTGGCTCGGGCTGGCGGGCGGGCGGGCGCAGACCGCCGTCATGGTGTTCTTCGTGCTGCTGGGCGATTTCCGGGTCTTCCTGCTGGCGTCGGTGCTGGCGGGCGGCGCCAGTTGCCCGTCGGCGCGCCACGTGGCGGCGGCGCTCGGCTGGACGCTCGTCGTGCCGCTGGTCGCGGTCGGCGGGGAAGCGCTGGTGCGCGCCGCGGTCGACGCTCCGCCGGAGCAGTCGATCTGGATCGTCTACGAGCTGGCGTTCTTCGCGCTGGCGCTCGTCTGGCGGACCGCGATCGTGCCGGCTCGCGTCGCAGCGGAGCGCGCCGCCGTGCGGGCGTATCTGCGTGCACTCTGGGGCTACGTCGCGGCGTACTACGCGCTCTGGGCCGCGGCGGATCTGTTGATCGTGGCGGGGCTCGATGCCGGATGGGCGCTGCGCATGGTGCCGAACCAGCTCTACTACGCGTGGTACGTGCCGTTCGTTTACTGGCGATTCTTCTCGCCGCGATACGCCGCGACCAGCAGCTCGACCCAGGCCGTGAGGTAGCGCTCTCCGCGCGCGGCGGCCGCGGCACGCGGATCGCCCACCGTTCCGGTGGGCGCGCTGTCGCGGAGGCTCGGGTAGAAGAGCGCCTGCGCGTCGGCCGCCGGCTGCGTGTAGCCGGCGGCCAGCGCCGTGGCGTTCACGGCGCCCGGCCGGAGCGCGAGCATGATCGAGGTCTCGATCTCGCCCGCGTGGTGGCCCGCCGCCTCGGGTGCTACGCCGAGCGCGGCGGCCGTTTGGTGCAGCGCCGCGGTGAGCGCATCGAGGTCGGTGAACGCCGTCATTTGCATCGGCGCCGCCGCCTCGCAGAGTGCGGGCAGCGCCGCCGCCAGCGCCGCGCAGTTGCCGCCGTGGGCCGAGAACACGAAGGCGCGGGCGAAGCCGTGCGCCCGCAGCGAGCGCACGAGATCGGTGAGGAGCGCGGCAAGCGTGCCGGCGGCCACGTCGAGCGTCCCCGGAAACGCCATGTGCTCGCTGGCGCAGCCCAGCGCGACCACGGGACACTGGATCGCCTCCTCGACACGGGCGCAGAAGCGCTCGGCGAGCGCCTCGGCGATCAGCGTGTCGGTCGCCAGCGGCAGATGCGGCCCGTGCTGCTCGGTGGAGCCGAGCGGCACGACGGCGGTCCGCGGCGCGGTGGCGAGCAGCCGCTCGACCTCGGTCCACGCCAGACGCCCGAGGCGGCGGGCGGTCGGCAATGCGCCGTCAGCGGCGGTCGCTGGCAC
>DATMAZ010000093.1:0-6819 GCA_035559675.1 Candidatus Limnocylindria bacterium
GCGGCGGCCGGCACCGGGCGCGAGGCGGCGAGCGCGTCGTGCCAGGGACCGGTGAGCTCGATCAGCGCCGGCGCATCGAGCAGCGGCAGGATGCCAGGTGCAGCGGCGAGCCGCTCACGGCCGTCGCGCAAGAGCTGGCGCGCCCCGCGGAGGTTGCCGGCCGCGAGGTGGTAGAAGGCGACCGCCACCTGGATGAGTCCCTGCAGCGCCTGGCGCGTCGGGCCGCTGGCACGCTGCCAGACGGCTTCGAGCACCTCGTGCACCTCGAAGAACAGCCGCGCGTCCCAGAGCGCGGCCGCCCGCGCGACCGCGCCGGTCATGGCGTCGGCGCCGGCGGCGGGACGCTGCCGGTAGGCAGCGGCGGCGGCGAGCGCATGGGTCGCGTGCGCGCGGATGCCCGCGTCGTGCGCGGCGTGGACGGGGAGCAGCGTGGCGGCGCCCGGATCGATCAGGTGCTCGCGGGCGAGCCGGCGTGCGGCAGCATCGTCGGGGGAGCCGCTCCGGTGCGCGAGCCAGGCGAGCGCGGCGTGCGCGTCGTCGTGGTCGAGCCCGTCGATGGCGAGGTGCGCCAGCGCGTTGCGCAGCGGCAGGGGAAACATGGCGTTGGTCCGAGCGGAGCGCTGTGCTAGACGGCGCCCCGTGCCGCTGGTCTACACCGCCCAGGTCGCGGTGCGCCACCACGAGCTCGACGCGTGGGGCCGGGTCTACCCGGCGGCGCACCTGCGCACCATGGCCGAGGTGGCGGTCGAGGCGAGCGCCGCCGCCGGCTTCGGGCCGGCGTGGTACGGCGCGCTCGGTGCGCACTGGATCGTGCGGCGCACCCGCGCCCGCTTCCTTCAGCCCGTCGGGCGGGCGGCGACCTGCGAGGTGCGCACGTGGGTGGCCGATTTCCGCCGCGTGCGCTCGCGACGCTGCTACGAGGTGCGGGTGGACGGGAGCCTGGTCGTGGAGGCCGACAGCGACTGGGTGCTGATCGACGTCGCCAGCGGACGGCCGCGTCGCATCCCGGCGGAGGTCGAGCGGGCGTTCGATGCGCCCGCCGGCGCGGCCAGCGCGCCGCGCGAGGCGTGGGACGAGACGCTGCCGCCCGTGGCGCCGCGCCGCAGCGCCGCGGCCATCCGCTGCACCGATCTGGACTCGCTGGCGCACGTGAACAACGCCGCGTACCTCGACGTGCTGACCGAAGCCACGCTCGCGCCGCTCGCGGCCGCGGGATGGGGCATCGAGCGGCTCCGCTCGCGCGGCGTGGCGCCCTTCGTCACGGAGACGGACCTCGAGTATCTGGACGCGGTCGTGTGGGGCGACGCGCTCGAAGTAGTCACCTGGATGGCGCCCGCGCCGCGTGGCCTCACCGTCGTGCAGCACCTGGTCGCGCCGAACGGCACCACCCCGCACGTGCGGGCGCGCACGCACTGGGCATGGCACGCCGTCGCGAGCGGGACGAGCGTCGAGCCGCCCGCCGACCTTGCCGCGGCTCTGTCAGAACTGGCAGCCGCCTAGGGCCGCGCTGCACAGGTCGCCGCCGGCGGGCCTGCGAGCAGACAGGGCAACCCGAGCGAGTCGAAGACCTTTCGCGTTCACTTCCAGCAAGGGAACGCGAGGGCGGCGGCCGCGGAGCGGCCGCCGGTTGGGACCCGTCCGCGCAGACAGGCCCCCGGCAGCGACCTGTGCAGAGCGACCATTAGCCGCCTCACGAGGCCAGGCGCCCGGGTCGCTCGGCCAGCACGCGGCGCGCGTGCTCGAGCCAGCGGAGATGCGCTTCGGTGTACGCCAGGGCGGCGGCGTGCGTGAGCCGGCGCGTGAGCGACGCGTGGGTTTCCGGCTCCTGCTCCTGCACGAGCGCCAGGTAGCGACGGTACTCGGCTTCCTGCTTCGCGATCTGGCTGGTGATCGCCTGGCAGCCGTGCCGCTCGACGGCGAGGCAGCGCACGAAGATCTCGTCGCGCAGCGGCGGCGGCCAGGCCGGCCGGCGCTCGACCCAGGTGCGCAGCGCGCGCATCCCGCGGGCCGTCAGCTTGAACAGCCGGCGCACGCGGGTGCCGACGGTCACGTCGCGGCGCACGATCAGGCCGCGCTGCTCGAGGTCGTGCAGGATCTGGTAGACCTGGCCGATGTTGGGATGCCAGAAGGGCCCGAGCCGTTGATTGAACGACTTCAGCAGCTGGTATCCGTGCGCTTCGCCGTCGGCGAGCAGCGCCAGCAGAGCGTAGCGTAGATGCATGGTTCCTCCTCCCCGCGCCGCGTGCGTAGCGACGCGCGTGCCAGCAGCCCGCGGCGGCGGCGCGACGCGCTCGACCCGTCGCGTAAGGACGCGTTCACAGCGCGGCGTCGAGCGCCTTTTTCCCTGGCATTGCGCGAGCCGGCTGTGTTACGAGGTAGCCCCCGGACGGCCCCCCTATGCGAGCTTATCTATCGCTCTTGTCGGTCCTCTCGCTGGTGGCGACGAGCGTCCCGGCCGGCGCCGTCATTGTCGGCGGCGGCGGCGGCATCGCAACGGAGTGTCTCACCGTGTTCGACGCGCCGGCGAACTACAAGCCGGAGAAGCCGCGACACGTGCGCTGCACCGACGGCGACCCGAGCTGCGACGCCGACGGCGTGGTCGACGGCGTGTGCGAGTTCCCGGTGGCCGTGTGCGCGAACAGCACGTTCGACCCGCGGTGCGTCTACGTCGGCGTGGCGAGCGTGGTGGTGGACCACGCCGCCGACAACGGCGATCCCAAGTTCGATCCCGACTTCCAGGCGGTGCAGGCGCGTATCGACGCGCAGATCCCGCCGGACACCACCGACCCCGACGTGTGCACCGCTCCCACCACGATCCGCGTCCCCGTCGTGGGGCCGCTCGGGGCCGTCTGCAAGCGCGGCACGAAGAAGCTGCGCCTGCGGACCACCTCGACGCCGCCGCCCGCCAGCGCGCCGCGGGTCGACAAGGACAAGCTGAAGCTCATGTGCGAGCCGGCGGTCGCCGCCGGCGGCTGTGATCCGCAGGTGCTCTTCGCGGGCACGTTCGACCGCATCCAGCGCCAGGTGTTCAACACGAGCTGCGCGCTCGGGGGCTGTCACGACTCGCAATCCTTGGCGGGCGGTCTCACGCTGGAGGAGGGCACCGCCTGGGCGAGCCTCGTCGGCGTGGCGCCGGTGAACGTCGCGGCCGCGACCGCGGGCTGGCAGCGCGTGGCGGCCGGCGACTCCGCCACGAGCTTCCTCGTGCGGAAGCTCACGGGCGAGCTGCCGGACGTCTCCTACGGCGCGCGCATGCCGTTCGGGAAGCGCAAGCTCGATCCGCTGCTGATCGACCTGATCGCGCTCTGGATCGAGGCCGGCGCTCCGGCCACCGGCTGGGTGCCGGGAACCGACTGAGCCCGGCGCGGAGGAGTGAGGAGCGATGGGTGACCAGAACACGCTGCTGACCACCGCCGAAGTGCGCCACCTGCTGCGCCGGGCGGGCCTCGGCCCGACCCCGCGCGAAGTCGAGCGGCTCGAGGGGCTCACGCGCGGGCAGGCGGCCGATCAGCTGCTGCTTCTCAAGCCGAAGGCCTTCCGGCCGGGCGGCAGGGACTTCCAGAAGGCGCACGACAAGTGGCTCAAGTTCCTGGTGAAGGGGAAGCGCCCGGTGCAGTGCCGGCTCGCGCTCTTCTGGCACGATCACTTCGCGGTCAACTTCTCCACGGTGCAGGACGTGACGCAGATGGCGCTCTACGTGCGGCTGCTGCACGTGCACGCGCTCGGGAACTTCAAGACCTTCGTCAAGGCCGTCAACAAGGATCCGGCGATGATGGTGTTCCTCGACACCGTCAAGAACCGCAAGGCCATCCCCAACGAGAACTACGCGCGCGAGCTGCTCGAGCTGTTCACGCTGGGCGTGACCGATCTCCTGGGTGCGCCCAACTACACGCAGGACGACATCGTGCAGATCGCGCGGGCGTTCACGGGCTGGCGGGTGAACAGCAGCAACGTGGCCGAGCTCGACGCCTCGCGGCACGACTTCCAGAGCGACTTCCCCGAGCGTGGCCCGAAGGTGATCTTCAGGACCACCGGGGGGTTCGGCCCCGCCGGGCGCGACCTCACCGTGAACGGCGAGGGCGAGCCCGAGATCGACGCCGTGGTCGACGCCATCTTCGACCACACCGACAGCGCGGGCCACAACACCGTGGCGCGCCGCACGACGCACCGCTTGCTCCAGTTCCTCTGCCACGACGATCCGCCGCTCGCCGTCGTCGACGAGCTGATCGCCACGGCGAGCTTCGCGACCACCTGGGACTTGAAGGCCCTGGTCCGCGCCATCCTGGTGCACGACATCTTCTACGAGACGGCCGCCCCGGCGCCGTTCGGCGCCGCCACCAAGAAATCGGTGAAGTGGCCCGTCGACTTCGTGGTGAGCACGATGCGGCTGCTCGGCCTCAAGGTGAAGGGCCGGCCGGCGTGGATCCCCGGCGGCACGTACTCGAGCCTCCGCGACCATCTCGAGAACATGGGCCAGGTGCTCATGCAGCCGCCGAGCGTGTTCGGCTGGGACTGGGAAACGGCCTGGCTGTCGAGCGGCACGCTGCTCGCCCGCTACACGTTCGCGCGCGACATCGCGGCGATGCGCTGGGACAACCCGACGTTCCGGCCGGACCTGCTGATGGATCTCACGCTCACCGACCCCGACGACATCGTCGCGGCCGTGCTGGGCGTGCTCGCCATCGACGATCAGGTGGACGCAGCCGATCGGCGGCGGCTCGTCGACTATCTCACCGACTACGGCGCGACGACGTCGCTCGATCTCGGCGACTGGACGGTCCGCAACGTCAAGCTGCACGGGCTGTTCGCCCTGGCGATGCAGCTGCCAGCCTACCAGCTGCACTGAGGCGGAGGAGACCCATGGCGATCACGCGACGGCAGTTCTTGCAGCGGACCGGCCTCGGCGCGGGTGGGCTGCTGCTCGCGCCCAACCTCTTCGGCAATCCGTTCGTGCGCGAGGCGCTGGCGAACATCGGATCCCGGTACCTGGTGGTGTTCTATCTCGACGGCGGCAACGACGGGCAGAACACCATCGTGCCGTACGACGACGTCGGCGGGCTGCGTTCCGCCTACAACCAGCATCGCAAGACGGGGAACGGCGGCCTGCAGCTCGCGCCCGGCTCGCTTTTGGTGCCGAGCGGCCCGGGCGTCCCGCCCATGGTCGATCCCAACACGGGCACGCAGCTCGGCTTCCACCCCGGCCTCGCTGGCCTGCACAACCTCTATCTCGAGGGCAAGGTGGCGGTCGTCCAGGGCTGCGGCTATCCCGACTACAGCCTCTCGCACGAGGCCTCGACCATCATCTGGCAGACCGCCAACCCGACCGGCAACGGCGCGCTCGCCGGCACCGGCTGGGTCGGCCGCCACCTCGGCGCCGTCTACGGCCCGAGCCAGGTGCCGGGTGTGGCCATCGGCTCCGCCGTGCCGGGCGAGTTCCGGCAGAGCGCCACCAGCGTGCTCACGCTGCGGCGGGTGCGCACGTTCGGCTTCCCGTACGACGATCTCGACGAGGCCGAGAGCGACGAGAGCGCCAAGCGCGATGCGTTCGCCGGCGCGTATGCCGCCGCGGCGGCCAGCGCCAATCCGCGTCTCGCGTTTCTCGGGACCGCGGGCACGTCCACGCTGCTCTCGAGCGAGAGCTACCCGCCGCTCTTCGACGTCTACACCGACGCCCGGCAATCCTGGTTCGACGACTACTCGGCGCTCGGCACCACCACGGGACGCGCCTTTCGCGAGATGGCGCAGCTCGTCTACGGCGTGCACACGGGCCAGCCCGGCGTGGCGGCGCGCTTTCTCCAGGGACGCCAGGGCGGCTACGACACGCACGCCGACCAGGGCGCCGGCACGCCCGGCGCGCGGCAGTACGATCTGCTGCGCGAGTTCGGCGACGCGGTCGAGCTGTTCTATCGCGACATGGAGGACATCGGCATCGCCGACGACGTGTGCATCGTCGTCTGGAGCGAGTTCAGCCGCCGCATCCCGCAGAACGACAACGGCACCGACCATGGCTCCCAGGGGCCCATGTTCGTGATCGGCGGCTCGGTAGCGGGCGGCGTCTACGGCAACCATCCCAACATCGCCTCGGCGGCGCTCGACGACCAGGGGAACACGCCCTACTCGCAGGCGCCGGGCGATCCATTCCGTTCGACCGACTTCCGCGACGTGTTCGGCACGATCCTGAAGCACTGGCTGGCCTTGTCGCCGGCCACGATTACGAGCAGCATCCTGCCGCCCGACGTGGGCAACCCGGCGACCTACTGGACGGTCCCGAATTTCGACCTGGGGTTCCTGCCGTAACGGCGGCCGCGTCGCTCGAGCAGTTCTACCTCGCCGATCCGCGCGTCGGGCTCGTCGCCATCGAGCACCTCGGACCGGACGGCATGAGCGCCGCGTGCGCGCGGTTGCTGGCGGAGCGCGTCGGCCTGGACGCCAGGCACACGGCGCTCTTCGACGCCGGATTCGCCGCCTACTGGTCGCGCGGCACCGCGCTCGCGCGCCGCACCCGCACCTGGCCCGCGCCACGCCGCCGGCACGTCGCCGTGATCGTGGGCGAGCCGCTCGCGGTGCGGCCGTACGCGCAGCTGCTCAACACGAGCGCCTGGACGCTGTACGCGGCCGATCTCGATCCCGACGCCTCGCATCCCGAGCTGGTGGCCTGGCTGCTGGCGCTCGGCGATCGCCTGGCGGTGAGCGGCAAGGTGAGCCGCGCGCCGGTCGAGGCGGCGCTCTGGTGGCTCGAGCGCACCGACGAGGAGTGCGCCGCGTTCGCGGCGGCCGCGGCGCGCGCGCGGCGGCCCGATGCCGACATGCTGCGCGCGG
>DATMAZ010000094.1:0-13556 GCA_035559675.1 Candidatus Limnocylindria bacterium
GTCTTTTGTTCGCCTGTCAACGATCGACGACCAGCCGGTCCTCCGGGTCGATCGCCAGCCAGCAGGTCGCCGCCGCGAGGTAGAACACGGCGACGCTCACCAGCGGCGCCTCCCACGAGCCCCAGCGCTGGAGCGCGAAGCCGATCACCAGCGGCGAGAGCGTGCCGCCGAGATTGCCGCACATGTTCATCGCGCCGGAGACCACGCCGGCATGGATGCCGCCGATCTCCAGCGACACCGCCCAGGCGGGCGCCACGCCGAGCGCCGCCGCGCCGCCGGCCAGCGCCAGCAGCAGCGCGGAGGAGACGGGATCCGCGGTCGCGATGCCTGCGAGCACCGCCGCGGCGGCGATGGGAAGCCCGACCACGCCGCAGAGGCTGCGGCCGAGCCGCGAGCCGAGCCGATGCGCCAGGTGGTCGGACAGCCAGCCGCCGACCAGCACGCCGAGCGCGATCGAGAGCAGCGGCAGCGCGGCGAGCCAGCCGGCCTGAGTCAGATCGAAGCCGCGCGCGCGCAGCAGATACGTCGGCAGCCAGGTGAGGTAGAAGTACCAGCCGTAGATCGCGAAGAAATACATGAGGCAGAGCGCGGCGAGCGGCCGGCTCGACGCGAGCAGCCGCCACTCGATGTGCTCGTGCGGCCGCTCTTCCGCGCCGCCTTGCAGCATGAGCGCCAGCTCCGCGCGGCCGACGCCGGGGTGCTCGCGCGGATCGTCCCGGAACCACCACCACCAGGCGGCGGCCCACGCCACGCCCACCGACCCGAAGACGGCGAACGCCTGGTGCCACGTGATGTAGCCGAGCAGCGTCACCACGAGCGGCTGGGTGAGCGCGCCCGCCACCGCGCCGGTCATGATCGCGAGCCCGAAGGCGCGGCCGCGCTCGCGGACCGGCAGCCAGCGCGCGTACGCGCGCGCGGTGGCCGGAAAGGCGCCCGCCTCGCCCATGCCGAAGAGGAAGCGGAGTGCCACGAGCGTGCCGAAGCCCGTGGCGAGGCCCGTCGCCGCCGTCATCGCCGACCACCAGAGCACGATGCGCGTGAGCGTGAAGCGCGCTCCGAAGCGGTCGGCGAGCCAGCCGCTCGGCACCTCGAAGAGCGCATAGGCGAAGGTAAAGGCGCTGAACACGACGCCCATCTGCCAGTCGCTCAGGCCGAGATCCGCCTTGATGGCCGGCGCGGCGGTGGCGATGCAGACGCGATCGAGGTACGCGACCGCGATCAGCGCCAGCGTGAGCGCCACCATGCGGTGGCGGGTGCCGTCGGGGCCGAACATGGGCGCGCGAGCCTAGAGCAGCTCGATCGCGTGGTCCAGCATCACGTCGCCGTCGAAGACGAAACGGCCCGAGAACGGCCGGTTGGCGATCACGTGGGGTACCCAGAGCCGGTCGTCCTCCCACATCTCGCCGTACGGCAGCGCGGCGAGGTCGAACCAGTAGGGCGTCGCCTCGTCGGTCTCGGTCGGCTCGCCGAGAATCACCGTGGCTCGAAAGATTGCGACGTGGATCGAGTAGCCGTCGAGGAACTGGAAGCGGTTCTCGCCCACCTGCACGGGATCGAGCGGCGTGACACGAAGTTCTTCCTCCATCTCGCGCACCGCAGCGGTTTGCCAGCTCTCGCCCGGATCGAGCCGGCCGCCGGGCGCATTGATCTTGCCGGCGCCGAGGCCGCGCTTTTTGCGGATGAGCAGCATGCGCGAGCCCGCCACGACGAAGGTGAGCGTCGCCCGGTCGGCGGCTCGCCACGTCGTCCAGTCGATCTCGCCCACCCGGCGGGCTACCATGGCCGCCCACCATCGCACGCGCTTTCCATGGAGTCCACGGACTATCTGAAGCTGTTTCTCGGCCTCGTCTCGATCGTGAACCCGATCGGCGCGGTGCCCGTGTTTCTCGGTCTCACACGCGAGCGCCCGCCGGTGGAGCGGCGCGCGATCGCGCTCCACACCGGCATCGCGGTGGTCGTCATCCTGGTGGTGGCGCTGCTCGGGGGCGAGCGTGTGCTCCAGTTCTTCGGCATCGGGCTCCCGTCCTTCCGCTGCGCGGGCGGCATCCTGCTGCTGCTCATGGCGCTCTCCATGCTGCGCGCCGAGCCTACCGGGATCCGGCTCACGGCGGCGGAGGAGGTCGAGGTGTCGCCGCGCGAGCCAGTGGCGGTGGTGCCGCTCGCGATGCCGCTGCTGGCGGGGCCGGGCGCCGTCAGCACCGTGGTGGTCTACGCGCACGACAACCGCGGGTGGGACCAAGTCGGCTATATGGGCGCGGTCATCGTCGGCGTCGCGCTGGTGACCTACGCGGTGCTGCGCTTCGCACCGTTCTTCGAGCGCCTGCTCGGCCAGACGGGCATGAACGTGGTGACGCGCGTGATGGGGCTCATGCTGGCCGCCATTGCGGTCGAGCTCATGGCCGCCGGCGCCGCCGAGCTGCTGCGCACGGCGTGAGCGCGAGTCTTTCGACGTCGCGACGCGTCACGGACCGTCACGCCACCGTACCGTCTGGTAGGCTGCGCGCGCCGTGACGCTCGACCTGCGCGTCTACCTGGACCAAATCGCTCTCGCACACGCCGGGGATCCGCTCGGCTACCTCTGGGAGTTCGCCCCGGTCTACGCCTGGTGGCACCGGGAGCGTGCCCGCGGCGCGCAGCCGATCGGCTTTCTCACCTTTCACCGGCTCGTCATCCGGAGCTTTCGCCGCAGCTTTCCCGGCGGGTGGATCCCCGTGCAGCCGTCGTCGATGCTGCCGTTCCCCCTCGCGCTCGCCGACCAGGGTGCCGCGGTCGGCGACCTCGATGCGCTGGCCGCCTACTCCGCCGACCTGGAGGCATGGCACCACGGCGTGCACCGCCTGATCGACGCCTTCGGCGCGCCGGAGCGCAACGTGCTCGCGCGGGCATTCTGGGAGTTCCACGTCTTCCTCGATCAGCAGTTCGCGCAGGCGCTGGAGGCATGGGGTACGCCGTGGAGTGTCTACCTCGCGCAGGTGAGCCACGACGACCAGCGTCGCGTCTGACGCTCGACCGCGCCGACGCGCGAGTGCTACGGTTCGTCCATGGACGCGGCGCTCGCGGCACTCCTGGACGAGAACCTGATCGCCGCGGCCCGCGAGTTCGCGCGCTGGCAGCCCGACGCCGTCTGCCTCGATGCCGGCGGTATGCTGGCGATCGCAGGCACGACGCCGTTTCCGGTCGGCTACGCGAACTGCGCGCTGCGCACCGATCGCGCGCTCGCCCCCGCGGCGTTCCTGGAGCGGGCCGCGGAGTTCTTCGAGCCGCGCGGGCGGGGGTACACGATCTTCGTGCGCGGCGCGTTCGACGCCGATCTCGAGGCCGAGCTCGAGCGGCGCGAGGTGGACGCGCTGGTGGACACGCCCTGCATGGTCATTGACACCCCGCTCGGTCCGCCGGCCCTCGCAGCCGGATGCGAGCTGCGGGAGGTCGCCTGCGAGGCCGACGCGATCGTCGCCCGCGAGGTGAACGCCGAGGCGTATCAGTCGCTCGGGCTGCCGGCGGCGGAAACCCGCGCCCTCTACGGCGTGCCCGGGAAGCTGCTCGCCGCGCACTCTCTGACGGTGCTCGGCTACCGCGACGGCGTGCCGGTCTCCACGGCGATGGTGATCTTCTCGGCGCTCGTCGCGGGCGTGTACTGGGTCGGCACGACCAGCGGCGCGCGCCGCAGCGGGCTCGCCGAAGCGTGTACCCGCTACGTCACCGATGCCGCGTTTGCGCGCGGCGCGCGGGCCGTCACGCTGCAGGCGAGCCCCATGGGCGCCCCGATCTACACGCGGCTCGGCTACCGCACCTTCGACCGGCTCCGCTGGTACGTCGTACCCGCCCAGACGTCGGTCCGACCATAGGGGGGCGTGCATCGCCGGCGGAACCGACGTCTCCGAGGCGATGGCGGTATTTCCCAACGGCGACGTGCTGATCACCGGCTCGGTGCAAGACGGCGTCACGCACGAGGATCTGCTGGCGGCGCGGCTCGACGCGCTCACCGGGCGCCCGCGCTGGCTCGTGGAGTCGAACGGCGAGAGCCGGGGCGCCGATCCGGATTTCGCGCTCGACGGGGGCTGGGACGTCGCGGTCGACCGCCGCGGCGCCGTGATCGCCGTCGTGCTCACCAGCCACGACGACGGGACGCGCTTCGTCGCCGTGCGCCTCCACCGCGCCTCGGGCGACGCGGCGCTGCTCGGTGGCCGCCAGCGCCGCGGCGACGTGCCCGAAGGCATGCTGCTGCGGTTCGACGGCGTCACCGGCCGCGAGGCGCTGCGCGAGACGTTGGGGCGCGGCACGGCGATCGTCGCGTCGTGGCAGCCGCCGACGGCGGCAGCGGGCGAAGCCTCGGCCGGGGCCTCACGCGCATGCGGGGCGAGGACGTGGTGCGCCTGCCGCCCGCGCGCTTCGTGCCGATCGGGCTCCGGCGGAGGTTCTGTACGATCTGATCCGCTCCGGCGCCCGGCCGCCGGACGATTCCTTGCGCGCCGGGTCGCCGAGCGGCTAGCCTCGCGCCCTCATGCGTACGACGACGCTGCTCGGGATGACGTTCGCCGGACTGCTCGTGTCCGGCACGCTGGCGCACGCCGCGTGTCCGGACGACTGCGTGCCGGGCGGCGGGCGAGCCAAGACCGACTGCCTGGTGGAGTACCAGGGAGTGGCGCCCGCCACGCCGGGGGCCAAGCGGCTCGTGTGCGAGGACGGCGATCCCGCCTGCGACACCGACGGCTCGGCCAACGGCAGCTGCCGCTTTCTCGTGCGGGCCTGCTTCAACGTCGTCGATCCGGCGCTCCCGACGTGCGTGCCGAGCGACGTCGCGACGTTCGAGCTGCGCAATCCCGCGCCCGGCAAGAAGGGGCACGACCCCCAGCTCGCCGCGCTGGCCGCCGCGACGCCCGCGCTCCCGACCGGCGAGGCGGTGTGCAGCGCGCAGGTGCCGGTCTACGTGACGCTCGGGGGCCAGAAGCGCTTCAAGGCGCGCACGCGCAAGCTGCGCTCGCTCGCGCGCGCCAGCGACGGCCGCAAGGACCCCGACAAGCTCGCCTTTACCTGCAAGCCGTCGCCGCGCTTTCCGCGGCCGGATGCCGGCTATGCCACCGCGCGCGTCATCACGGAGCCGGCCGAGCTGATCGACGGCCCGCTCGCCCGCGGGCGCATCGGCGACGTGCTGCTCGCCAACGACCGCATCCAGGTGGTGATTCAGCAGCCGGGCCGCGTGATGTTCGGCATCGGCCCCTACGGCGGCACGATCATCGACGCGGATCGCCAGCGGGTGGCCGGCGAGGAGCGCGACAGCTTCGAGGAGATGACGCCGCTCGTGAACGTCGAGAACACGGTCAACTACACGTCCGTCACGGTGCTGAACGACGGCAGCGACGGCGGCGCGGCCGTCGTGCGGGCCACGGGCGTGGACGACCTCCTCGACTACGTAAACCCGAGCACCATCGTGAGCGACGCCGGCTTCGTCTTTCCGCCGAGCCTCGACGACCGGGACCTGCCGCTCGAGGTGCAGACGGACTACGTCCTCGAGCCGGGGGCGACGAGCGTCCGCATCGAGACCACGCTGCGCAACACGGCCGCGGAGCCGTTCGACACGTACGTCGGCGACATCATGAACGGCTCGGGGCAGGTCGAGCTGTTCCAGGACACCTACGGGTTCGGCGAGCCGCTGGTGACGCTGCCCTGCGCGCCCGGCACCCATGCGCCGTGCGCCGCGGGGACGTGCGACCCGTGCAACGTGATCGCGTGGAGCGGAGACGAGAGCGCGGCCGGCGTATCGTACGGCTACATCCACACGATGCCCGGCAGCACGTCGTTCTCGGTGAGCGGCGTGACGGCGTCGCTCCTCGGCAATCAGGTGCTGCTCGTGTTGATCGGCGCCGCCTCGCCGAACGTGCACTTCGAGGCCGCCGGCTCGCCGGGCGACGCGGTCACGTTGACGCGCTGGTTTACCGTGGGCGAGGGCAGCGTCGCCGACGTCACCACGGAGCGCAACGCGATTCAGGAGGTCGTCACCGGGACGCTGGAGGGCGTGGTCACGGAAGCCGGCGAGCCCGCCGTCAACGCCGACGTTGCGGTGCTCGACGAATCGGGCCCGCTCACGCGCGTGGTGACGCACTTCCGCACCGACGCCGCCGGCCGCTTCTCGGGCACGCTGGCGCCGGGCACGTACGACGTGCGCGTGCAGCGCGACGGCCGGCTCTTCCCCACACCGGAGGTGCAGACGGTCGTGATCGAGCCCGGCGTGGTGGCGAGCATCGAGGCCGAGCTGCCGCCGCCCGGCACGCTCGACGTGCGCGTCATCGACCCCGCGGGCAACCCGATTCCCGCCAAGGTGACGCTGGTCGGCTTCGATCCGTCGCCCGAGCTGGTGCGCGTCGAGAGCATCGCAGGCGGCGCAGTGCGCAACGAAACGCGCCTGTTCGGCGATCAGGGCGATTCGCTGGCCTATGGCCTCGCCGGGGTCTTCTTCGCCGATCGCTACGGCACGATCGGCCCGGTCGCGATCGAGCCCGGGCGCTACCAGGTGGTGGTCTCGCGCGGTACGCGCTGGTCGCATTTCACGCAGACGATCGACGTTCCCGAGGACGGGTCGCCCGTGGTGGTGAACGCGACGTTGGCGCCCGTGTCGCCCACGCCGGGCTTCGTCACCGCCGACTTCCATCTCCACGCGCTCGACAGCCCCGATTCCGAGGTGAGCCGCGAGGCACGCGTCGAGAGCCAGCTCGCCGAGGGCATGGACTTCATCACGCCGTCCGAGCACGACATCCGTGTCGACTTCGCCCCGATCGTGGCCGCGCTCGGCGTGACCGATCTCATCGCTACCGCGCCCGGCGTCGAGATCACGACCTTCGATTACGGGCACTTCAACAGCTGGCCGGTGACGGTCGACCCACTCGCGGTCAACGGCGGCGCGGTCGACTGGGGCCGCCCCGGGGTCCCGCCCGGGATGGACTACCCGTCGCGCGGCAGCTTCAACTACTCGCCCGCGGAGCTGCTCGCGGCCGCGCTCGCCGATCCGAGGCCGAACCTCGTCCAGATAAATCACATCGACAGCTTCTTCGGCCCGGGCGGTCTCGACATCGACACGGGCATGGTGCCGCCGCAGTCCTTCAAGGCGCCCGAAACCCGGCGGCTCGACCCGTCGATCACGAATCTCTTCGACGACGGCTTCCAGGCGCTCGAGGTGTGGAACGGCAACCAGGGCATCTTCCTCGGACAGAACTTGGGCGACTGGATCAACCTCCTGAACCAGGGCATCCGGCGCACCGCGGTCGCGACCTCGGACACCCACGAGAAGCGCAGCAACAGCGGCGGCTCGCGCACGCTGATCGCCTCCGAGGTGACGCAGCCGGCCGAGCTGTGGGACGAGGCCGAGACGCTGGCCGCGCGCATCGCGCAGGGGCGGGCGATCGGCACCAACGGTCCGTTCGTCGCCGTGCGCCTCGATGCGGCGTCCACCGGGCAGACGGCGTCGCTGTCGCTCGAGCACCCGCTGCTCGTGACGACCACCGACGGCTCGGTCGATCTCACGGTCGACGTGCAGAGCCCGAAGTGGGCGGAGTTCGACACGATCGAGGTGTACGTGAACGCCGTGCCCGAGCCGTACGATCACGACGACGATCCCGCCACGCGCGATCGGTATCGCGTGACGCCCAGCGTCGTGCTCACCGAGGGCGTGGACTTCACGCGCACGCTCGAGCCGGCGGTCCCGGGGGTCCCGAACAGCGAGCACTGGACGGCGAGCGCGAGCCTCACGCTGCTCGATCGGCCGGCCGACACCTGGGTGGTGGTGATCGTGCGCGGCACGCCCGGCGTCTCGCGCCCGTTCTTCCCCATCGTGCCGGGGCTGAATGCGGCGCAGAACCCCACCTTCGAGGATCTGATCGATGGCAACCTCGGTGAGGGCGGCAACCTGGCGCTCGCGTTCACCAACCCGCTCTTCGTCGACGTCGACGGCGACGGGCAGTGGACGCCCTAGTCTACACTCTGCTGCGGGTGCGCGCCCGCCGGCACATCGAGCAGGGGGCCGTCACCGAAGGGTACGGCGTCGACCGCGAGCGCATGATCGCCGTGCTGAACGAGGCGCTGGCGACCGAGATCGTCTGCGTGCTGCGGTACAAGCGCCACTACTTCATGGCGTCCGGCATCCATCGACCGCGACGGCGTGCTGCTCGAGTCCGTCGACGTCCGCTAGGCTCAGGCGCCGAGAGGCGTCGTCTGCGCCAGCTCGGCCGCCTTGCGCATCATGTCGAGGACGACGTCTCCGAACATGGCCATCTTGGGGTTGTCGGCTCCCCCGGCCACGTAGCGGGCGTAGCCGCCCTCGAGCACGATCGCGATCTTGAAACGCGCCAGGATGACGTAATAGTCCATCTCGTCGACCGGGAGCCCGCTCACCGTCGCATAGTGGTCCATGAGCTCGGCGCGGGACGGCATGCCCGTGTAGTCGACGTACCCGGCCGTGGTGCGGTCCTCGTCCGGGTCGGGCCAGCCCATCAGCACCCAGCCGAGGTCGAGCAGCGGGTCGCCGATGGTCGCCATCTCCCAGTCGACGATGGCCGCGAGGCGCGCCGGCGCGCCGTGGCGGTACATGACGTTGGCGAACTGGTAGTCGCCGTGGATGATGCCCGGGCGGTACGTGCGGGGCTTGTGGCGCCGCAGCCAGTCGGCGGCGACCGTGATGCCCGGCAGCTCGCGGAACTGGAAGCCGGCGAGGTGCGCGAGCCACCGGTCGACCTGCCGCTCGTGGAAGCCGTCGGGCTTGCCGAAGCCCTCGAGCCCGCGCGCGCGCCAATCCACGCGCGCGAGCCGGGCGATCGCGTCGACCAGCTCGTAGGCGAGTCCCCGGCGCGCCGTGAGATCGGTGTCGAACGGGGCGGGCCAGGTGCGTCCCGTCGCCATCGGCGACCAGCCGTCGACGAACTCCATGAGATAGAAGCAGGCGCCGAGGACCGACGGATCGTCGCAGACGGCGACGGCCCGCGTGTGGGGCACGTCGGTGTCGCGCAGCGCCTCCAGCACGCGGTACTCGCGCAGCATGGTCTCGTTGCGACCCGTCGGGACCTTGCGCGGGGGGCGTCTCAGCGCCAGCCGCACGTCGCCCCGGCGGATCTCGAACAGCTCGTTGGAAGCGCCGCCCATGATGAAGCGCGCCACCACCGGCTCGCCCGCGCCGGGGAGCTTGCGGGCGTCCATCCAGCGCGCCAGCGCCTCGGGGTCGACCAGTCCCTGCGTTCGTTCCGCGTCGTTCACAGGTTGCCCGTCTCGTGCTCGAGGTACTCGGCGAAGCGGGCCTTCGCTGCCGCCACGCGCTCCGGGAGAAAATCGTTCGGCCAGAGGCCCTCGTAGGGCGCGTGCTGCCCCAGCACGGCCTTGGCGATGGTGAGCTTGTGCACCTCGGTCGGGCCGTCGGCGATGCCCATCACCGGCACCGTCATCCACAGGCCCGCGAGCGGCATCTCGTTGGAGCAGCCGAGCGCGCCGTGGACCTGCAGCGCGCGGCGCACGACGTCGTGCAGCACCTCCGCCGTCTGTACCTTCACCGCGGCGATGTAGGTGCGCGCCTCCTTCCGGTGGCCCTTGTCGATGTGCCAGGCGGTGTAGAGGACCAGCAGCCGGAACTGCTCGAGCTGGATGAACGAGTCGGCGACGTACTGCTGCACGAGCTGCTTGTTGGCCAAGAGCTCGCCCTGGGTGCGCCGCGAGAGGGCGCGCTCGCACATCATGCGGAGCGCCTTCCGCACCATTGCCACCGTCCGCATGGCGTGATGGATGCGGCCGCCGCCGAGCCGCGTCTGCGCGATGGCGAAGGCCTGGCCTTCGCCGCCGAGCAGGTTCTCGGCCGGCACCCGGCAGTTCTCGTAGCGGATGTAGGCGTGGTGCCCGTGGCCGAGGGGCTCGCCGCCGAGCCCCGCCATGCGCACGATGTTCAGCCCCGGGGTCTCGCGCGGCACGAGAAACATCGACGCCCCCTGGTGCACGGGGACGTCGGGATTGGTGATGGCCATCACGATCAGGAACGACGCGAAGTCGGCGTTCGAGGAGAAGTACTTTTCGCCGTCGATCACCCAGTGGTCGCCGTCGCGGCGCGCGCGGCAGCGGAACTCGCGCGGGTCGGCGCCGGCCTGCGGCTCGGTCATGGAGAAGCAGGAGACGATCTCGCCGTCGAGCAGCGGCTTCAAATAGCGCTCCTTCTGCTCCGGCGTGCCGTAGTGGGCGAGGATCTCCGCGTTGCCGGAGTCGGGCGCCTGGCAGCCGAAGATCGAGGGCGCCCAGGTCGAGCGACCGAGGATCTCGTTCATGAGCGCGAGCTTCACCTGCCCGTAGCCGAGACCGCCGAGCTCGGGTCCGAGGTGGCAGGCCCACAAGCCCTGCTTCTTCACCTCGGCGATGAGCGGCGCGGTGACGTTCCGGTAGACCGGGTTCTTCCGGTCGTACGGGGCGCCCGAATCGCGGAACGCCAGGTCGAGCGGCTCGACCTTCTCGCGGACGAAATGATCCATCCAGTCGAGCTTCGCCTGGAACTCCGGCTCGGTCTCGAAATCCCATGCCATGGGCTCCCGACCTAGCTCCGGCCGCCGGGCGGAATCAAGACGGACGCGCGGCGCAAGATTTTCTGTCGACGGCTGGCGCCGTCCGTGCTTCGATGTCTGCAACTCGCACGCGAAGGAGGTAGCCAATGCTCATTCGGCTCGCCCTGTCGATTGCGGTCGTCGTGCTGGCGCACGTCCCGGTCAAGGCCGACACGCTCGAGGTCTTCACGGCCGTGCTGAACGGCGCGCAGGAGGTGCCACCCGTCGATAGCCCCTCGCAAGGGGTCGCGCTGGTGACGCTCAACAAGAACACGTCGGCCGTGTGCTATGCGCTCAGCTACTCGCCGCTCGCGGGTACCGAGACGGTGGCGCACTTCCACGGACCGGCGGCGCCCGGTCAGGCGGCCGACGTGCTGGTCGGCATCACGCCGTCGCCGTCGCCCGTCGGCAGCCCGAAGAACGGCTGCGTCACGTTCGACAAGACCGGCGTGAAGAATCTCCGCAAGGGACTGGTCTACCTGAACGTGCACACCTCGGTCGCACCCACCGGCGAGATCCGCGGCCAGGTGCTGCCGGCGAAGCTGAAGTACAAGAACGTTCCGCCGATCGCGTCGCCGAGCGGCGCGTTCGTGGAACCGGTCGCGGGGCCGTAGGGAGTGCCCGCACTCCGGCGGCGCCCCTGCAGCGTCGCCGGGGCGCGCTCGCGCCGCCGCTCGTTCAGTACCGCGGAGGGAGGACCGTGAGCCGCAGGATCGCCGTCCGATTGCCGGCTGCCGAGAAGCGCGCGCCATCCTGCTGCTCGACCGCGATCTCCAGCTCGTAGTCGCCGGGCTCCGGCGGCGTCGGGACGGGGAGGGACTGCACCAGCGTCTCGCCGGCGGGCACGTCGCGCCGTAGCGCCATCGTGTGCGGTGGTCCCCAGGGTGCGGCGGCGTCGGCGCGCCGCCAGCGCACGCGCCAGTGCACGAGCCCGGGCGCACTCCAGCCGCGGCTCGTCCACGCAGGCCATGGTGTGCGCCCGCGGTTCTCGACGCTCGCCTTGACGCCGACGAACCAGCGCGCCACCACCAGCCCGGGCGGCTCGGCCGAGACGATCGCTCGTGCGTCGGCCTCGGCAATGGGCGCGAGCGCGGCGCCGAGCGCGCTTTGCCCCGGACGCGCGCCCTCGGCGATCGCCTCGAACCACTCCGCGTGCGCGGGAACGCGGTCGAGACGCTGCACGTACCACGAACCGATCCGCCAGCGCGGGCCCCGTCCGTGGTAGCGCCCGAGCCCGTCGAGCAGCCGCTGCCGTGCGACCGGATCGTCCCACTCGTCGGCGGGCCGGATGACGATCCAGCGAAGGTGCGTCATGTCGATCAGGTCGTCGAGCGCGGCCGGTGCGGGCAGCGCGCCGATCAGGCTCGCCAGCAGCGGCAAATGCGGCGGGCGATATCCGGTGAAGCCGTTCACGAGCGGCATGCCGTGCCGGAGCTGGCCCACCATCTGCTCGGGCGCGCGATCCACGAGCGGCGTCGACACGTAGGGTAGCTCGAGCAGCGGCCCCGGGCCGTGCTTGCGCACGAGGGCTGCCAGCTGGCGGTACTGCTCGCGGTCGCGGGACTCGGCGAGCACCGGGTCGGACGGCAGCGCGAGCGCGCCGGCGCGCGCCCAGACGAGCGCGCCGCCGAGCGCGGCAAGCAGCACCGCACCGGCGATGCGGGACGTGAGCCGCGCGCGGAGCGCCTCGTAGCCGAGGGCGACCAGGACGTTGAAGCCGAAGCTCGAGAGGAGGAGATAGCGCGTGCGGTGCCGGAAGAAGCCGAGCCACGGCTCGATCGGCGACGGCCAGCCGCAGACGAGGAGCACGATGCCGACCGCGACCGATGCCGCCGCGGCCACCGCGAGCCCGCGCCGGCCGGTGCCGCGCCGCACCCCGGCGACGAGGCCGCCCGCGGCCAGCGCGGCGAGCCCGATCAGCACGGGATCCCGGACCCCGTCGCCGAACAGCGTGCGGGCGACCGCGGACCAGAAGCGGTCGTCCGGCGGGTTGGGCTGCTCGGCCGCCAGGCGATCGAAGTAGGGCAGCGACACCCACGCCAGCGCCACGCCGGAAACGGCTGCTGCTACTGCGACGAGCGCGAGCAACCGCCAGCGTCGCGGCCCGGCCTGCCAAAGCTCGAGCACGCCCCAGATGGCGACGGCGAGCGCGAGCAACGTCGCGAGGTAGTACGAGGCGAAGAGGCCGGCCAGGAGGCACACGGTGAGCAGCGCGGCGGCGCGCGGGCCCGGATGCTCGCGCGCTCGCCGGAGCCGCAGCACCACCAGCGGCAGGAACAGCATCGGGTACTGCAGCACGTGCAGGGACGCCGGGACGCGGTAGATGCCGAGCGCGAAGGCGAGGCCGCCAAACCAGGCGGCGCCGCGGCCGAGCCCGTGCGCCGCGAGCAGGCGCTCCATCGCGAACGCCGCCGCCGGGTACGACAGCAGCGCGACCAGGTTGGCGGCGAGCACGGCGTTGCCGGTGGCGCGGTAGAGCGGTGCGAAGACGAGCTGGGCGGCAAAAAAGTGCTCCGAGCCCGAGAGCTGGTCCGGCGCCGGGTAGTAGATGGGGGCGTCGAACACGGCAGCCGGCGCCTGCGAGAGCGCCTGCGTCACCCAGCCGAGGATCCAGACGATCAGCCGCGCATCTCGCGGATCGTTGCCCGGCGGCACGGCATCCACGGCCGTCGACCACCAGGCGCGGGTGACGAGTGCGAAGACCGCGAGGTAGCCGAAAAGATTCCACAGCGCGGGGGCGCGGCGGCCGGTCATGGGCGTGCCAGCACGTCCACCTCGGCGAGCTCCCAGGTGCCGCTCCAGAACCTGAGGCGCGGATTGGTGAGACGCACCCAGCGGGCCACACGCGGCGGAAAGCGCGCCTCCCAGTAGCGGACGTCACGGGGACGCTCGAAGAGCGTGGCGAGCGAGTCGGGCACGAAGCGCGCATCGCTCGGCGTCCAGCTCGTGCCGTCGAGCGAGGTCGCCACCTCGGCGGCATAGACGCCCACCGGGTCGCCG
>DATMAZ010000095.1:0-3645 GCA_035559675.1 Candidatus Limnocylindria bacterium
GGGCGCGGCCATGCTGGCGGCGCACGCCCTCGCCTTCGCGCCGGGGGGCGCAAGCCTCGCGCCGGGATCCTCGGCGCTGCCCGAGGCGCTGGCCATCGCCAGCGCCGCCACGTCGGCCGCGCTCCTCGGCGGCTCCTGCACGGCGATGGTGCTGGGTCACTGGTACCTCGTGATCCCCTCGCTCGAGGTGCGGCACCTGCAGCGCATCGTGCGCTTCCACATCGCCTCGCTCGTCCTTCGCGGTCTCGTCGTCGGCCTCATCGTGCTGCTCGCCGCCCGCGGCGCGCTGCCGGCCGGCGTGGAGCTGGGCGCGTACGTCACCTCGCTCGAGGGCGTGTTCTTCTGGCAGCGCGTGCTGTTCGGTCTGGCGGCGCCCGCCGTGCTGGCGTGGCTGACGTGGGAGACGGCGAAGATCCGCTCCACGCAGTCGGCGACCGGCATCCTCTACGTCGATTTCTTCACGATCGTGGTGGGCGAGGGGCTGGCGAAGTACCTGTGGCTGGCCACGGGCCTCCCGCTGTGACGACGCCGTGGACATCGTCCTCAAGTGCCCGGGCTGCGATGCGGCGCTGCCGTTGGACGCGCGACGCGCGCCGTCGAGACTTCGCTGCGGCCGCTGCGGGCGGGAGCTGGATCTCGAGGTCACGCCCGCCGTGCGCGAGGACCGCGTCGTCGACCGCTGCCCGCTCTGCCGCGGCGGCGACTTCTACACGCGGAAGGATTTCGATCCCAGGCTCGGGCTCCTCGTCGTCGTCGCCGGCGCGCTGGTGAGCGCGACGCTCTACTTCTTCGGCCTCGATCTGGCGGCCTACGCCGTGCTGGCCGCGGCGGTGCTCGTCGACGTGATCGTCTATCGCCGGCTCGCCGACGTCACCGTGTGCTATCGGTGCCACGCCGAGTTCCGCGGCGCCTACCGCCGCACGGCCCCTCCGTTCGATCTGCACACGGCCGACGTGCTCGAGCCGGAGTGGGAGCGCCGGATCGGCCGCCGGTGATCTCGGGCGCAGCTCTGTAATTTCCGTAACGAGACCGTCGGCGGAACCTCGCGGAGGCGGGCGGGACTCCGGACCGCGCCGCGACCGAAGCCGACGCACGGCCTGCTTGGGCCGCGCGCTGTCGCCGGCGGCGGCACGCCTCTTGCCCACTGCGCCTGCGTGACGCCCGCTCTGCTGGCGCTGCTCGCGTCGGTGCTCGCGGGTCCCCAGCCTCCACAGGCCGCGCCCGAGAGCGCCTTCTGTCATCCGGACACGGACGGCGAGGGATGTCGCGCGCTGAGGGAGCTCGTGTGGGTGTACCTCGGCACGCTCCGCGAGAGCATGCCGGCCGGCTACGTGGTGAAGTTCACGGATCGGCACGAGGCGCTGGTGCTGCTCCTCTTCGACAGCCGGTTCGAGCGCGGCTCGGCGAAGGAGCAGTTCACCTGGCGGGTGCGCGGCGACGAGGCGCGGCTGGTGCGCTACCTCATCGAGCTCGACGAAGCCTCGGCCCCTTCCGCCGTCCGTCGGTAGCAGCTCCTCCCACCCTCCCGCTGCGCACGGCCGCGCGCCGGGCCGGCGACCGCTATAATCCCGCCTTCCAGGAGGCGGCATGGCGATCGTCGGCGCGCACGCTCTTCTCTACACGTCGGAACCGGAGGCCCTTCGCGCCACGCTGCGCGACGCGTTCGGCTTCGAGTACGTCGATGCAGGCGAGGGGTGGCTGATCTTCGCGCTGCCGGCGGCGGAGCTCGGCGTCCACCCGGCGGAGGGGCCCACCTACGACGCCGGCGTGCGCCACCAGATCACGTTCATGTGCGACGACATCCACGCGACGATTCGCGATCTCCGGTCGAAGGGGGTCGAGGTCAGGGGCGAGCCCGAAGAGGAGAGCTTCGGCATCACCGTCATGCTGGAACTGCCCGGCGGCGTCGAGGTGATGCTCTACGAGCCGAGACACGCCACCGCGATCGAGGCTGCCAGGAAGTGATCGCCCCGGCGTCGCGCCGCCCGCCCGCCGATCCGCGGGCCGGCGGCGGGCTCGTCACGCGAACAGCTTCACCTCGACGATCTCGCCCGCTTCGACGATGTCGGTCTGGGCGGGGATCTCGATGTAGCCGTCGGCCTGCGAGAGACTGGTGATGTCGCCCGACGCCTTGAAGGCCGGGTGTGCCATGCCGTCGGCGATGCGCACGGTGTAGAACTGGTGCCGCCCCGTGGTCGACACGATCCGGCGCGCCAGCGGCAGCCTGACACACGGCGGCTGGTAGGCGGGCAGCCGGGCCATGCGGCGCAGCGCCGGCACCAGCATCATGTAGGCGTTCGACAGGCACGAGGTCGGATACCCCGGCATGCCGAGCACCGGCTTGCCGCCGATCCGGCCGAGCACGGTGGGCTTGCCCGGCTTCACCGCGATGCCGTGGAAGAGCACCTCGCCCTGTCGTTCGATGACGTCGAGGATGAGATCGCGCACCCCGACGGAGCTGCCTCCCGAGAAGACGACGAGATCGTCGTCGAGCGCGCGCTCGAGAGCCGTCTCGAGCGCCTCGATCGCGTCGGGGACGGGCGGCAGCAGCGTCGGCCGCCCGCCGTGCCGGCGGACGACGGCGGCAAGCGTATAACGATTGATGTCGTAGATTTGTCCGGGCGCGAGCGGCCGGCCTGGCTCGACGATCTCGCTGCCCGTCGAGAGCACCGCCACGCGCGGCTGCGCGTAGACGTCGAGCTCCGCCACGCCGGCGGCGGCGAGCGCGCCGACGCGGCTCGGGTCGAGCGGCACGCCCGCCGGCGCGACGGGTTGGCCGGCGCGCAGGTCGGCGCCGCGGCGTCCCACGTGCTGGCCCGGGTAGACGGGGGTGAGCACATGCACGAGGTCGCCGGCGCGCTCGGTTTCCTCGACCATCACGACGGCGTCGGCGCCCTCGGGCATGGGGGCGCCGGTGGCGATCTCCACGCACGTGCCCGGCTCGACCCGCCGGGACGGAGCCTGGCCGGTGAACACCGTCTCCACGCAGCGCAGCGTGCGCGGTTCGTAGCGGCCGGCGCCGAAGGTGTCGGCGGCCCTGACGGCGTATCCGTCCATCGCCGCGCGATCGAACGGCGGCACGTCGATCGCCGACTGAACCTCCCGGGCAGGCACCCGGCCGTCGGCTTCATCGAGCGGAACGCGCTCGGTGCGCTCGATCGGCGGGCACGCCTCGAGCAGCAGGGCGAGCGCCTCGTCGAGCGGAATGGTCTCGCGGATGGGCCGCATGCGCGTGGTCATCGGCGATCCTCGTCTGGGGCGGCAGGCGGCCGCGTCGCATCCGTCCCCGGCCGGGTCTGGTGCTCCTCCCGCCGCTCGCCGCCCGCCGGCTAGCGCGACAGCTCGCGCACGATGTGGCCGAGCTCGGGCAGGATCAAGCGTGTCATCGCCAGGCGGACGGCCGCCTCCGAGCCGGGCAGCACGAAGATCGCCTTGCCGCGGGCCACGCCGGCGCAGGCGCGCGTCAGCATCGCCGCGGCGCCGATCTCCTGGAAGCTCAGCATCCGGAACAGCTCGCCGAAGCCGTCGAGCCGCTTCTCGAGCAGATCGGCGACGGCCTCGTAGGTGCTGTCGCGCGACGTGATCCCGGTGCCGCCCGTCGTGACGATGACCTGCGCGTCACCGCCCTGCAGCTCCTTGACGAGC
>DATMAZ010000096.1:0-7278 GCA_035559675.1 Candidatus Limnocylindria bacterium
CTCGCGGTGGCGGCGGACGTGTCCGCGGGCGCCGCCGTGCGCGACGCGGTGGCGCGCGTGCAGAGCGCGCTCGGCCCGCTCCACGTGCTGGTGAACAATGCGGGCGTCTGCAGCTTCTTCCCGTTCAAAACGCTCGAGGAGGCGGAGTGGGACCGCATGTTCGCCGTGCACGTGAAGGGCGCCTTCCACTGCACGAAGGCGGCGCTGCCCGACATGGTGGCGGCGGGCTGGGGCCGGATCGTGAACGTGTCCTCGGTGGGCGGGCTGAAGGGCGCCCCGGCGCTCACCCATTACGCCGCCGCCAAGGCCGCGCTCGTCGGCTTCACGCGGGCACTCGCCACCGAGGTGGGTGTGCACGGCGTCACCGTGAACGCCATCGCACCCGGTCTCGTGGACACGCCGCTGCTCGTGCGCTCGCGCATGCCCGAGGCCATCCGCGCCACGCAGGCGGCCGAGCTGCCGGTGCGCCGCATCGGGCAGCCGGAGGACATCGCCGCGGCCTGCGCCTACCTGGTGTCGCCGGAGGCGGGCTACGTCACCGGGCAGGTGCTCTCGCCGAACGGCGGCGGACACACCTGGTGAGCGGCCGGCGCCCTCAGTGGCCCGTGAAGCGCGGCTTGCGCTTCTCGAGAAACGCGCGCACGCCCTCGGCGTAGTCCTGGCTCTCGAAGCAGGCGGCGATCATGCGCTCGAGCGCCGCGGCCTCCTCGGCCTGCGTGCCGCGGAGCGCGGCGCGGATCGCCCGCTTGGCGGCGCGCTGCGTGAGCGGCGCGTTGCTGGCCATCGCGGTGGCGTAGGCGCGCGTGAAGCCTTCGAGGTCTTCTTTCGGGAGCACGCGGTTCACGAGCCCCATGCGCAGCGCCTCGTCGGCCGTGTACTGCAGCGCCGCGAAGAAGATCTCCGCGGCGGCGGCCGGACCCACCACGTCGACGATGCGGGCGACACCGCTCGCGTGGTAGCCGACGCCGAGCCGGGCGGCCGGCAGCGCGAAGCGCGCGTCGGCGGACGCGAGCCGCACGTCGGCGCAGAGCGACACCGCCAGCCCGCCGCCCATGCAGTGCCCGTGGATCATCGCCAGCAGCGGCTTCTCGAACTCGAGCAAGGCGGTGAACGCGCGGTTGGTGACCGCCTCGTAGGCGGCCGCCGAGCGCGCGTCCTTGCGGTGCTCTTCGAACTCCGAGATGTCGGCGCCCGAGGCGAAGGCTTCGTTGCCGTAGCCGCGCAGCACGCAGACGCGCACCGCCGGATCGGCGCCGACCGCCGCCACCACCTCGGGGAGCGCCTGCCACATCTCGAGCCGCAGCGCGTTGTGACGGGCCGGGTTGCGAATGACGATCCACGCCACCCCGTCGACCACGCCGGCCAGGTCGATGCCGAACTCACTCATGCGCCGAGCCGTCTAGCACGCCGGTCGCGCTCATGCCCAACGCCGCCCGTCACGCACGAGGCGGCTGCTGGATGAGCAGCGTGGGGACGCCCGCGGTGCCGGAGCGCACCGTCGCCACGGTCGTGCCGGCCTTCATGCCGGCGCGCGGCTCGGTGACCTCGATGCCGGCCGCCAGGAGCCGCGCCCGCACGGCGCGGAGGTCGCCGACGCGATAGCTCACGCCGTAGACCCGATCGTCCGCGCTCTGGTCGGCTCCCTCGAGAGAGTACGCGTACTCGAGCGTGAGGCCGCCGCTGCGGAAGAAGAGCAGCCGGACCCCGCGCTCCGCGAACGTTTGGTCGAGCGCCAGGCGAAGCCCCAGCCGGTCGCGCCAGTGCGCCACCGCGCGCTCCGGGTCGGACGTGCTGACCACCACGTGGTCGATCGCCGAGATGCCGGCGCCGGCTGGGAGCGGCGGCGGCGGCAGCTCGGAGACCACCAGCACGTCGAGCCCGCCGTGGTCCTGCGGCCAGGCGCCGAGATCGTCGCCGCGCTCGGCCGCGAACAGCACCGCGAGGTGCGGCTCGGCCCCCTCGCCCGCCGTGAGCTCCACCGCCCCGCGCTCGAGCTGGAAGCGCCAGAGATCGTCGTCCACCCGAGCGGGGGACATGCCGAGCAGCCGCGTGTAGGCCTCCAGCGCTGCGGGACAGTCGGGCACGAACACCCGCACGCCGTCGAGCCGCATGGGTCACATCGTCCCGTCGTGCTGGCGGTACGTCACTTCGACCACCGCCGCCGGCCGCGCCGCCGCCTCATCGCCGGCCTTGTAGAAGGCGCCCACCAGCGCGAGCGGCGCCTCGCCGGCGAAGTAGGCCGCGCGGCGGTATCCCTCTCCGCGAAAGCACGGCTTGCGATATACCATGCGCGCCCGGGCCGCATAGAGGCGAGCGAGGTCGCCGCCGCGGCGCGCCAGCACGTCGGCGAGGTACGTCTCCATGACGCGCAGGTACTCGACGCCGTTCACGTGGCGGTTGGGATCGGTCTGTCCGAAGTGCCAGACGTGGGTGTCGGTCTCGGTGTCCACCGGCGGGCCGTGCGCGGGCACCAGCGCGTCGACCGTGGGAAACGACGTGGTGCGCTGTGGGATCCCGAGACCCGTTTCGGGCGGAAATGCCGTGACGCGCCGGCGCGCGGGGTCGGGATCGTAGCGCGTGAACACGTTCACCAGCCGGGCGCGGGCGACGAGCCGGCCGTCGAGCGTCTCCACGCGATGACGGCCCTCGCGCACGAGCTGGCGCGTCGCCCCGCTCGCGTCGACCGTGCGCGCGAGGTGCGTCTCGCCGATGACGGCGACCTTGCTCGCCAGCTCGAGCGGAACCTCGTGGACGTCGAGCTCGACGTACACCAGCGGCGAGAACAGGCCCGTGAGCCCGGCGAAGTCCGGCCGCCCGAGCACCCGGTGCCAGGGCGCGAAGTGCGCCCGGGCGGTGTAGTGCTGGATCGCGGTCAGCCGCATGGTGCGATGCTCGGTGAGGTCGGCGAAGTTCACCGGCTCGCGCAGCCGCGAGCGGATCACCCGATCGGTGGCGTCGTGGGGACGCGCCGGCATGCGCCGTGACGCTAGCGGCCGCGTGGCGTCGACACAACGGCCGCGGGCGAGTACAGAGCCCGGCATGGCGTACACCGTCTTCGAGATCGAGCGCGACGGCCACGTGGCCACACTCTGGCTGAGCAACCCGGCCCGGCGGAACGCCATGGGCCCCGCCTTCTGGGCGGAGCTGCCGCAGGCGATGGCGGAGCTCTCCGCCGACGACGCCGTGCGCGCCATCGTGGTGGCCGGCCGCGGCCAGCACTTCACCACGGGGCTCGATCTCACGGCCATGGCGGGCATCGCCGGCGGCGGCGACGGCGGTGGGACCAGCGGCGTCGCCAGGCGCATGCGCCAGCTCGCCCAGATCGAGCGTCTCCAGCGGTCGATCACGTCGGTGGCCGATTGCCCGAAGCCCGTGCTCGCGGCCGTGCATGGCTACTGCCTCGGCGGCGGCGTCGATCTCATCACCGCCTGCGACGTCCGGCTCGCCGCCGCCGACGCGGTCTTCTCGATCCGCGAGACCCGCATCGCGATCGTGGCCGACGTCGGCACGCTGCAGCGTCTCCCAGGCATCGTCGGCCGCGGGCTCGCCGCCGAGCTGGCGCTCACCGGCGACGACTTCGGCGCCGAGCGTGCCTGCGCGATCGGGCTCGTGAACGCCGTCCATCCCGACGCCGAGGCGACCGTCGCCGCCGCGCGGGCCATGGCGGGCCGGATGGCTGAGAACTCGCCGCTCGCCGTGCAGGGCACCAAGCGCGTGCTGCGCTACTGCGAGGGCAAGAGCGTCGAGGACGGCCTCGCGTTCGTCGCCACCTGGAACGCGGCCTTTCTCGACAGCGAGGACCTGCGAGAGGCGATGCGCGCCTTCGTCGAGAAGCGGCCGGCGCGTTTCACCGGCGCCTGAGCGCGCTCAGCCCTTCTTTTTCCCGGGCCGCATCCAGCTGCCGCCGCCGTGCTGCACCCAGGCCTTCGAGCGCGACGACTTGCCGCCCCAGCCTTCGGCCTGCGGCCAGGCGTTCGACCGCCCCTGCCAGCTCTTGCCGTTCTTGCCGCCGCCGCCGCTCTTGGACCAGCCCTTGGTAGAGTCGCCCCATCCCGTGCCGGAGCTCGAGCGCGTGCTGGAGCGCCCCTTGCCGGTGCCGGCGCCGGCCGCACCGGGCTGGCGCACGCTCGTCAGCTTCGGCGTGCTGGCGCCGAGCTTGCTCTTGACGGACCCGATGGTGCGCGACGCGCTCGGCGCGCTGGTGCGCGCCAACGTGCCCGCGGTGCCGGTGGTCGCGAGCTGCTCGGCCATCGTGAAAGCTCCGGCCTGGCTCGCCGGCAACGCGGCCAGCGCCAGCGCCAAGATCGTCGACCGGACCGCTCGCACTACCATCGCTCCACCTCCGCCCCTCGCGAGCAGAATAGCCCGCGACCCTGCGAGTCGAAAGCGAGGGGGCCGGCGCACCCGGTTATGGGAGGTCCACATGGCGGGTGCGCCGTACCGCACGCCTAGGCCACGCCGAGCGCCGGTGGAACGCCGAGCGGATCGTCGGCCGGCATCGGCCGGGCGGGACGCCGCGGCTCGCCGAGCAGCGCGGCCAGCGGGCTGCCGAGCTGGCGCTTGCGCTTGAGCTTCTCGAGCAAGGTGGTGCGGTTCAGACGCAGCAGCCGGGCGGCCTCCTTCTTGTTGCCGCCGGAGAGGCGCAGCGCCTGCGCGATCATGCGATCCTCGATCGCCTCGATCTCGCGGTAGAAGTCGATCCCCGCCTCGCCGAACTGCCAGGGCGCCGCATTGGCTGTCCCGAGATCCACCGGCATGGTGAGGTGCGGCGGCAGGTCCGACGCCTCGATCACGCCCTCGGGCCGTCCGAGCACGACGAGCTGCTCGAGCAGGTTGCGCAGCTCGCGCACGTTGCCCGGCCAGGCGTAGCGCTCGAAGATGGCGAGCGCGTCCGGCGCCACCGTGAACCGCCGCAGCCCCTGGTTGGCGAGCCCGTCCAGCGTGTGCTCGATCAGCAGCGCGATGTCCTGGCGCCGCTCGCGCAGCGGCGGCACCTCGATGGGCACCACGCGGAGCCGGTAGTAGAGGTCCTCGCGGAACTCGCGCGAGGCGACGGCCTTCTCGAGCGTGCGGTTGGTCGCCGCGATGATGCGCACGTCGACCTCCTGCGTGGTCGTGCCGCCGACCGGCTCGAAGCGCCCGTCCTCCAGCACGCGCAGCAGCTTCACCTGGAGCTTCGGGCTCATCTCGCCGATCTCGTCGAGGAAGATCGTCCCGCCGTCGGCCAGCTTGAAGCGCCCGACGCGGCTCGCCACCGCGCCCGTGAACGCCCCGCGCTCGTGCCCGAACATCTCGCTCTCGAGGAGCTCCTCTGGAATGGCGCCGCAGTGCACCGGCACAAAACGCGCGGCCGCGCGCCCGGAAAGCTTGTGGAGCGCGGCGGCGACCAGCTCCTTGCCCGTGCCGCTCTCGCCGGTGATGAGCACCGTGGTGTTCGTCGGCGCCACCCGGCGGATGACCTCGAAGATGGCCTGCATCTTCGGGTGCTGTCCGACGATGCCCGCGAACTCGACCGGTTGCGTGCAGGTGCTGCTCTGTTCTTCCGTGCCGCTCATCCCCCACCCCCTGGTTGGAATGTCCTCGGCACCCCCTGGAGCAAGACGCAAGCCGAACGCCACGCCTGTCGGATGGCTGGCCGTGTGTCGTCGACAAGCACCTGACAAACCGATGGATTTGTTGACAGCGCGCCGCGTCAAACGCCTGGCCATGCGGCCGCCGGATCAGGACAAACTTGTGCGGCGCCCAGTCAATTTCGTCGACCCCTCGGCCAGGGGAGCGACGTCGGCGGCTGGCTTGTCGGCCGCGCCGTTGGCCTGGCACACGGCCGGCTTGTCGGTCATGCGGTCGGCCTCGCGCTCGGGATGGTAGATCTCCTCGCGGTAGATGCGGACCTCCGCGGGCGCCTCGACACCGAGCCGCACCTGCGAGCCGCGCACCTCGAGCACCCGGACGATGACCGTATCCCCGATCCTGATGCGCTCGCCGATCTTGCGCGTGAGTACGAGCATCGTCTGGCTCCTGCCTTTCTCGACGCTACGTCAGCGCCTCACCGATGATCTCGCCCAGCATGGTCCGGGCGGTTCGCTCGTAATCTATTCGATAAGTGCCTGATTTGACAGCACTTCTGAGCGCATCGATGCGGGCTGACCGCTCGGCGTCCGGGGCCCAGTCGCGGCAGGCGTTGAGCGTGGCCAGGAGCTTGGCGGCAGCCAGGCGGCGTGCCGGCACGCCCACGCCGGCCGGGCGCGGGGCCGAGAGCACGATCCGGTTGCCGATTCTCATGGTGCCGGGGGACGGCCCCCCGCCTTGAGTGTCGGCAGATCCCCAGGTTCGCTTTAAACGCCGGGGCCATCCGCTTCTTCCGGCAGCAGCCGGCCGCGGAGGTGCAGGCGGAGACGGACCATGGCCTGGGAATGGAGCTGCGAGACGCGCGACTCGGTGAGCCCGAGCACGCCGCCCACCTCCTTCATGGTGAGCTGCTCCTGGTAGTAGAGCGAGATCACGGTCTGCTCGCGCTCGGGGAGCCGGCGAATCGCCTCGGCGAGCAACGTGACACGCTCGCTCGAGAGCATGGCCGCGGCCGGATCGTCGGCGACGTCGTCGAGCCCCTCGCGCAGCAGCCGCTCGTCGCCGGCGCCGAAGCCGACGTCCTCCAGGCTGAACAAGCTCATCTCGCCGACCTTGCCGACCATCTCCTGATAGGCGCGCAACGGAAGCCCGATGTGGGCCGCGATCTCCTCCTCCGTCGGCGGCCGGCCGAGCCGGCCCTCGAGCTGCCGGCACGCCTTCTCGATCACCGCCGCCTTCTGGCGCACGCTGCGCGGCACCCAGTCGAGCGAGCGCAGGTGATCGAGGATCGCGCCGCGAATGCGGAACTGCGCGTAGGTGGAGAAGAGCGCCTCCTTGCGCGGATCGTACTTGTCCATGGCGTCGAGCAGCCCGACGATGCCCCACGACACCAGGTCGTCGAGCTCGATGTGGGGCGGCTTGCGGGACGCGATGCGCTGCACCACGCGACGCACGAGCGGCAGGTAGCGCCGGAGCACCTCTTCGCGGTCGATCTCTGCCCGTAGCTTCGACGCCGGAGCGCGCCGGTTGCGCAGGCGCAGTGAAGGTCCTGAGGCGGTGGCGGACATCACGCTGCCCTCCCCTGGGCGATGAGGCTCTGGAAGAAGAACTGCGCCGCGCCCGTCGGGCGGGCCGGCCTCCGTGCGAGCAAGCGCGCGGCGAGCGCGTCGAGGGCGCGCGCCGCGGGCGCGTCGGCCGCAAGCGCGCGGC
>DATMAZ010000097.1:0-9799 GCA_035559675.1 Candidatus Limnocylindria bacterium
CATGGCCACCGGCACGAGCCCCGAGGCAGCCGCCGCGGCCGCGGCGCAGCTCGGCGCGCGCCGCATCATCCCGTGCGCCTACGGCGCCGCGGGCTTCTTCCCGCTCCTCACCTTCGCCCGCGACCCCGTCGAGCGCTTCCGGCGCGCGGCGCAGGCGGCCGGCATCGCGCCGGAGGCCGTGGTCGTGCTCGAGCCGGGCGAGAGCTGGCACTACTTCCGCTGATCGGCCGCCAGCCGCGCCTCCAGCGTGCGGCGATAGCCGGCCACGATCTCGGCGTCGCGGGATCCGGGCGGCAGCAGCCGCAATGCCGTGTCGCAGTCGGCGAGCGCGCCGGTGAAGTCGCCGAGCGCGGCGCGAAAGCGCACGCGCGTCGCGTAGCCGTGGGCGTAGTCGGGCGCGGCGGCGAGCAGTGCGGCGAGGTCGGCGAGGCCCCCGGCCATGTCGCCCTGCCGCTCGCGGGCGAGCGCGCGGTTGAAGCGCGCGCGCAGATGGTTCGGCGCCATCTCGAGCACCCGGTCGTAGTCGTCGATCGCGCCCGCCACGTCGCCGGCCGCGAGCCGCACGTTGCCCCGGTTGTTGTACGGATCCGGCCACGTCGGCGCGAGCGCGATGGCGCGGTCGAGGTCGGCGCGCGCCCCGGCGAGGTCGCCGGCGGCTTCCCGCACCGCGCCCCGGGAGTTGAAGGCGGGCGCGAAGTCGGGGGCGAGCGCAATGGCGCGATCGAGATCGGCGAGCCCGCCGCGATCCCCGGCCGACAGCCTGCCGAGCCCGAGGTTGTGCCAGGCGTTGTGGCTGGCGGGGTACATCGCCACCACACGCGACCAGAGCGTGTGGTCGTCCGTCCAGACCGGGATGAGCGCGCGCGTCGCCAGGGCCAGCGCGATGGCGGCGGCCGCCGCGGCAGGCAGCACCCCCGCCGCGTGGCCCGGACGCGCTTCGAGCCAGCGCACGACGCCGCCGGCGACGAGCGCGATCAACGGGATGGTCGCCAGGTAGGTGTAGCGGTCGGCGGCGAACTGCATGCCGCTTTGGGCGAGGCCGAGCACCGGCGCGAGCACGAGGAGGTACGAGATCCAGGCGGCGGCCGCCGCCGGCCAGCGCCGCCGTCCGGCCACCACGGCCACGGTCACCAGCAGCGCCGCCGCAGCCGCGGCGAGCACGGCCGGCGCGTCCGCCCGGAAGCTCTCGATCGGATAGAGCGGCGAGAGACCGACCGGCGCCACGGCCTTCCAGACGTAGAACGCCGGCCCGTAAAGCGCCTGCACCAGCCGCGCGCCCAGCCCGAGGTCCTCGAGTGACAGCATGGCGCCGGCCGTGCGCTGCGCGTACGCGGCGGCGGCGGCGCTGGCCGCCGCGAGCACCGCGTACGGGACCTTCTCCACGACCAGCCGCCGCCAGCCCGAGCGATCGGTGCGCCGCAGCGGATACGCGTCGAGCACCAGCAGCACGACGGGCAGCGTCATGGCCCACGCCTTGGCCAGCAGCGAGAGCGCGCAGGCCACCAGCGACGCCGCCCACCACCCCCGGCGGAGCTCGGCGCCGGCGTGGGCGCGGAGATACGCCAGCACGGCCACGAGGTAGAGACCGCCCGAGAGGACGTCGCGCCGCTCGGTCACCCAGACGACCGGCTCGACGCGCTGGGGATGCAGCGCCCAGACGAGCGCGCCCGCGGCGGCTGCAACGCGCACCGTGGCGGCGCCGCCGACCCGCGCGCGCACGAGCAGCGCCTCGAGTAGCGCGGAAACCAGCACCGCGTTCGCCGCGTGCAGGACCACGCTGGTGAGATGCCAGCCCCACGGATCCGTGCCCCAGAGCCGGTGGTCCAGCGCCCACGAGAGCCAGGTGAGCGGATGATAGTGGCCCATGTGCGCGCTGGTGAACATCCAGCGCAGCTGGCGCGGGGAGAAGCCCCGATAGTCCGCGCTGCCGAAAAAGTTGAAGGCGTCGTCCCAGACGAAGCCGCAGGCGAGCGCCGGCGCAAAGGTGAGCGCGGTCGCGAGCGCGATGCCGGCGCCGAGCGCGCGACGCCGGCGGCGCGCCGGCGCACCGTGAGGCGCCGCCGGGGCCGGCGTGTCAGAACTCGACGACGATGTCCGCGCCCTCTTCGGTGTGAACGCTGTCGACGAAGCGGATCAGCCGCTCGGCGCGCGACATGATGAGCGAGCTCACCCGGTGCCCGCCGCCGAAGAAGCGCACGCCGCGCATGAAGGCGCCGTCGGTGACCCCGCTCGCCACGAAGAGGATCTCGGGGCCGGGCGCCAGATCGCGCTCGGTGTAGACGCGCTTCAAGTCGGTGATGCCCATCTGGCGCATGCGCTCGATCTGCTTCTCCTTCTCGGCGCCTTCCTTGGTGAGCACCAGCCGGCCCTGCATGCCGCCGTTGAGACAGCGCAGCGCCGCCGCGGCGAGCACGCCCTCGGGCGCACCGCCGATGCCCATGACGGCATGAACGTTGGTGCCGCGGACCGCGGCCGAGATGCCGGCCGAGAGGTCGCCGTCGGAGATGAGCTTGATGCGGGCCCCCGCCTTGCGGATGTCGGCGATCAGCTGCTCGTGGCGCGGCCGGTCGAGCACGATCACCACGAGGTCGTCCACGTCCCGGCCGAGCGAGCGCGCGATGGCCTTCAGGTTGTCGGCCGGCGGGGCGTCGATGTCGATGGCGTTGCGCGCCGCGGGGCCGACGATGATCTTCTCCATGTAGCAGTCGGGCGCGTGGAGCAGCCCGCCCTTGTTCGCCGCCGCCAGCACGGCAATGGCGCCCGGCGCGCCGGTGGCACAGAGGTTCGTGCCCTCGAGCGGGTCGACCGCGATGTCCACCTCGGGCGCGCCGTCGCCGCCGGAGCCGACCTTCTCGCCGATGAACAGCATGGGCGCCTCGTCGCGCTCGCCCTCGCCGATCACCACGACGCCGCGCATCGGCAGCCGGTCCATCGCCTTGCGCATGGCCTCGACGGCCACGTGGTCGGAGTGCTTCCGCTTGCCCTGCCCCATGGTCCGGGCGGCCTCGACGGCCGCCTCTTCGCACACGCGCAGGAAGTCCCGGGACAGCGTCTCGAGGCTCATTTACTTGACCTTGCCGAGGTAGATGTCCATCACCGTGCCGAGGAAGGCGAGCGCCTCGCGCTTCGGACGCTGGAACGAGTTCCGCCCGATGATGGAGCCGAAGCCTCCGCCGTCGCGGATGGCGCGGATCTCCTCGAAGACCGCCTCGTTGCCCTTGGCCTCGCCGCCCGAGAAGATCACGATGCGGCGCCCGCCGAAGGCGGCCTGCACGACGTGGCGGACGCGGTCGGCCAGGGTGTCGATCTTGATCTTCTCGCTCTCGTAAACCTTCTTGGCGGCCGCCTGCTCGATGTGCGCCGTCGGCGGCTTGATCTTCACGATGTGCGCACCGAGCTGGCAGGCGATCTGCGCCGCGTAGGCGCACACGTCGATGGCGGTCTCGCCCTCCTTCGAGATGCCCGACCCGCGCGGGTACGACCACACGACCACGGCCAGCCCTTTGCGCTTGGCCTCCTCGGTGAGCTCGCGGATCTGCGCGTACATCTGGTTGCGCGCCGCCGACGCCGGGTAGATCGTGAACCCGATGGCCGCACAGCCGAGCCGCAGCGCCTCGTCGACGCTGCCCGTGAGCGCCGGGCACGGGTCGGTGCCCGTGTAGAGCGAATCGGAGTTGTTGAGCTTCAAGATGAGCGGAATCTCGCCGGCGAACTCGGCGGCGCCGGCCTCGAGGAAGCCGAGCGGCGCCGCGTAGGCGTTGCAGCCCGCGTCGATGGCGAGGCGGAAGTGGTAGCGCGGGTCGTAGCCGTCGGGGTTCTTCGCAAACGAGCGCGCCGGCCCGTGCTCGAAGCCCTGATCGACCGGCAGGATCACGAACTTGCCGGTGCCGGCCAGCCGGCCGGTGTTCATCAGTCGCGCCAGGTTGGTGAGCGTGCCGGGGTTGTCGCTCCCGTACCAGCTCAAGATCTCCCGTACGCGCTCGGTCATGGTTCCGTTCCTCCTCGCGAAGCGTTGATCGAGACCGCGGGTGCCGTCCCGAATGCGATACCGCATCGTCCCCCTCCGCACCCGGGCCGCCCGCAGCCGGTCGTTCCTACCTCAGGGTCGACCGCATAGCCAAGCTCGGCCAGCCCCGCTTCCGCGACCCACCGGACCTCGAGGGGATCGATCTCGGCGTCGCAGGCGACGCAGTGGACGCGCTCCACGTCGCCCACGTCGAGGACGACGTGCAGCAGCACGTCGCGCCCACAGGGCGCGCAGCGTGCCACCGGGAAGCCGCTCGACTCGTCGGGCACGCCTCGGTTCTACCTCCGACGTCCCCCGCCCGCCAGCCTCCGCACGCGCCCCTGAGAGAACCCTCGCACCGTCCCGTCGAGGTCCGGCCGCCGCGCGCCGCGCGCGGCGGCGCCGTCAGCCGGCGAGCCCCCGCCCGACTTCCACGACCGGCTGCGCCGGCGCGTACTGCAACGCGTAGAGCCGCGCGTAGAGCCCGCCGCGCGCCAGTAGCTCGGCGTGCGTGCCGCGCTCCCGCAGCTCGCCCTTGTGCATCACGAAGATGCGGTCGGCGTGCTCGATGGTGGACAGCCGGTGCGCGATCACGACCGCGGTGCGACCCTCGAGCAGCTTCGCCAGCGCGTCCTGGATGAGCGCCTCGGTCTCGGGATCGACGCTGGAGGTCGCCTCGTCGAGCACGAGCACCGACGGCGCGTGCGCCAGCGCGCGGGCGAAGGCGAGCAACTGCCGCTGCCCGGTGGACAGGTTCGAGCCGCGCTCGCGCAGCGGCGCGTCGTAACCGCCGAGTGCGGCGACGAAGCGCCCAGCGTTCACCTGCCGCACGGCCCGCTCGACGCGCGCGCGGTCGATCGCCGGATCGCCGAGCGTGAGGTTCTGCTCGACGGTGCCCTGGAAGAGGAACACGTCCTGGAGCACGACCGCGATGCGCCGGCGGAGCTGCTGCGGGTCCCAGTCGCGCACGTCGACGCCGTCCACCCGGATCGCGCCCCGCTGCACGTCGTAGAGCCGGGAGAGCAGCTTGATGATGGTGGTCTTGCCGGAGCCCGTGGCGCCCACGAGCGCCACGTGCTCGCCCGGGGCGATCATGAACGAGACGTCGCGCAGCACCCAGTCCTCGCCGCGGTAGGCGAACCACACGTGGTCGAACTCGATGGCGCCGTGCACGACGGCCGGCTCGCGCGGCTCGGCGGGCGCCGGCTCGGGCTCCAGGTCGAGCAGCCCGAAGATGCGCTCGGCCGCCGTCATCGCCGACTGCATGACGGCGTACTTGGCGCTGAAGTCCCGGATGGGCACGAAGAATTGCTGGATGTACTGGATGAAGGCCACGATCGTGCCCAGCTCGATCGCGCCCCGCGCGTGCAGCCCGGCGCCGCGCAGCAGCAGCAGCGCCACCGACACCGTGCTCGCGGCCTCGACGATCGAGAAGAGCGCCGCTTCCAGCTTGTTCGAGAGGTGGTTGGCGTCGCGGTAGGCGCCGTTGAGCGTGCGGAACTCCGTGTAGGCGCGCGCCTCGCGCGCCGAGAGCTGCACGACCGCCATGCCGGTGATCGCTTCCTGCAGATAGCCGTTGATGTGGGCGATCCGCTCGCGGATCTGCCGGTACGTCCGCCGCGCCATCCGCCGGAAGTAGTCGACGGCCACCACCATCGCAGGCAGCAGCGCCAGGCTGACGAGCGCCAGCCGCCAGTCGATCGCCACCATGAAGGCGACGATACCGGCGAGCTTGAGGCCGTCGAGGAGAATCGTCATCGCGCCCGCGGCGAACATCTCGTTCAGCACGTCGACGTCGCTGGTGACCCGCGAGACCACGCGGCCGACCGGCGTGCGGTCGTAGAAGCGCATGGGCAGGCGCTGGAGGTGGGCGAAGGTGGCGACGCGCAGGTCGGCCAGGCTGCGCTGCGCCACCAGCATCGTGAAGTACTGCTGCCAGTAGTACGACGCGAACTCCCCCACGATGGCGGCGGCGAACACGAGCGCCACCAGACGCAGCCCCGCCGCGTCGTGCATCGCGACATAGCGATCGAGCCCGATCTTCACCAGCACCGGCTGCACGAGCGTGCAGAACTGGTTTACGGGGGACAGCAGCAGCGCGGTCCAGAAGATGCGGCGATACGGGCGCACGAACGTCCAGAGACGCCGCACGAGCGCGGTGTCGTACGCCTTGCCGAGCTCCTGCTCGTCGAGCGTCGCCGTCACACCGCCTCCAGCTCGCCCTCCAGCACCTGGCGCTGGAAGAGGTCCGCGTAGAGTCCGCCGCGCGCCAGCAGCGCCGCGTGGTCCCCGCTCTCGACCACCCGGCCCTCGTCGAGGACCACGATCAGGTCGGCGTCCTGCACGGTGGTGAGCCGGTGGGCGACGACGATCGTGGTGCGCTCGCGGAGAAAGCCGTGCAGCCGCTCGAGGATCCGCCGCTCCGTCTCGGTGTCGACACTGGAGAGCGCGTCGTCCAGGATGAGCACCCGCGGGGCCGCGGCGATCACGCGCGCCAGCGTCGTGCGCTGCTTCTGGCCGCCGGAGAGCGTCACCCCGCGCTCGCCGACCAGCGTGTCGAGGCCGTCGGGCATGTCCGCCACGTCGCGGGCGAGGCCGGCCGCCTCCACGGCCCAGGCGACGCGCTCCGCGGCGGCCTCGTCCGCCGCCGCCGCCCCGTCGAGCGCGAAGGCGACGTTCTCGCGAATGGTGCGGGAGAAGAGAAACGGGTCCTGCGGCACGAGGCCCACCTGCCGGCGCAGCCAGCCGAGCGGGAGCGTGCGCACGTCGCGGCCGTCGAGCAGCACGGCGCCACCGTCCACGTCGAACAGCCGCACGGCGAGCTGCACGAGCGTCGTCTTGCCCGCGCCGGTGCGTCCCACGACCGCGACCGTCGCCCCGGCCGGCACCGTGAAGCTGACACCGTCGAGCGTCGGTGCGCCGGCGCCGCGCGACCCGTGGCGGAACGTCACGTCCCGGAATGCGATCTCCCCCCGGACCTCGGCCGGCGCGGTCGCCCCGGGGGCGTCGGCGATGGCGGGCTCGACGGCGAACAGCTCGTCGAGCCGGCGCATGGCGGCGCGCCCGCGCTGCAGTACCGAGAGCATCCAGCCGAGCGCCATGGTCGGCCAGGCCAGCAGGTAGAGGTAGCCGATGAAGGCCACGATGTCGCCCACCGAGAGCGTGCCCGCCATGACGCGCGTGCCGCCCATCCAGAGCACCACGAGCGTGCTCACACCGCCCACCACGTTCATCACGGGCCCGATCAGGCTCCGCACCTCCGCGAGCCGCATGTTGGTCACCTGGAAGCGGCGGTTGCGCTCGCGGAAATCCTCCACCTCCCGCCCCTCGCAGGCGTACGCCTTCACCACGTGGATGCCGGCCAGGTTCTCCTGCGCGCGGGCCGAGAGCTCCGCCAGCCCCTCCTGCACGCGCAGCGTGCGCTCCATCAGCAGCCGGCTCGTCCGCTTCACGATCCCGAGGGTGAGCGGATAGACGGCCAGCGTCGCCAGCGTGAGCCGCCAATCGATCGACAGCATGATGGCGAGGCCGTAGGCGTAGTAGACGGGCGTGTTGATGAAGTTCAGGATGCCGGGCCCGAGCAGCATGCGGACGGCGTTCACGTCGTTCACGAGCCGCGACATCAGGTCGCCGGTCTGCCGCTCCTGATAGAAGGCGAGCGGCAGCCGCTCGAGGTGCGCGAACAGGTCGTTGCGGAGGTCGAACTCGACGTCGCGGCCGACATTGAAGATGACGAAGCGCGAAAACGTGCGCACGACGGCTTGCACCACGGCGACGCCGATGATGACCGCCACCAGCCCCGCCACCCGCCGCATGCCCGCGTCGTGCGCGATGGCGTCGACCACCTGCTTGTTGAGCCAGGGCACGGCCATCGTGAGGCTCGTGGCCGCCACCAGACACCCGATCCCCCACGCGAGCCGCGCGCGATAGCGGCCGAGATAGCGGACGAGGCGCTGCATTGCGCGCCGTTAGACGGCTCGCCGCGACCTCATGCAACGTCCCGGCGCGTCAGCGAGCCGGGACGCGACCGACGGCGAGCAGCGACATCCCGACCGGCGGCCCGAACAGGCGCTCGAGCCGGAGCAGCGGGACCAGCCGGTCGTTGATGCGCGCCTGGATGCCGGGCACGGCCTTGCGGCGGAGCACGACCGAGTTGAGCCACCAGCCCGGGACGCCGAGCATGTTGAACGCGCTCACATGCTCCACCTGGAGCCCGGCGCCGCGCAGCTTCTCCGTGATCTCCTCGCGCGAGTAGCGGCGGTGGTGGTGGATGGCGCGGTCGATCTCGCCGTAGAGCGCCTTCAGCGCCGGCACGACGAGCACGACCCGGCCGCCGGGAGCGAGCACGTCGCGCATCGCGGCGAGCGCGCGCGCGTCGTCCTCGATGTGTTCGAGCACGTTCGAGCAGATGACCGTGTCGTAGCCACGGCCGACGGCGCCGTTGTTGCCGAGCGTCGCGAGGTCGAGCTGCCGCACCTCCACGTTGGGGTTGCCGGCGAACGTGCGCGCGAGCAGCTCCACGTACTCGGCGTCGAGGTCGGTGGCCGTGAGCTGGCCGCGCGCCGCGAGATACCGCGTCATGAGCCCGGTGCCGGAGCCGATCTCGAGGATGCGGCGGCCGACGAACGGCTCGAGCAGGTTCCACATGAAGCGGTTGTAACGGTGGAGGCCCTCCACGCGGCGCAGCGTGGTGAAGCCGGCGTCCTCGCGCCCGATGTCGGCCACGATGCGGAAGCGCAGGATAGTCCACACCGCCGAGATGGCGTCCTTCCACCCGATTTTCTTACCCTCGGCGTACTGCCGGCCGTGGTACGAGATCGGCACCTCGTAGACCCGGCAGCGGAGCCGTGCCACCTTGGCCGTGAGTTCCGGCTCGAGCCCGAAGCGGTTCGACCGAATGGGGATGCGCTGCAGAATCTCGGTGCGAAAGACCTTGTAGCACGTCTCCATGTCGGTGAGGTTCAAGTTCGTGCACATGTTCGACAGCAACGTGAGGAAGCGGTTCGCCACCGTGTGCCAGAACATGAGCACGCGCCGGGGGCTGCCGCTGAAGCGCGAGCCGAACACCACGTCGGCGTGGCCGTCGAGGATCGGCTGGATCAGCTTCGGGTACTCGTTCGGATCGTACTCGAGGTCGGCGTCCTGGATGATGGTGATCTCGCCGCGCGCGTGCGCGACGGCGGTGCGGACCGCCGCGCCCTTGCCCTGGTTCCGCTCGTGCATGAAGACGCGCAGGCGGTTCATGTCGGTGTCCGGCACCGAGGCCGCGAGCTCGCTCAGCACGTCGCGCGTGCCGTCGCGCGAGCAGTCGTCGACCACGATGATCTCCTTCGGGATCGGCACCGCCATGACGCGCTCGAGCAGCGTCTTCACGGTGCCCACCTCGTTGTAGACCGGCACCAGGATGGAGAGCCGCGGGGTCGTCACCGTCGTCGGATTCTCGCAAGAGCGGCCGGCGGGCTCAAGCAGCGCCGCGCCGCTCGGCCGGTGCGTCAACGTCCTGACGCGCCCGCCGGCGGCGCCGCCGCCGCCCGCGCCACCGCGAAGAGCCGGTTCTCGAGACCCGTGAGCCGCGCGACCAGGAAGAGCGCCTGCAGTCCGAGCCGCACGGGCGCCGCCAGGCTGAGCCGGCGGAGATCGGTGAGCTCGCGCCGCATCTCGAGCGGCTCGAGCCCCGCGCGGCCGAGCGCGCCGGTGAGCGTATCGGGGTCGAAGTACAGGAAGTGCTGGTCGACGTAGAACTTTTCGAGCGCGCGCGTCGCACGCCCGCCGGAGAGGCGGTAGACCGTCCCC
>DATMAZ010000098.1:0-16853 GCA_035559675.1 Candidatus Limnocylindria bacterium
CGCGCCGCCCGACGACGCGCCGTGAGCCTCAGTCGGGAATCGTGGTCGTCGCCAGCCAGGCGCGCATGAGCTTCGTGTCGGGGCGGCGAAGAAAGCCGCGCTTGAGCGCGCGCTTCATCGAGCGCGTGTAACGTTTCACGAACGCCCGCCGGCTCGGATAGAGCGCGGTGAGCGTCGCCTGGTCGAACAGCATCGTGGTGCCGAAGATGCCGCAGAATCCCTCCCCGCTCTGGCCCTCCCCGGACAGCGTCGCGATCGGCGCGTCGACCCACGGCGTGCGGATGCCGCCGCGCGCGTTGCCGTGCCCGTCGCGGACGAACGCGGGCTCGTCGGTCATCTCGAGACGCTTCGCCTTGCGGGGCGGCTTGCCGGTCCGGACCCAGCGCTCGAGCGCGGCCACGGCGGCATTCAGCACCCAGTGCTGCGGGCCGGCGTTGACCGGCCGATCGCACTCGATGAGGCCGGGGATGGGCGCCGAGACCTCCTCGACCGCCACGACGTCCGGCGAGTCGCCCTTGTCACGCATGCCGGTGAGCAGCGTGTAGGTGTCGGCGTGTGCCGTACCGGCTACTTCCCAGAGCCGGAAATACTTGGTGTCCGCCTGGCGCGCCGCGAAATAGCCGAGGATCGTGTTGTCCGTTTCGGTCTGGAAGGTGAGCACCGGCACGGTGAGGTCGGTCCGGATGAGGGTGGGAGACGGTGCGAGGACGCTGGGCAGCGGGCTCTGCGTGAGCGGCGCGCCGGTGCCGCCGCGGCTGTGCACCAGAAAGCCGTCGTACACCTCGACGAGCGGGTGCACGGCGTTGATGTAGGTGGTGAGCCGCGCCGCCGACTGCGATTCGCCGATCGCGATGATGCGCTCGATCGGCAGATCGCCCAGCGGATTGGTCTCCGGCGACAGCCGCAGCGCCTGTCCCGCCTGCGAATAGATGTCGAACGAGAAGCTGTCGCCCGGGTGCGACAAGGTGCCGTAACGGGCCGGGTTGGCCGTCTTGAGCGCGATGTTGAGCACGCCGCCCGTGCCGCCGCCTTCCACGCCGCGATGCTGCGCGGACACGCCGACCCAGATCATGCCCGCGCGCACCATCTCGGTGTGGGCGCTGATCCAGTCCGGGTTCGCCTCGAGCCCGCCGCTCACGTTGAACCACTCGACCAGCACGGTGCCGTTGAAGCGCTCGTCGTCGATCGGCCGATAGACGAGGATGCGCGTCTTGTACGGCGCCGTCTCCGCCGGCGTCACGGTCCAGCGCCCGTCGGCGGTGAGCGGCGCGGCCGAGGCGTAGGCGGTGGCGGTGCCGCCGATAAAGAACTCCTCCTGCTCGTAGCCGATGTCGGCGAGTGGAAAGAGCGTGCTGCCGACGAGCAGCGGCGCCCCGTTGCCGGTGATCGGCCCCTCCACGGTCGGCGTCGCGGCCGCGGCGGCCGCCGGGCGGGGGCCGGCCAGCAGCGCCACGGCGAGCGCCGCGAAGTAGATGGTGCGGGTCGCGTGCATGGCCGCATAGAAGCGCGCGCCGCCCCCGCCGCGCAACCACCGCGCCGCGCGAGCGCGCGTCAGGCCGTCTGGCGCGAGAGGTCGGGACCCAGCTCCACGCCGTGGCGCTTCCAGAACTGCGCATCCGAGAGCCGCGCCTCGTCGATTGTGAGCGGCGGGCGCGTCTCCAGCGGCGCCTGACGGACGGGGCAGTCGGGCATCTCGCAGAGCCGGCAGAGCGCGCGGGCGCAGGGATCGGTGTGGAAGGCGATCTCGCCCTCGACCGAGCACGAGTCGAGCACGCGCTGCTCGAAGGCGTCGACCATGCGGTGCGCCTGCTCCACCGTCCAGTACTCGGGCACGATCAGATGCGCGTCCACGTGCGTGAAGCGGCCGGCGCGGATGGCGCGCAGACTGTGGATGCGAATCAAGCCCGGATCGCGGCGGCTCTCGAAGGCGCGCACCAGCTCGCTGAGCAGCCGCGTGTCCTCCTCGTCGAGCAGCCCGCCCGCGGCGTTGCGCACGAGGCGGCCGCCCGTCACCGCGAGGTTGACGGCGACCACGATGGCGGTGAGCGGATCGAGCCAGACGAAGCCGGTCACGCGCACCAGCAGCAGCCCGACGACCACGCCGGCGCTGGTCCAGAAGTCGGAGAGGACGTGATGGCCGTCGGCCACGAGCCCGATCGACTGCTCGCGCCGTCCGGTGCGGATCAGATACCAGCCGAGCGCGGCATTGCCGAGCCCGCACACGAGCGTGATCAGCATCCCGAGCTCGACCTGCCGCACGGCCGGGCCGCGCAGCAGGTCCATCACGGCGTACCAGGCGATCAGCAGCGCGGCGAAGGAGATGAGGCCCCCCTCGAAGACGGCGCTGAAGTACTCGATCTTGCCGTGCCCGTACGGGTGGTCGCGGTCCCGCGGCCGGCCGGCGAACACGACGGTGGCCAGGAGAAAGATCGCCGCCACCACGTTGATGATCGACTCGAGCGCGTCGGAGAGCACGGCGGCCGAGCCCGTGTACACGTAGCCCACGTACTTGCCGCCGAGGAGCACGATGCCGACGCCCAGCGAGGCGAGCGCGGCGCGCAGCCGCACCCCGTCGTTGGCGGTGGCCGTCATGACGTGCCGTCACGCTAGCACGCGGGCCGTGCGGCCTCCATCGCCGCGCTTGACCTCGCCCGCGCCCGAGGCGACGTTGTCGCGGCATGCTTGCCTACTTCCACGGCTTCGCGTCCGGGCCGAGCAGCACCAAGGCGCAGCTCGTGCGCAGCCGGCTGGCCGAGCTCGGCTACGAGCTCTCGATCCCCGACCTGGCGCCCGACTTCACGCACCAGACGATCACGAGCCAGCTCGCCATCGCCGAGCGCCTGCTCGACGGGGAGCCCGCGATCCTCATGGGCTCGAGCCTCGGCGGCTACCTGGCCGCGCTGGTCGCCGCGCGGCACCCGGAGCGCGTCCGCGCGCTGGTGCTGCTGGCCCCGGCGTTCGCCTTCGCGCCCCGCTGGGAAGCGCAGCTCGGGCCCGAGGTGATGGCCCACTGGCGGCGTCACGGCGTGATGCCGGTCATGCACTACGGCCGCGAGCGGGAGGAGCTGCTGTCGGTCGAGCTGCTCGACGACGCGCGCCGCTACCCCGACGAGCCCGATCCCGAGGCGCCGGCGCTGGTGATCGCGGGCCGCTTCGACGACGCCGTGCCGCTCGCCGCGGTCGAGGCGTTCGCCGCCAAGCGGCCGCAGCGCGAGCTGGTGGTCTACGACGCGGGCCACCAGCTCACCGAGGTCCTCGAGCCGATGTGGGCGCGCATGCGCGCCTTTCTGGCGCGGTTCGGGATCGGACGATGAGGTGGGCCGCCGCCGTCCTGCTGCTGGCGTGGGCCAGCCGCGCCGCCGCCTTCGGGCTCGACGACGTCGCGCGCGAGGCCGAACGGATCGCGCGCGAGCCGTACCGCGATCGGCAGACGCACGTGCCGGCGTGGATGCTCGAGGGCTCTATGACGTACGACCAGTGGCGCGACATCCGTTTCCGGCCGGCGGAGGCGCTGTGGCGCACGGAACGCCTGCCGTTCCAGGTGCAGCTCTTTCATCCGGGCCTCTACTTCGACCGCACGGTGCGGGTGAACGTGGTGGACGATACCGGGGTGCACCCGCTGGCCTTCGACCCCGCGCTGTTCGACTACGGCAAGAACGACTTCGCCGACCGCATCCCGCGCGACATCGGCTACGCGGGAATTCGCATCCACTTTCCGATCCGCACCCCCGACTACTACGACGAGGTGGCGGTGTTTCTCGGCGCCAGCTACTTCCGCGCGCTCGGCCGCGACAACGTCTACGGGCTTTCGGCGCGCGGGCTCGCGATCGACACGGTCGAGCCGGGCGGCGAGGAGTTCCCGCGCTTCATCGAGTTCTGGCTGGTGAAGCCCGCGCCCGCGGACCGCCACCTCGTCCTCTACGCGCTACTCGACAGCCCGACCGCCAGCGGGGCATACCGGTTCGACCTCATGCCGGGCGAGCAGACCAGGATGGACGTGGACGTGCGGCTCTTCCCGCGCGCGGCCGGCCGCAAGCTCGGGCTGGCGCCGCTCACCAGCATGTTCTTCTTCGGGGAGAACACGACGCGCTGCTTCGACGACTTCCGCCCCGAGGTCCACGACTCCGACGGTCTCCTCATTCACTTCGCGAGCGGCGAGTGGCTCTGGCGGCCGCTCGACAACCCGACCCGCATCAACGCCGCCGGCTTCCAGACGAAGACCCCGCGCGGCTTCGGACTCGTGCAGCGCGACCGCGACTTCGCCAACTACCAGGACATCGAGACGCGCTCGGAGCTTCGGCCGAGCGCGTGGGTGGAGCCGCGCGGCGACTGGGGCGAGGGCCGCGTGGAACTGGTGGAGATTCCCACCGCCGACGAGAAGCTCGACAACATCGTGGCGTACTGGGTGCCGGCGCGGCCGCCGGCGCCGGGCGGCTCGCTCGCCTACGCCTATACGCTCACCTGGTACATGAACGATCCCGGCCGGCCGCCCGGGGGACGCGCGCTGGCCACCCGCCGCGACCGCGGCACGGTGGACACGCCGCGCGACGGCTACCGCTACGTGATCGACTTCGACAGTCCGGCGTTGCAGGCGCTTGCCGCCGACGACCCGCCGCGGGCCGTGGTGACCGCCGGCAACGGCGCCCGGCTCCACGACGAGCACGTCTACAAGAACCCCGTCACCGGCGGCTGGCGGCTGGCCTTCCGCGTCACGCCGAAGGACGCCGAGCCCGTCGAGCTGCGTGCGTACCTCGAGCACGACGGCGACGTGCTGACGGAGACCTGGGCGGCGGTGTGGCTGCCATGACGCGCGACGAGCCGGTCGACGTGCTCATCATCGGCGCCGGCGCCGCCGGAGCGGCGGTGGCCTGGAGCCTGTCGGACACCCGCATGAACATCCTGTGCCTCGAGCAGGGCGACTGGATGAAGCCGGACGCGTACCCCGGGCTCCGCGACGACTGGGAATCGGCGGGCCTGTTCGGCGACTTCGCCTTCTCGCCGAACGCGCGCCGGCGGCGCGAAGACTATCCGGTGAACGACGCCGAGTCGCCCATCCACGCCTCGATGTTCAACGCGGTGGGCGGGAGCACCATCCTCTATGCGGCGCACTTCCCGCGCTTCCACCCGTCGGACTTCCGCGTGCGCTCGCTCGACGGCGTGGCCGACGACTGGCCGCTCGACTACCGGACGCTCGAGCCCTACTACGACGTGAACGCGCGCATGATGGGCGTCTCCGGCCTGGCCGGCGATCCCGCCTATCCGCCGAAGACGGTGCCGCTGCCGCCGGTGGCGCTCGGCACGCTCGGCGAGACGCTGGCGCGCGGCTTCAACCGGCTCGGCTGGCACTGGTGGCCGTCGGACAGCGCGATCGCAACCGAGCCGTGGGAGGGCCGCGCGCCGTGCATCAACGCCGGCACCTGCCTCACGGGCTGCGCGCAGGGCGCGAAAGCCAGCACGGACCTCACGTACTGGCCGCCGGCGCTCCGCCGCGGCGTGCGGCTGCAAACGCGCGCGCGGGTCCGCGAGATCACGGTCGATCAGCACGGCATGGCGGACGGCGTCATCTACTACGACGCCGACGGCAACGAGCGGCGGCAGCGCGCCCACGTGGTGATCGTCGCGTGCAACGGCATCGGTACGCCGCGACTGCTCCTCAACTCCCGCTCGAAGCACTTCCCCGACGGGCTCGCCAACCGCAGCGGGCTGGTCGGCAAGAACCTGATGTTCCATCCGTACGGCATGGTGACCGGCGTGTTCGACCGCCCGCTCGACGGCCACAAGGGGCCGACCGGGTGCTGCATCATGAGCCAGGAGTTCTACGAGACCGACCGCGCGCGCGGCTTCGTGCGCGGCTACTCGTTCGAGATCCTGCGCGGTTTCGGACCGGTGTACACGGCGCTCTGGGGCATGGGCTGCGGCCGCATCCCGTGGGGCCCGGAGCATCATCGCGCCTATGCCGAGCTCTCGAATCGCACCGCCGGCATGGTCGCCATCTGCGAGGACCTGCCGGAGGAGACGAACCAGGTGACGCTCGACCCGGAACTCACCGACTCCGATGGCATTCCGGCGCCGAAGATCACCTACCGGCTGAGCGACAACAGCCGCGCCATGCTGGAGCACGCGATGGCGCGTGGCCGCGAGGTGCTCGAGGCGGCGGGTGCCATCGCGACCATCGTCGACGCGCCGCTGCCGTTCGCGGGCTGGCATCTCATGGGCACGGCGCGCATGGGGACGGACCCCGAGAGGTCGGTCGTGAACGAGTGGGGCCGGGCACACGACGTGAACAACCTCTTCATCGTCGACGGCAGCATCTTCGTCACCGCGGCGGCGGTGAACCCGACCAATACGATCCAGGCGCTGGCGCTCTACGTCACCGACCGGATCAAGCGGAACCTGGCGAACCTGTTCGACTGAGCCCGATCACCCGACCCGGCGGCGGTCTCCCGACCGCAGGCCCGATGCACCGCCGCCAGATAGCGCTCGCCGACCTCCTCGGCCCGGGTGAGGCACGGCCGCCAGCTCGCCCGCCCGCACTTCGGGCACACGGGCACGAACGGCGCCAGCCGACTACTGAAAAACGCGCGGGTGTTCAACGGCGTCGCGCGCCGGGCTTGCGCGAGCCGGCCCGCGCGTGCTGACCTGGCGTCGCCGCCATGACCGACGCGCACGCCCGCACGCTCGCTGCCCTCCTCGACCACGTGATCCCACCGAGCGCCGACGGGCGGCTTCCCGGCGCGGGGGTGCTCGGCATGGCGGAGCACGTGATCGCCGCCATGCAGCGCGCGCCCGAGATGGAGCTGGCCGTCGTGCCGGCGCTCGAGGCCGCCGAGGCGGCGGCGCGCGAGCGCCACGGCCGCGGCTTCGCCGAGCTGTCGCCCGAGCAGCAACACGCGCTGCTGGACGGGCTGGTGGCGGCGCATCCGGCCCTCATGCCGACGCTCGCCTTCCACACCTACGTCGCCTACTACCAGCATCCCCGCGTGCTGGCGGCGCTCGGCTTCGAGCCGCGGCCGCCGCATCCCCGCGGCTACGAGATGGCGCCGAACGACCTCGAGCTGCTGGCCCCCGTGCGCGCGCGCGGCCCGCGTTACCGCGAGGTCTGACCGTCAGTTCCGCTGGTCGGTGGGCCGCACGAGGATGTCGTGCACCTCGACGTGGGGCGGCTGCGTGACGATCCAGCGGATCGCCTCGGCGACGTCGCGCGCCTCCAGGACCTTGAGCCGCGCGTACGTCTGCTGCGCGGCCTCCTTCGAGCCGGAGAAGACCTCGGCGAATTCGGTCTCGACGTAGCCCGGCGAGACGCACGAGACGCGGATCGGGCTCCGCATGGCGCGCAGCTCCTGGCGCATGCCCTCCGCGATGGCGCGCACGGCGAACTTGGTGCCGGAGTAGACGGCGGACTCGATGCCCGGCACGCGGTGGCCGGCCATCGACGACACGTGCACGACGTGGCCGGCGACGCCGCGCCGCTGCATGTCCCGGATGGCCTCGCGGGAGGCGATGCAGAGCCCGAGCACGTTCACCTCGAGCATCGTGCGCCAGCGCTCGGTCTCGCCGCTCGCGATCGGCGCGGCCAGCCCGAGACCAGCGTTGTTCACCAACACGTCGACGCCGCCGAAGCGCGCCCGGGTGGCATCGAACAGCGCCAGGACGTCCGCCTCGCGACGCACGTCGGTTGGCTGCACCAGCACGGCGGCACCGGCGCGCTCGAGCTCGGCCGCGAGCTGCGCGAGGCGCTCGCGCCGGCGCGCCGCCAGCACCACGCGCATGCCGAGGCCCGCCAGCGCCCGTGCCGTCGCTTCGCCGATACCGCTGGACGCGCCGGTGACGATCGCGGTGCGTGCGTCGCTCATGCGGCGCACGTGATACGGCCCCTTGACGTTGCCCGTCAATCGGGCGAGGAAACCGTGATGCCCATCGATCTCTCGTACGTCGGCAAGAAGCTCGATCCGGTCACGTACACGTACACCGAACGCGACGTGATGCTCTACGCGCTCGGCGTCGGCTGTGGACGCGACGACCTGCAGTTCACGTACGAGAAGGACTTGCGGGTCCTGCCCACGTTCGCCGTGATCGCCTCGTTTCCGGCCATGATGCAGCTCGGCGGCGCCCTCAAGGTGAATCCCGCCATGGTGCTGCACGGGGAGCAGGCGATCGCGCTGAAGGCGCCCATCCCCACGCGCGGCACGCTCACCACCACGCCCACCGTGACGGCGGTCTACGACAAGGGGAAAGGCGCGGTGGCGGTGGTCGAGACCGACACGGTGAACGAGAAGGGCACGCTGCTGTTCCACAACACGGCCTCGATCTTCGTGCGCGGCGAAGGCGGCTTCGGCGGCGAGCGCGGCCCGAGCGGCCCGCGCAACGTCCCGCCCGACCGCCCGCCGGACAAGAGCGTGTCGTACGCGACGCTCCCGCAGCAGGCGCTCATCTACCGCCTCTCCGGCGACTACAACCCGCTGCACGCCGATCCCGACTTCGCCAAGCTCGCCGGCTTCGACATGCCGATCCTGCACGGACTCTGCACCTACGGCCACGCGGGGCGCGCCGTGCTGGCGGCCTTCTGCGGGAACGATCCCGCGCGGCTGAAGAGCCTGGAAGTGCGCTTCTCGGGCGTGGTCTTTCCCGGCGAGACCATCACGACCGATATGTGGGACGTGGGCGGCGGCACGATCGTGCTCACGGCGCGCACCGAGCGCGGCGAAGCGCTGTCGGCGGCTGCGGCTGAGATCGCCTGAGCCATGCAGCCGCCCGCGGGTCGTGTGAAGATCGGTGACCGCGTCGTGCTGCCCGGCGGGCAGCGCGGCACGGTGGTCGCGGAGACGGTGTTCGGCACCAACGGCGCCTGCCGCTACACGGTGACGCTCGACGACGGCGGCAGCGGCGAGTACCTCGACTTCGAGCTGCGGCCGGCCGCCTGACCATGGCCTTCGAGACGCTCGAGCTCGCCGTCGAGGGCGGCGTCGCCACCCTGACGCTCAATCGTCCGGAGCGCTTGAACGCGTTCACGTGGACGATGATGCACGAGCTCATCGCGGCGTTCGACCAAACCGACGCCGACGACGCCGTCCGTGCCGTCATCGTGACCGGGGCCGGCCGCGCGTTCTGCGCCGGCGCCGACCTGGGCGAGGGCGGCAGGACCTTCGACAACTCGGCGCGCGAGACGCGCGACGAGCACCGCGACGGCGGCGGCCAGGCGGTGCTGCGCATCTTCGAGTCGCAGAAGCCGGTGATCGCCGCCGTGAACGGCCCGGCCGTCGGCGTGGGCGTCACCATGACGCTGCCGATGGACGTCCGCATCGCGTCGAGCGCGGCGAAGTTCGGCCTGGTGTTCACCCGCCGGGGCATCGTGCCCGAGGCGTGCAGCAGCTGGTTCCTCCCGCGCGTGGTGGGCATCAGTCGCGCCGCCGAGTGGGTCTACACAGGCCGCATCTTCGGCCCAGATGAGGCCCTGGCCGGCGGCCTCGTCTCGCGCGTCGTGGCGCCCGAGGAGCTGCTCGGGGCGGCGCGCGCGCTCGCCCGCGAAATCGCCGACAACACGTCGGCCGTCTCCGTCGCCCTCTCCCGCGCCTTGCTGTGGCGCATGCTGGGGGCCGACCACCCGATGGAAGCCCACCGCATCGACTCGAAGCTCATTTACGAGATGGGCCGCTCCCCCGACGCGCGCGAGGGCGTGACGGCGTTCCTGGAAAAGCGCCCCGCCCGCTTTACCATGCGCCCGAGCCAGGACATGCCCGACGTGTACCCCTGGTGGTCGCTGCGCCCGTTCAAGCCCTGACGAGCCAAAACTCCGACTGCTGCAGGGTGCCGGCGGCCGAATAGGCCTCGTGGCCGGCCGCGCGGGCGGCCGCTCCCTCAACCTTTGCGACGAAACTGCCGAAAAGGCAGGCGATGCGGGAGCAGTCCCAGCCCGGCAACGGCCCGCGTGCCCTGCTCCGCTTTCTCGCCAAGAAGGGGCGGCTGCAGGGCGACGCCGCCGTGCGCCTCGAGGAGGCCGCGCGCGCCGGCGCCATCTCGGTCTTCGAGATGCTCGAGCGCGAAGGGCTGGTGCGCGAGCTCGAGCTGGCGGAGCTGCTGGCCGCGAGTCTCCGGCTCCGGTTGATCGATCTCGAGAGCGCCGAGATCGACCCGCGCGCGCTGGCGGTGCTGAAGGAGTCGCTGGCGGCCAAGTACGAGATCATCCCGGTGCGCGTCGACGAGCAGACGATCGAGATCGCCACCGCCAATCCACTCGACGTCGAAGCCATCAAGGCGGTCGAGTTCGCGACCGGACGGCGCGTCCAGCTGATCGTCACGACGCGCACCCAGATCCAGTGGGCGCTGCGCAACTGGTACCGGATGGACGAGGCGCTCGACGAGTTCTTGAGCCAGGCGCCGGCCGACGGCCAGCTGAGCGAGCTGCACGACGACGGCCTCGAGCTACGCGACATCCAGTCGGGCACCGAGCTGCCCCCGGTCGTGAAGCTCGCGGAAATGATCCTCGTGCGCGCGGCCAAGAGCGGCGCCAGCGACATCCACGTCGAGCCGACGCAGGACGCGGTAGTGATCCGCTACCGCATCGACGGCGTGCTCGAAGAGGGCTTCCGGTTGCCCAAGTGGGTGCAGCCGCATCTCATCGGCCGCTTCAAGATCATGGCGCGCCTCGACATCGCCGAGCGCCGGGTACCCCAGGACGGACGTACCAAGGTGCGCTTCCACGGGCGCGTGATCGACTTCCGCGTCTCGAGTCTCCCGACGCAGTACGGCGAGAAGGTGACGCTCCGGCAGCTCGACGCGGGCGGTGGCGCGCGCTCGCTGGAGGAGCTCGGCTTCTCCGAACACGATCTCGCCCGGCTCCGCCAGGCCGCGCGGCGTCCCGAGGGCATGATCCTGGTGACGGGCCCCACCGGCAGCGGGAAGACCACCACGCTCTACGCCGTCATCCGCGAGCTGCACTCCGTGGCGCGCAACATCATCACGCTCGAGAACCCGATCGAGTACCGGCTGAAGGGCATCAACCAGGTGGAGGTCAACGAAAAGCAGGGCCTCACCTTCGCGGGCGTGCTGCGCTCGGTGCTCCGTCAGGATCCGGACGTGATCCTGGTCGGCGAGATCCGCGATGCCGAGACGGCGCGCATCGCCTTCCAGGCGGCGCAGACGGGGCATCTCGTGCTGAGCACGCTGCACACCAACGACGCCGCCGCCACCGTCACCCGCCTGATCGACCTCGGCGTCGAGCCCTACGTCGTCGCCTCGTCGCTCCATTTGGTGATCGCGCAACGGCTCGTCCGCCGCGCATGCGCGAAGTGCGCGGTGCCCGAGGTGCCCGACGAGACGCTGCTGCAGCAGTTCCCCGCGCTCCGCGAGGCGGCCGCGGGCGCGCGCCGCGGCCGCGGCTGCCCCGCCTGCCGGCAGACGGGTTTCGACGGGCGCATTGGCGTCTACGAGACGCTGGCGCTCACGCCCGCCATCGCCAAGATCGTGGAGGCGACCGGCAGCGAGAGCGCCATCCGCCAGCGCGCGCGCCAGGAGGGCATGCGGCTGCTCCTCGACGACGCGGTGGCGAAGCTGCGCGACGGCGTCACCACCGTGGACGAGGTGGCGCGCGTGGTGCAGATCGGCGAGGGCGTGCTCCGCTGTCACAAGTGCGGGCACGAGGTCGAGGAGGAGTTCGCGGTCTGCCCGCGCTGCAGCGCCCGGCTGCAGTCGCGCTGTCTTGGCTGCAAGAAACCGCTCAACAGCGAGTGGGCGACGTGCCCCTACTGCGGCGCGCGCAACAGCGACGAAGCAACGCCGAGCGGGCCGCCGCGGACCTACAAGGCGCTGGTGGTCGACGACAACGTCGACCTGCGACACCTGGTACGCACCACGCTGGAGCGCGCCGGGCTCGGGTTGTCCGTCGTCACGGCGCAAAACGGCGCCGAGGCGCTCGAGCTCGCAGCGCTCGAGCGCCCCGACGTGGTCATCATGGATCTCCAGATGCCCGAGATGGACGGTGTCGAGACGTGCCGGCGGCTGCGCGCCCACGAGGCCACCGCGTTCGTGCCGATCCTCATGCTGACCGCCATGGGCGACGAAGAGCACCTGACGCGCGCCTTCGAGGCGGGCGTCGACGACTACCTGGTGAAGCCGCTGCAGCGCGAGCAGCTCGTGCTGCGCGTCCGGCGCATGCTGGAGCGTACCTTCGGCGCCGAGGCGGCCGCGCCCCCGAGGTGAGCGACGCCATGCCCAACAAGACGGATCCCGCCGCGATCAGCCCGAAGGTGCTGAGCAGTCTCTTCGCGCGCTTCACCGCCGACCGCGACGCGCTCTACGCGGCGCTGGAACGCTGCGAGCAGCGCCTGGTCGAGCTGTCCGAGCGCGTCGAGGGACCGCCGGCAGCGACGAACGACGCCATGCTCAAGGCCGAAGAGGCGCTCGCCGTGGCGAAGGAAGCGCTGCTGGTCGCGCGGGAAGCGCTGGCCGTCGTGCGCCACCGCCGCTGAGCGGCGGCGCGCCGCCTCAGCTCGCCCGCGGCGTCAGGATGACCACGGGGATGTCGCGCTCGGTGCGCGCCTGGTAGGCGGCGTAGTCGGGGTACATCGCCACCAGCTTGGGCCACCAGGCGCGCTTCTCCTCCGGCGTCGCCGTGCGCGCGGTCATGGCGCGCTTGCGCCCCTCGAACTCCACCTCGACCGCCGGATTGGCGGTCAGATTCCGGTACCACATCGGGTGGTGGGACATGCCGCCCTTCGACGCCACGGTCACCAGCGTGTCGCCCTCCGCGAGACCGAGCAGCGGCACCGTACGCGGCTCGCCCGACTTTCGGCCGATCGTGGTGAGGAACATGACCGGCGCACCGAAGAATTTGCCGCCGAGCCGTCCGCCCGTGGCGCGATAGATCCACTTGTTGGCGCGCGACATGTAGCGGATGACCACGCTGCCCAGGCGCTCCTGCGCCGGCGTCCAGGGTTTCACGGTGGGTGTCGCCATGGCTCGCCTCCCGAGTCCGCGACATAGTCGGAGGCGGCGGGGCGAGGCAAGGAAGGCCCTCTCCCGGCCTCGACGTCCCCTGTGCCCCGGCGGCGCCGGCCTCAGGGCACGCACGCTCCAAGACGGCGGCAGAGCGCCTCCATGGCGGCCGCACGCTCGGGGTCGGCGTCGTCCACCACCGGGACGCGCTGCAGCGCCGCCACGTACTCCGCCGGCAGGGCGTGATGACGGGCGCCCAGCACCACGAGCTCGACGTACCAGCGATACGGCCGCAAGCTCGCGTCCACGCGGTCCGGCCAGGCGCGGTAGGTGACGGCCTCGACGGTCCCGCCGTCCGCGAGCACCTGCACCGGCAGCCGTTCGTAGCCCGGCTCGGCAGCGTCGCGCCCGGCAAAGTCCGCCGCCTCGATCCGGTAGAGCGCGCCGTGCACGACGGCGCCCGCGCCGTGAGCCGGAGCGGATGCCAGGTTGGATCCGTACGCGAGGTAGAGCCCGCTCACCGGCGGCGGAGCAACGGGATCGTCACCAGCGAGCCCGTGATCTCGAAGGCCAGGCCCATCGCCGTGTAGGCGGACCACGAGTGGTCGAGCACGAGCCCGAGCAGCCGAGCCGCGGCGAGCCCGGGCAGCAGCGTCGCCAGCGTGACCAGCGCGCATCGCTCGAGATCGTGGCGGACGGTGCCCAGCAGCGCCAGCGTGCCTACCGCCGACTGCAGCCCGCCGTACATCGCCCGCAGCTCCGTCATGGCGGTCGGCGTGGTCGCCGTCACCCCCGCCAGCGTGCGCAGTGCGTTCGGATCGAGGAAACAGTAGAGTCCGTACGGCAACCACACGATGGCCATTGCGGCGAGAAAGATCCGTACCACCATGGTGCACCCCCCCCGGGTGCGGCGATTGTGGCACCCCAGCCGGGCGCTTGACCAGTAGGGGACTCTGATGGGGCTGGCCGACGTCCACGCGCACGTGACGCACCCCGCCCTCGCGGCGCGGCTCGAGACCGTGGTCGCCCGTGCACGCGCCGCGGGCGTCACCACCGTGATCGCGAACGGGCTCAATCCCGCCGACAACGCCGCCATCAAGGCGCTCGCCGCGCGCGAGCCGCTCGTGCGGCCGGCGTACGGCTTCTACCCGGTCGACACGGTGCTCGCCGAGCTGAAGGCGACGGGCAACGAGTACTACCGCGACTCGGCCCCCGTCACCGCCGACGAGGGCGTCGCCTGGGTGGAGGCGCACGCCGGCGAGGCGTTCGCGATCGGCGAGATCGGCCTCGACGGACACTGGGTGCCGGAAGCGCTGTGGGAGAAGCAGGAGGCGGTCTTCCGGCGGCTCCTCCGCATCGCGCGCGCGGCCGACAAGCCCGTCATCCTGCACACCCGCCGCCGCGAGCGCCGCGCGCTGGAGATCGTGGAGGAGCTCGGCGTCAGGCGCGTCGACTGGCACTGCTTCGGGGGCAAGGTGAATCTCGCGCGGCAGATCGCCGAGCGCGGGCACTACTTCTCCATTCCCGCCAACGCGCGGCGCTCGGAGAGCTTCACGCGCATGCTGCAGACGCTGCCGCGTGATCGGCTGCTGCTCGAGACCGACTGCCCGTACCTCGGGCCGGAGCGCAACGGCGGGAGCGAGCCCGCAGACGTGGCCGGCACGGCGGCGTACGCGGCCGAGCTCTGGGGCGTGTCGGTCACCGAGGTGGAGGCGCGGCTCGCCGAGAACTTCGCGCGGCTCTTCGGCGCCGCACCCTGAGCGTCACGCGCCCCGGAGCGGGCGGGCGGCCATGGTCTCTTCCCAGTGCTGGCCGTCGAAGAGCGCCACGCGCGCGCGTCATCGTGAACGACGTCGACGCCGCGGCGGCCAAGCGCGCGGCGGTGAGCCTCGAAGGCGCCGCCATCGCCGCCGACGTCTCGGATCCCGCACAGGTCCGCCAGATGTTCGAGCAGGTGGCCCGCTCGCACGGGCACCTCGACGTGCTGGTGAACATGAGCCCGTAACGGTCATTCGATCGGCACGTCGAACTGGCGGTCGGGGTACGGCTCGTCGGCGAGCGTGAAGTGCCACCACTCCGCGTCGTAGGCGCGAAAGCCATGGCGCTCCATGAGCTCGCGCAGCCGGCGCCGGTTCGCCCGCTGCAGCGGCGTCACCTCCGTGGACGCGTAGTGCGCGCTGGGGTCGAAGAAATCGTGCCGCGTGCCCATGTCGAGCGGCACGACGCCGCCGTTGCAGGGCCGCGCCAGCGTGACGTCGACGGTGCTGCCGCGGCTGTGCGCGGAGGGCTCGGCGACGTAGCCGTGGAGCAGCAGCTCGCGCTTGGAAACCCGCGGATAGTAGTCCTCCTTGGTAGCCTGATCGTCCGACGCGGCCCAGCGCACGAAGTGGCGGACGGCGCGCTTCGGACGGTAGCAGTCGTAGACGAGGAGCGTCAGACCCTCGGCCGCCGCCTCGGCCTGGGCGCCGGCGAGCGCGCGTGCCGCCGGCTCGGCGAGCCAGCAGCGCGGCGCGCGGTAGCCATCGATCGGGGCGCCCACGAAGTTGGCGCTGCCGGCGTAGCGCATCTGCTGGCGCACCGAGGGCGCGATCGTCTCGAGCGCCACCAGCTCGCCCCGGTGGCAGCCGGCGAGCAGCGCCGTGCCGGCGAGCGCCAGCAGCGCGCCGCCCGTGCGCAACGTTCCTTGACGCGCTTTCACAAAGCCGGCTAATGCCACGAACCCCGGAGCGATGCGATGAATCTGGCGGGCAAGGTGGCGCTGGTGACGGGCGCCAGCCGCGGCGTCGGCGCGGCGACGGCCGTTGCGCTGGCGGCGGCCGGCTGCCGGGTCGCGCTGGCCGCCCGGTCGACGCGAGACGCGCCGCAGCGCACGCCCGGCACGCTGGACGACACGCTGGCGCGCATTCGCGCCGCAGGCGGCAAGGCCATCGCCGTGCCGACGAACCTCGCCGTGGAGGCCGATGTCGTGCGCATGGTGGCCACCACCGTCGAGCACTTCGGGGGCCTCGACGTGCTGGTGAACAACGCCGCCATCACGTTCACAGGCGACCTCGGGATCCCGCTCAAGCGCCACGATCTGGTGATGGAGGTGAACCTGCGTGCGCCCTTCGTCGCCATCCGCGAAGCCGTGCCCCACATGCAGCGTGCCGGCGAAGGCGCGATCGTGAACCTGTCGTCGATGGCCGCGCTCGCCGCCATCCCCGGTCTCATGTCGTACGGCGTCTCGAAGATCGCGCTCGAGCGGCTCACGGTCGACATCGCCAACCAGCTGCGCGGCGACCGCATCGCGTGCAACGTGTTCCGCATCGACGTGCCGGTGGCCTCCGAAGGGTTCGTCGCCAACACGCCGGGCGCCGACCGCTCCGACTGGGAGCCGTGCGAGGTGGCGGCCGAAGGCATCCTCTGGATGCTGCGCCAGCCGGCGTCCTACTCGGGGCAGCTCGCCAGCATGTGGGAGCTGCGGCAGCGCCACGGCATCATGGCCTCGCGCGCCGCGCGGCCGTACCGCGGCACCCCGGTGCTCACGCTGCAGCAGGGCCTCACCGAACGGGACGGCTCGATCTTCAAGTGACGATCAGCACCTTGCCGATCGCCCGGCGCTCCGCGACGTGCGCCAGCGCGCGCGCCGCCTCGGCCAGCGGGTAGACCGCGTCGATGCGCGGTCGCAGCCGGCCGGCGAAGAAGAGCTCGAGCAGCTCGCGCTGGTTGCGCGCCATCTCCTCGGGCTCGTTGGCCATGAACGGCCCCAGGTTGAAGGCGAGGAGCTGCACGCCCTTCAGCAGGAGCAGGTTGAGCGCGATGCGGGGAATCTCGCCCGAGGCGAAGCCGACCGAGACGAACCGCCCGCGCCAGGCGGTCGCCCGCAGCGCCTGCTCGGCGAGCGGGCCGCCCACGGGGTCGAGCACGACGTCGACGCCGCGCCC